>JBNJEM010000298.1:0-9284 GCA_051745935.1 Planctomycetota bacterium
CCCGCTCGGTTCGCTTCTCGTTAGGACGTTTTACCACCGACGAGGAAATCGACTATTGCGTCGCGCGAATCGTCGATGCCGTCGAGGAACTGCGTGCCTTGCGACCCACGCTTCCCACGGATGAAACGTGTCCGCCGGGGTGTTGCGATGGCTCGGATCAATGCGGTCCGATAGGCCTTGATTTAGAGACCGGTGGGAATAGCGAGCCGCGCGATGCCGCGGCTGGCTTTTCGAAAAGGAGGTGATTCGTGGCGTTACATCCACAGTTGCCGGACAGGTATCAGAAGATGGGGACGGCAGAGCTGAGCCGGCGGGTTGCCGCCCGGAAGCGGGCATGGGGAAGGCGGCTTTGCATTCTGGGGCACCACTACCAGCGCGACGAGGTCATCGAGCACGCTGACTTCGTGGGCGACAGCCTCAAGCTGGCACAAATGGCCGCCCGCCAGCGGGACGCGCAATACATTGTCTTCTGTGGTGTTCGTTTCATGGCCGAATCGGCGGCCATACTCTCCTCGCCCGGGCAGACCGTGATCTTGCCGAACACGCGAGCGAGTTGCCCCATGGCGGCGATGGCGCCCGCCCCTGACATCCGGACGGCCATGGAGGAAGTCGGCGAGTTGACGGCTGAAAGAATCGTTCCCATCGCGTATGTGAATTCCACGGCGGCCACGAAGGCTGTCACGGGGGCCCTGCGCGGGGCCTGTTGCACGTCCTCCAACGCTCTGAATGTCTTCCGCTGGGCCCTCGACCCCCGCGGCGCGAGTGGGGACAAGATCCTGATGGTCCCGGATGAACACCTGGGGCGGAACACGGCCAGGGCGCTCGGGTACCGCGACGACGCATGCGCCCTGTATGACCCGAACCGTCCCGACGGCGGTTTGACAGAGGAGGATGTCCAGCGAGCCACGTTCCTGCTGTGGAAGGGGCACTGCTACGTGCATCAGCAGTTCACGCCCGAGCACGTGCGGGCTGTCAGGCGGCACCGGGAAGATGTCACCGTGATGGTTCATCCCGAGTGTTCCCGCGAGGTGGTCGCGCTGGCTGATCGGACTGGCAGCACGGAGCAGATCATTCGGGCCGTTTCCGAGGCGAAGCCGGGCAGCCGTTGGGCCATTGGCACGGAAAGCCACCTCGTGAAACGACTCGCCGCCCGCTATCCGGACCGGTCGATTCTCTGTTTGTCACCGGCCGTGCCCGTCTGTATCCAAATGCAGCAGATCGACCTGCCGTACTTGCTTTGGGTTCTGGATGGCCTTGCGGATGATCGCCCGGAAAACGTCGTCGTCGTGCCAGGGTACCTTGTCAGCGATGCACGACGTGCTCTCGACCAGATGCTGGATATCGGCGCCAATTATTCAACTCGGAGTCCGGCCGTCTCATGATTCCCTGGGTGAGTGGCCGGGAGCGGGTATACCATGACCGCCCGCGGAATGTGTGAAAGTCGCGCAACAGCGGGATGACATTGATCGAAACCGCGACGAGCCGTATGCGGAGGACAAGATCGTGCCCCAGAGTATTCTTGAAAACATCGATATCGAACGTCTTCAACGGTGGGATGCGGGTTCGCTGCTGCGTTTTGCCTTTGAAGTGTACGGACAACGGGCCGCTATCGGAACCAGTTTGCAAAAAACGGGTACCGTGGCCATTCATATGGCCCATGCCCTTGGAGTGCCCTTGCGTGTGTTCTTCGTTGACACGCTGATGAATAACTCGGAAACCTACGAGTTCCGCCGTGAGGTCGAACAGCAGTATGGCATTTCAATCGAACGATTCACGCCGACGGAGGAGGATGTGGAGGCGTTGTATCGCGAGTGGGGCCAATACGCGCACTATCTGAACCGGACCCGGTGCTGCCATGTCCGCAAGACACTTCCGCTGCACCGGGCCATGAACACGCTCGATGCCTGGATCGCCGGCCTGCGAGCCGATCAATCGGCGTTCCGCGGCCAGAAGTCCGCGAAGGTGTCCTGGGTTGGCGCGCCCCAGGGGCACAAGATCCTCAAGGTTAATCCACTGTTTGAATGGACCGCCGAGCAGATTGATCGGTACGCTCGGGAGCATGAGGTGCCGCGTAACAAACTCTACGACTACGTGTCGCCGTACGGCGAGCGGTTTACGATCATCGGGTGCCGTACGTGCCACATTCCAGTCAAGGAGGATCTGGAGCCTCGAGCCGGCAAGTTCCCTTGGGAGCAGGGGCACCGCGAATGCGGATTGCATCTTGACGGGGACGGGATCTGAGCATGCGGGCGGCTGAATCCGCGAGGGGAACGGGTGCTTGGTGGTTGGTGCCTTGTGGTGACGCGTCTCGAGATGCACGCCGAGTAAAGAGTGAACAAGTTATAGGAACCCGGAATGTGCCCGTTCATTTGCAGCCATGGCCTCTTGTGAGGTATGGTCTAGGTAGCCGAGCGGCTGCTCAGCGACCGGGCCCGGGTGCTGAGCAGCCAATCCTGGCGTACCACGCGCTCTGAACAGGAGAAGGTTTCGCACCATGAAGAATCCACTCAAGTCCCGTTCGCTCAGCGGTTTAGCTGTCCGGCATCGAAGAAAACTGCTTGTGTTCCAGGTGATCGTGCTGGTGGGGCTCGGCTACGTATTGGCGTCATGGATTGGTGGTGGCGGCCCATCGGAACAGGCAACGCCAACGCCCGCGAGCCAAGTGACCGAAGCGGCCCAAGGCCCCTCCATGTGGACCTGTTCGATGCACCCTCAAATCCGGCAGCCGGATGCTGGCGCTTGCCCGATCTGCGGCATGGATTTGATCCCGGTGACTGAGAGCACGGGCGGCATGCGCACGCTCACCGTCAGTCCCGAGGCTCGGGCGCTGATGAGTATCGAGACCGCGCCGGTTGAAAGACGCTATGTCTCGCATGCCATTCGGATGGTGGGCAAGGTGGACTACGACGAAACGAAGCTGGGTTACATCACGGCCTGGATTTCCGGGCGGCTGGACCGTCTTTACGTCGATTACACCGGGATCGAAGTGGAGGAGGGCGACCACATGGCCCACCTCTACAGCGAGGAGCTGTATTCGGCGCAGCAAGAGTTGATCCAGGCGGTTCGTTCCGCCCGCCAGCGGGGACGCTTGAGCGATACCGGCGGCATCAATCTTTTGGAGTCCGCGCGCGAGAAACTCCGGTTGCTAGGATTGAAGGAAGAGCAGATCAAGGAGATTGAGCAGCAGGGCAAGCCCTCCACCCACTTGACCATCTATTCCCCGGTCAGCGGGGTCGTCATCGAAAAGCTCAAACAAGAAGGTGAGCGCGTGAAGCTAGGGGAGCGGATCTATACGGTCGCCGATCTCAGCCTGGTGTGGGTACGTCTGGACGCGTATGAGTCGGATCTGTCTTGGATTCGTTACGGTCAGGACGTGACGATCACCACCGAGGCGTATCCCGGCGACGAGTTTCACGGACGGATTGCCTTCATCCAACCGGTGCTCAACGACGAGACCCGCACGGTCAAGGTCCGGGTGAACGTCCCCAACGTCGACGGCAAGTTGAAACCGGAGATGTTCGTCCACGGGACGGTTCGGCCCAAGGTGGCCGCCGGGGGCCGGGTGATGGATCCGTCGTTGGCCGGCAAGTGGATCGGTCCGATGCATCCGGAGATCATCAAGGACGAGCCCGGGGAATGCGACATCTGCGGGATGCCGCTGGTGCGGGCCGAATCGCTGGGGTACGTCGCACCGGAGATGGATGAACAGGAACCGCCCCTGGTGATTCCGCACATGGCCGTATTGCCGACGGGCACCCGGGCCGTGGTGTACGTGGAATTGCCCGAGATGCACTCGGCCGCCGAGCCGGCGTTCCAGACGCTCTCGTCCCTTGTCGAGGGGGGGAACCTTGACGAAATCCGCGAGGCCTTTGCCGACTATGGCCGCATGCTGGATCGTCCTTATGATCAGCCGGGCACGCCATACGCTGAAGGTCTTTGGAGTGACTTCGCCGATCAGCTCGGCCAGCACGCCTTGGCTGGGCAGCGAGCCGAGACGGTTTCGGAGGCAGAGGGGATTCTTGGGCAAGTACAAGCGGTAATGAGCGAAGCCCGCGAGGAATTCGCCGCGCCGGGCCAGCCCACCTTCGAAGGGCGTGAAATCGTGTTGGGCCCCCGCGCCGGCGATTTCTATCTGGTGCGTCACGGGCTGGAGGAAGGCGAAATGGTGGTGCGGCAAGGCAACTTCAAGCTCGACTCCGAAATCCAAATCCGGGCCAAGCCGAGCATGATGACGCCCGAAGGCGGCGGGGGCGAAGATGAACAGGCGGGCCACGAGATGACACTGCCCGGTGAGTTCCAACAGCAAGTGCGCGAGCTTTACGGCGCGTACGACCAAGTGACCGAGGCGGTCGAAGCAGCCGATCTCGCGGAAATCACGGCCGCCTTCGATCAGTTCCAACAGGTGCTTTCCCAGGTGGACGGCAGCCAACTGACCGGACAGCCTCGAATGATTTGGAAGGAGTTTTCCATGATCTTGGGCAACGATGCCGTCGAAGGCCAGGAGGTCGAGCGGATGGACGAGGCCGACCGGGTCTTCCTGCTGTTGAAGCAGCATGTACGGCAACTGCGCCAGCAACTGCAGGTGCCGGAGAGAGAGGGGCGAGAAGTCGAACGGATTGCCGTCGCCCCCCAGTTCCAAACGGAATTGGCTCGCGTCTGGGAAGGATATCTGGCCGTTCAAGGAGCCCTCGCGGCCGATGAGTTCCAGACGGCGCGCGAGGCCATTACACCTCTGGAGACGGCCCTAAACAGCGTCGATCCCGGTTCGCTGACGGATGCGGCGGCGAAAGACGTGTGGGAAAAAGAGGAAGAGAACCTTAAAAAACTCGTCGACGAATTGAACGACGCCGAGGACATTCAGGCGATGCGGGAGGACTTCCGGCCGTTGTCGGAGGAGATCGGTGTGCTGGCAAAGGCCTTTGGGTTTGGCGAGACGAGCCCCGTTTATGAATTGCACTGTCCCATGGCATTCCAAAACCAAGGCGCGATCTGGTACCAGGCGGACGATGACGTGCGAAACCCGTATTTCGGAGCCACCATGCTCAAGTGCTCCGATCGAGTGGAGAAAGTCGAGAGAGATGAACCCTGAACCCTGAACCCTGAGCACACAACACTGAATTCCCATGATTAACCGAGTCATCCGCTTCTGCTTGGAAAACAAACTGGTCGTCGTGCTTCTGATCGTGGGGGTGACGGCGTGGGGCGTGATGGTGGCGCCGTTTGACTGGCGTCTTGGCGGGCTTCCACGCGATCCCGTGCCCACCGACGCGATTCCGGACATCGGCGAGAACCAGCAGATCGTGTTCACCGAGTGGACGGGGCGTTCTCCCCAGGACGTGGAAGACCAAATCACGTATCCTCTGACCGTTTCGCTCTTGGGCGTCCCGGGGGTGAAGACCGTCCGCAGCTATTCATTTTTCGGGTTCTCGACGATCTACGTGATCTTCAAGGAGGACGTGGAGTTTTACTGGTCGCGGACGCGGGTGCTGGAAAAGCTGAACAGCCTGCCGGCCGGCACCTTGCCAGCGGACGTTCAACCGACCCTGGGTCCCGATTCCACGCCACTGGGCCAGATTTATTGGTACACGCTCGAGGGGCGGGATCCCGACGGCAACCCGACGGGTGGATGGGACCTGGATGAGTTGCGGACCATCCAGGATTGGTACGTGCGCTACTATTTGCTGGGCGCCGAGGGGATCAGCGAGGTCGCGTCGGTCGGTGGCTTTGTGCAGGAGTATCAGGTCGAGGTGGATCCGGACGCGATGCGGGCGGCGCGGGTCACGCTGGAGGAGATCTTCACGTCGGTGAAAAAGTCGAACGTCGACGTGGGCGCCCGCAGCATCGAGATCAGCAAGGCGGAGTATCTGGTTCGTGGAATCGGTTTTGTCGAGAACGTGGAGGATCTCGAATACAGCGTCGTCGCGACCAATGACGATGTGCCGATCTACATCAAGGACGTGGCCACCGTGACGCTCGGCCCCGCCATGCGCCGCGGCGCGCTCGATAAGGGTGGAGCCGAGGCCGTCGGTGGCGTGGTCGTCGTGCGCTACGGCTACAATCCTCTGGAGGCCATCAATAACGTCAAGGAGAAGATCAAGGAGTTCGCCCCCGGTCTGTCCGCCAAAGCGGTGATCGACTATCGGCGGGTGTCGCGCGAGGAGGTGGTGGACTACGCCGAACCGCATGAGTTCGAGGCGTTTCTCGGCGATGAGCTGAACCACGATGATTGGGTGAAACACCTGCGTTCGACGCCCCGAGAGGATTGGCCCGACTGGGTGACGACCAGCCAGGTGACGGTGGTGCCCTTCTATGACCGCACGGAACTGATTCACGAGACCCTGGGAACTTTGAACACCGCGCTGGTTGAGGAAATACTCGTCACGATCATCGTGATCCTGGTCATGGTGATGCACTTGCGCAGCTCGATTTTGATCAGCGCTCTGTTGCCGATGGCGGTTCTGATGTGCTTTATCGCCATGAAGACGTTCGGGGTTGATGCCAACATCGTGGCGCTTTCCGGCATTGCCATTGCGATCGGCACCATGGTCGACATGGGGATCATCCTCTGTGAAAACATTCTCAAGCATCTGGAGGAAGCGGATCCGGACGAGGATCGATTGGAAGTTGTTTTTCGCGCGGCGAGCGAAGTGGGGGGCGCCGTGCTCACGGCCGTGGCCACGACGATCATTAGCTTTTTGCCAGTTTTCACCATGATTGGGGCGGAAGGAAAGCTGTTCAAGCCACTGGCGTTCACCAAGACGTTCGCGTTGGCCGCGTCGGTCATCGTGGCGTTAACCGTCATACCCCCGGTCGCTCACGTGCTGTTCACCACGCGTATCACCAGCCGGACACTGCGACAAATCCTTTACGCGGGTCTTGCCCTGGCGGGTGGCGTCCTGGCCCTGTTCGTCGCCTGGTGGGCAGGGGGCATTCTACTGGCTATGGGCGTGTACAAGCTGGTGGAGGAATCGTTGCCGTCTCGCTTCGAGAGTTGGCGAGCATGGATGCACCGCGTCGGTCTCCTGTTGGCCAACGCCGCCGCCGTGCTGCTGGTCGGCATCGTCCTGACGGAACACTGGTTGCCGCTCGGCCCGCAGAACGGTCTTTGGCGCAACCTTGTTTTCGTGGCCGCGCTAATCGGCGCTCTGCTGGCCTTCTTCCAGGTATTCGCCCGATACCTGTACAAGCCGATCCTGTGGTGGTGTCTGAACCACAAACTGCTGTTTCTGGTCGTGCCGGCTTTGATCCTGCTGATGGGCCTTGGCGCGTGGCTCGGCCCGGCCACCCTGTTTGGCAGGATCCCTCAGGCGTATGAGTCGCAGTCTTTCGAGGAGGCGAAGTTGGAAGAGCTGTCGGCGATTGAACGGTTCAAGTACGAACTGGCCGGTATGCGGTCGATGAGCTGGGACGACGACGTGGCCTGGAAGTCGCTTTGGACGAAAATCAAGTGGACGGTGGCCGAGAGCTGGGAAGGGTTTGGCAAGGAGTTCATGCCGCCGCTGGACGAGGGGTCGTATCTGTACATGCCGACCACCATGCCGCACGCTTCCATTGGCGAGGCGATGGACGTGTTGTCGCTCCAGGACCGCCGCATCAATGCCATCCCCGAGATTGAATTGGCCGTCGGCAAGATCGGCCGCGTTCGCAGCCCGCTCGATCCAGCCCCCGTTTCCATGATCGAAACCATCATCAATTACCACTCCGAGTATGTGGTTGACGAGGGCGGGAGCCGCCGGCGATTCCGCTTCGACCCTGATGAGGTGGAGTGGGCAAGAGACCTCGAGGGACAACTGATTGAGGCCGGGGATGGTGAGCCGTACCGGGTCCAGGGAAAATTCGCTCGCGACGAGGAGGGGAACCTGATCGAAGATCCCCACGGCGCCCCCTTCCGGCAATGGCGGCAGCCGCTTGACCCGCGGCTGAACCCCGGTCGCGAGTCCTGGCCGGGCATCCAGACGCCGGACGACATCTGGGACGAGATCGTGGACGAGGCCCAGGTGCCCGGGACGACGTCCGCCCCGAAATTGCAGCCGATCGCCGCCCGGATCGTGATGCTGCAAAGCGGGATGCGGGCGCCGATGGGCGTGAAGATCAAGGGGCCCGACTTGGAGACGATTGAACAGGTCGCCCTCGACATCGAGGGCTTTCTGAAGCAGGTTCCCAGCATCCAAGCCTCGGCGGTCATCGCGGATCGGGTCGTGGGAAAACCCTATCTGGAAATCGATTTCAAGCGACGCGAGATTGCCCGTTACGGACTGACGATCCGTGATGTCCAGGATGTGGTCGAGGTGGCCATTGGCGGCCGGACGATCACGAGAACCGTGGAAGGCCGCGAACGGTTTCCGGTGCGGGTTCGCTATCCGCGGGAGCTGAGGAACGAGATTGAGACCATGAAGAAAATCCTCGTCCCGGCCAAGGATGGTACGCAGGTCCCGCTCTCCCAGATGGCCGAGATCAACTACGTCCGGGGCCCCCAGGTCATTAAGAGCGAGGACACGTTCCTGACCGCGTACGTGCTCTTCGACATGGAACCGGGGGAGGCGGAGGTGAATGTGGTGGAGGACGCCCAGCGGTATCTGGACGATAAGATCGAAAGTGGCGAATTCGTGTTGCCATCGGCTGTGAGTTACACGTTCGCCGGTAACTACGAAAACCAGGTTCGGTCTCAAAAGACGCTGATGATCGTGCTTCCGCTGGCGCTGTTCCTCATTTTCATCATCCTCTATTTCCAGTTCCGCTCGGTCGCCACCACGTCGCTGGTATTCAGCGGAATCGCCATCGCCTGGGCGGGTGGTTTCATCATGTTATGGCTGTACGCCCAACCGTGGTTCCTCGATTTCCACGTCTTCGGCGTCAACATGCAAACGCTGTTTCAGATCCATCCGATCAACCTGAGTGTCGCCATTTGGGTCGGGTTCTTGGCGCTCTTCGGCATCGCCACCGACGACGGTGTCGTGGTGACCACTTATCTGGATCAGAGTTTCTTCCAGCATGGGATCACGGACAAGAAGGAAGCTCGACAGGCGACACTTGCAGCCGGCTTGAGGCGGGTGCGGCCGTGCCTGATGACCACGGGCACCACCATCCTGGCGTTGATTCCGGTGCTGACCAGTACCGGCCGCGGATCGGATATCATGGTTCCCATGGCCATTCCCAGCGTCGGTGGCATGCTGATCGAGATCATGACCATGCTGGTGGTGCCCGTGCTGTACTGCTCCGTGCAGGAATGGAAATTGCGGCTGGGCATCCAGGATCGTCGTTTTGCTCGGCACGATGAGGTGCGG
>JBNJEM010000299.1:0-9270 GCA_051745935.1 Planctomycetota bacterium
GGGCGCATTCGCATTCGGTATTCGGTTCACTCCCAGTCCATGGCCACGTCAAGCGATATGGCGGAGTGAGTCAGAGCTCCCACGCTGATCCGATCCACGCCGGTGCGGGCGATGGCGGCCACGCTCTCGAGGTTCACCCCGCCGGAAGCCTCCAATTGCGTCGGGACTTGGGCCGCGTTTCGCATCGACACGGCCGCTTGCAACTGCTCACTTGACATATTGTCCAACAGTACAATGTCCGGTCGCTGGACCAGAACGTGTTCCAATTGCTCCAACGTATCAACCTCCACTTCCACGATCATTTGGCTTCCGGTTTCCGGAAACATTTCCAATATCCGCTGCCGGGCTCGCGTCACCGCGGCGTCGGGAGGCAAGGCATCGGAACCACGGCCAGCAACCAATGCCAGATGGTTGTCCTTGATCAACACGGCGTCGAACAAGCCCGTGCGGTGATTACTTCCACCCCCGCAACGGACCGCGTACTTTTCCAGCCTCCGCCAACCCGGCGTGGTCTTGCGGGTGTCGTAAATCCGCGCGGACGTGCCGGCCACCTGATCAACGTATTGGCGAGTGAGCGTGGCGATGCCAGAGAGTCGGCCAATGACATTCAACAACAACCGCTCAGCCGTGAGCAGATGGCGAGCGGCTCCCGCGAGCGTGGCCAGCGGCGTGGCGGCGGCTACCGACTCGCCGTCGACCACATGCGACGTCCACTCCACCGGCAAACTCATTTCATCCAGAACGAGCCGAGCCGCGTAGAGGCCACACATGACACCAGCCTGACGCGTCACCAGGATCGCCCGGCCACGGGCCGAGGCGTCCACAAGCGACAGCGTTGTCACATCCCCCGCCCGTTGAAGATCCTCCCGGATCGCCAACCGTACCAACCGACGGCAGTCCTCCTGGACCAACTCGTCCCACTGCAACTGCTGAAATTCCTTGCCCATCCGTCCCCTCGCCGCGCAAGCCCACTCTTGACGAATTATACCATTTGAGGCACAGTAGCATTGACGCGATCGCGGGCCAAGAGGAGGAATGCAATGGATCGCGAAGTGTCCGAGGGACACGACGGCCGCTGGGCACCTCTGTTGCGCCGAGCGGACCAAATCACAGTCGCTGTCGTGGTGACCGGTTGCTTGATCGCTATTCTGCTCCATTGGACCTGGCACCTGGCAATTGGAACCTCACTGATCCACATTGAACGGGCGCCGCCGTTGAAGCTTGACTTCGAGGTGCGGGTGAATCAGGCGGAATGGCCAGAACTCACGCTGCTCCCCAATATCGGCGAAGTACTGGCCCGGCGGATCGTCCAGTACCGCCAACAACATGGTCCCTTCGAATCCGTGGAGCAGCTGCAAAAGGTCAAAGGGATCGGACCTAAAACCGTTCGCCGCATCCAACCCTACGTACGCCTGGAATAATCCCGGTGGCCCAAAGAATCAGCCCAGGGCGGCCCTACGCTCTGGGCTGGTTTGTGTGAGCCCCTTCGGGGCGGGGGCATCCGTTCTGGTTCGGTTGCGGGAAACCTGCAGGCCGCGCAATAACCCAACGATCCAAACGCCGCGCGATTCGCCCTTCGCAAACCGCCGCCGGAATGGCAGCCATTCCGCTCGGTCCCCCAGCCATTCCACGCGGGCCGTTATGCCCTGATTGTTGTTTCGTCCCAGGTCTTGAATAGGTTGTCGAGGGCGGCGAGGTAGCGATCTCCCACGAGACCTCCGTCCATTGAATCCAGTTGTTCATCTCGCGGATTCAGTCCGTGAAACGCCAGTCCAGCGGGGTTGACAATCGGATCGGTCCGCTGAAGCCCGGCGAGGAAAGTAGGGGCGGGTTGCGGGGGAACGCCCATCGGTTCCATCCCGATCTCAGTGACAGGCCTGTTCTTCAGCCGCGTCAACTTCTCGCCATCTCGAGTGGCGTTGGTTTCCCCCAAATCCAGCCGGGCGTTCACGCTGTCCGGCCGTAGTGTGGGGGGGGCATCGGCGACCGATCGGGGATTCCTCACCATCTCGTCATTCCTGTCAAACTGCCCCTTTGCCGGACTCTGGATCGAATCGTCACCCGCGGAACAACCAACGCCGTGCGGCGCGGGAGCCTCGGTTTCACCGTCGTCGCCGGGCAGCAAGCGAACATGGTCGAAGTACTGGGCCCTGTGAAAGTAAGAGTTGCCATGCATCCAACCCGCGTTTGGCAGACCAACGAAGTGATTCTCCCCGCTGGCTCCATGGAAGCGTGCCTCGTCGTAGCCGCCGCCAAACGCATAGGCACAAACAAAGTCGAAGTGCCAAGCCTTGTACCAAAAGGTGTCACCCTGCATCCAGGCCGCCTCCGGCGTGCTTACGAACAGTTCGTTGCCACGCGAGTCATAAAACCGAGCCCTGTCGAAGCCACCGGAAGCGTGGGCCTCGACCCGGTCGAACCCAGAGGCTTTGTAGAAGAATTCATGGCCTTGTATCCAACTGGCATGGGGCGTCCCCACGAATAAATCTCCGTGATTTGAATCAAACAGTTGAGCGGTGTCGGTGCCGCTGGAGGCATACGCATGGACCCGGTCGAAATCCACCGCGTTGATGAAATACCCGGGTCCCTGCAGCACACTATCCCCGGGTCGCCCCATGAATTCGTCGTCACCCGCGGAATCGGACAGCCACGCGATGTTATTACGGCCCGTTTCGGCATATGCAAACACCCGCGCGAATCCCTCGATTCGATTCGAATATCCCGAACCGGACAAGGAGGCACTCGATGGGGACGCGACGAATCTATCATTTCCATCCGAGCCGAACAGGTGTGCGGTATTGTCCATCCCGCCGCCGGCCAAGGCGGTAATGCTTGAAAACCCATCAGCGACCAGATCGTAGCCGGGCCCGGTCATCTCGGCACGGCCTGCCCATAAGGAAACCGTATTGCCCCGCGAGGCCCCTGAAATCATCAACTCGTCGTCACCACCGCCCCCATACAGCTCGAATTGCCAGGCCACATCCATGCCGTAGCTGTACCGCTCGCCGTTCACTTCCAAATGGTATCGATCATCGATCCAGAACGAGATGGTATCACTGTCCGACGTCCCGTTGACTCGAACCACATTACCGTCAACCGTGACGAATCCATCCGGCGTGAACGAGAGTTGGACGTCGAAGTGCGTCACGTACTCATCCGCCGATAGCATAACAGCATAGGTTCGCCCCGCCTTCAGTTGAATACTCGACTGATCGCTTTGTTCGATCACTTCGCCGTTGGCGGACAGCCATGTCACGCCGAATTCACGCTCCCCGGTCGCTTCCCATTGAAGCTCTCCGTTCGCCGAGGCCGTGAACTGGAAGACATCGCGATCGTCCAGCCGCGCCAAATGCCCGGAAAGGGTCTGTTCGGGTCGCAACGCTCCTAGATCAAACGCCGTGTCAAGAGAGGAGCCGTAGTCGTCCGCCGGCATGAGCGACTCGATCGCTTGCGCCAGATTCAAGCGGTGGTAGAAGGTGTCCGTGAGCGCATCGAAGATCGGATCGGCGGTGTCGCGCAGGTGATCATGGATATCCGACTGGGTCACGGACGTATCGCCCATGAACTGCATCGCTTCCCGTACCAGAACGCTCGCCCCGGCCAGGTACGGAGCGGCCATGCTGGTTCCGGAAACGGCGGCCCAATCATCCATGTTTCCGTCCGCCCCGAAGATGTGATCAGGAACGGTGCTCGTGATCAATTCACCTGGCGCGGCCAACACGCGCTCGTGCCGCTGGCTAAAATCACTCAGTTGGCCGTCGTCTCCCACGCTAGCCACCGGGATAACGTGGGGACTAGCCGCCGGGTAGGCCAAACCGGGCTCGCCGTGGCTCGCAAAACTGTTTCCGGCCGCCGCCGACACGACAATGCCGTCTTGAGCGAGTTGACCGAGCTCGTCTTCGAGCATCGCCCACTCGGGAGGCGAATCGCCGTTCCAGGAAGCACCCAGCGACAGATTGACGGTGGTAATCGGAAACCGGAAGTCGTTTCGGTGCTCATGCACCCAGCCTAGAGCTTGCTCGACCCAATCCGTGTAGCCCAACCCCTGGTCGTTGAAGACCCGAAGCCCCACCAAATCGACACCGGGCGCCACGCCGGCATGACTCGCGCTCTCGGCGCCCACGATGCCAGCCACATGTGTTCCATGAAACCCCGCCGGGCCGTCGTCGTAGGGGTCGGCATCATTTTCTTCGGTGAAATCCCAACCACCGACGACCCGATACCCTGCCCCAAAACCGCCTCCCAAAGCAACGTGATCCCAGGCAACGCCGCTGTCAATGATCGCGACCGTCTGCCCCTCACCCTGAAAGCCATAGGTATCACGAACCTGCTCCGACGGCGTGGAAAACAAGGCGTCATCCTCGTACGACTCATTGGTTGGATCCCATCCCATGGAGTCCGGCGAGTCACTAATGGGATCTCCCACGAATTCGACGCCAACTTCGCAAGCCTCCGCCCACGGTACGCTCGAAAACACGAGCCGGTCCTCGCAACGTTCGAACCGCGCACTGCGCGGTGTCGAGCGCGCAAAGCTGTTGCAGCGCATCGGGTTGTCTCCTCAAAGGTGCTAAATCAATGGTGCGCGATCTTCATTGCAGTCTGGCCACCGCGACTGGCTGCAAACCGGAGATTCGAGTTTGCTTGGCGCGCGGCGCGCGAATACAACAGGGCGGAAGACATCCATCCGCCGAGAGGGGAGCCTACATTGCCTACATCAAAACCGCCTGTGCGGAAAACCTTTGCATGTCGCGCTTGGAATCAAGCAGCTACGAGAGGGGAACAGCGATATGCAAACGGCCATCAATACGTCGAATTCGACTAGGGAAACATAGGTTTCCATTCAAGCGTATTGGAAGCGCAAACCTCGCTTTTTTGCCTTCGAATGGAAGTCTTACCCCCATAAGATCAGCCTGGCCCGCACAACCAGACGCCAGGGCAGGGGGGCAGGGCCAGGGCGGCGGCTCCACTGGCCCGAAAAAGAAAGGAATCTGTTTAGCCCAGCATTGCATAAATCAGAGAATGCAATTCTCCCGAGTGTCGCATTTCATCGCGTCACACGCTCTTCGAGGGGCAACGTTGAACGGGCTTTTCCGCCGGTGTGTTATGCAACGGCGGGGTCTGCTTCAACCACGGAGGACACAGACTTGAGAGAGAGAATGGTTCGCCCGTGTTGATCAGTGTTCTGCCTAAGGCGGCAGGGCCGCCAACCAAATAGGGACCCCGCACAGGGATGGTGCGCTCCCGTTGGTCGCTCACGTCAAGGACGCGCGCGCCGTGCGCGCATGTTACGCCCTAAGACTAACTTCATCATTCGATATTCCTTGCTCGATATTCGATAAACTAATGAGGGGGGCACCCATGATAGCGAAAAACGTGAAATTCCCCGGGACCAGCCCGGGGCATCTCATGCCGCCCGGGTAACCGCCGTGATGGCCCGAGCTGGGAACATCACTCGAACTTCTTGAATCAGACAGTTATTTCTTTGCAGATCCTTAGCCATCTGAAGCACAACAGCAGACGGGTTGTTGCAAACGACCGATGAGATACTCCTGTTTTAACCGCAAGGCCAGAGTCCGATCGGCCACGTGTTGGAGTTGGCGTGAGGTTCTCCAGCGGACGGCGGCCCGCGCGCTGCACGGGGCCCTTTTCAAACCGTCGTCGCCCAGACTAGCTCTACTTCGGACGGCTAAAGTGTTACAGGGAATGAACACCCCTCGATGACCAAGCAGGGTTCACCGGCGGAAGTTCGGGGCATGCCGAGGTTGTAACCGTTCAGGGGCAAGCCCCCGATAGCGGCGGACGTTCGCACTTCCGTTGCACATCCTGAAAAAGAGCTTTGCCGGATGCGAATGCCACGGGCTCCCGTGTCCAGGCCGTGTAGCGGCACCCGTGAACGGCTACCCGAGGTTTTACAACCGGTAGCAAAACTTGGTTGCCGCGCCCCCAAGTCCCGGTGTGAAAGGAAACCCGACTGGTTTTGTCATGGCTTTTTAGAGAGCGCCGGCGAGCCTCCGCGTTTCGCTACTGTTCCTTCAATTCCACGATTTTGTCGCGAATTGCCGCGGCCTGCTCGAAATTCAATTCATCGGCGGCTTTCATCATTTCCCCCTCGAGTTCCTTGATGTATTCGGCGGTGACGTACTCTTCCTCTTTCACCTTTCCCACCGCCGCGTTCGCCGCTCGATGAGCCTCGACGTCCGACTCAATACCCGCTTGAATGTTCTTCCGGATGGTTTCCGGCTTGATGTCGTGTTCCTTGTTGTACGCCTCCTGCTTGGCGCGGCGCCGGTTCGTTTCCTGGATCGCGTTCCGCATGGAGTCGGTGATCTTGTCGGCGTAGAGGATCACTTTGGCGTTGACGTTCCGAGCCGAACGACCAATCGTCTGGATGAGCGACGTTTCGCTCCGCAAAAACCCTTCCTTGTCGGCGTCCAGGATCGCCACCAGCGACACCTCTGGTAAATCGAGTCCCTCGCGGAGGAGGTTCACGCCCACCAAGGCCTCGAAGCGTCCCTGCCGCAGGTCGCGCAGCAGTTCCACGCGTTCAAACGCGTCCAGTTCACTATGCAGCCATTTGCAGGCCACGCCGTTCTCACAAAAGTACGTTGACAGGTCCTCGGCCAGCCGCTTGGTCAATGTCGTCACCAACACGCGTTCGCCGGCGGCCGCGCGCTGTCGAATCTGCTCCAAAAGATGCACCACTTGGTTTTTGGCCGGCGCGACTTCAATGATCGGGTCGAGCAACCCAGTGGGCCGAATCACTTGCTCCACGATCTCGCCTCCCGTCCGTTCCAGCTCATAATCGCCCGGGGTTGCCGAAACGAACACCACCGGCCCCACGCGTTTCTCCCATTCTTCGAATGTCAAGGGCCGATTGTCCATGGCGCTGGGGAGCCGAAACCCATGTTCGACCAGGGTCTTCTTGCGGCTTTGATCACCGGCGAACATGGCGCGGATCTGCGGCACGGTCACGTGGGATTCGTCCACGACCAGCAGGAAGTCGTCCGGAAAAAAACTATACAGCGTGTCTGGAGGCTCACCAGGCGCTCGTCCCGACAACGGGCGGCTGTAGTTCTCGATGCCAGGGCAGACGCCGGTTTCCATCAACATCTCCATGTCGAACCGCGTCCGGGCGCTGAGCCGCTGCGCCTCCAACAGCTTGCCTTGCTGACGGAATTTCTCCAACTGCTCCTCCAGTTCCTGCTTGATTTGTTCCACCGCCTGTCCAATCCGTTCCTCCGGCATGACGAAATGCTTGGCCGGATAGATAAAGAGCTGATCCTGGACCGCGATCGTTTCACCGCTCGTTGGATGGATCAACGACAATTGGTCAACTTCATCCCCCCATAACTCGACGCGAAACGCGTACTCCTCATACGAGGGCCAAATCTCCACGCAATCGCCTCGGACACGAAACTTGCCTCGCTCAAAACTCACGTCGTTCCGCTCATACTGCACATCGATCAGCTGCCCCAGCAAGTCGTCCCGATCGATCCAATCACCGCGCTGCACCGACACCATCATCTTGCGATAGTCTTCCGGAGACCCCAGCCCGTAAATGCTCGATACACTCGCCACCACGATCACGTCCTTGCGGCTCATTAAACTGCTGGTCGACGCCAGACGGAGTCGATCGATCTCTTCGTTGATCGACGCATCCTTCTCAATGTATATGTCCCGCTGGGGAATATAGGCTTCCGGTTGATAGTAATCGTAGTAGCTGACGAAATAGCGAACGGCATTATGCGGGAAAAACTCCCTGAACTCGGAATAGAGCTGAGCGGCCAAGGTCTTGTTGTGCGAAACGACCAGGGTCGGCTTGCCCAATTGCTCGATCACATTGGCCATCGTGAACGTCTTGCCCGACCCCGTGACTCCCAGCAAGACCTGCTTCTCCTGCCCCCCCCGAATGCCTTTGACCAAGGCGTCAATCGCTTCCGGTTGGTCTCCCGCCGGTTCATAGGAACTGCATAACTGGAATTCCATACATCGACCGCTTTATTGTTAGCCAGTACCTTGGTTGTTAATTCAGTGTAACACTTGCTCAACGGGATCGCGTGCCCAACCATGCCTTGGTCCACTTTTCGCGCGTAGCCGCGAAATCGGGGGACGCTCGCCGTTTTCGCGGCTACGCCGCGCGTTGATCCCCTGGCTTACCCCGCACGGACCGACAGAAAAAACGCCATTCAGGCGACACGTCGGGGTCAAAGGCTCTCAGTACCATTTCGAACCGTTCTCGCGTTCGGTTCAATGAATAGCGTTGCTCCACGTGGCGCCGGCAATCCGTCCCCCACGCCCGCAAGACATCAAGCGGCATGTTCGCCCCTCGACAAAGACGCCCCCAACTTACCAGTTGCAAATCTTCCGCCCGATCGATAACCCCCAACCGATGAGGGGGGCAATGCGCGTCCGCGTGACGGCAATCCACGCCACCAGGAATCGGGACCAAACGCTGCCTGGCCAGCATCCGATGGAACCAGGGCAAACGCCGCCGCAATGCGTTACTGCCACACACGACCATCCCCCACAGCAACACAGCCAGCAGGAGCGAAACGCGATCCCGAAGCCGGAAAGGATGGCAATCGCCGGGCAGATGCACAAGCGTACGGCGTACCAGATCTGGCCTCGCCATCAATGCGACCCCCACCAACAACGGTGCCAACCGCGGGGCATGAATGGGGATCAAATCAAAATCCTTGGTACGCGCTAGATTCCATACCCGGTTTAAGAACCGGCCCAGTTTGCCTTCCCCGGTCACATGGTCAATTCGAGGATCCAGACAAAAGTCGGGACCAGTATACGTGCAAAACGTGACCTCGCGCGCCTCCAACAGGGGCTGGGTAAACTGATCATAGGAGGGAGTCATCCGCGACCGGTATAAATGGATCGGGGGGCCACCGAGCCCGGGTTTCATCCCCAAAGGCGCCGCTCTGCTACACGGAACAACGTGCCGGGGCGTACCCTGGGGTGAGGATAAACTCTAAGTCCTGTCACCCCAATTTGTTGCGCCTTACCGGTTACTGAAAAAGGACGTAGAGGACCAAAAGACCAAAGGGCGCATGCGGACACAGCTCAATTGCAAACCGCAAGGGGCGCAACAGAAGGTGAAATCCCTATTCGCCTGAGCCTGCCCATCGTCCGGCGTTTTCATCAGCCCAGGCGTCCCCCCGGCCTCAGTCATTAGATGGTCCAGGCAAGACCAAAAGAAGGGTGACTGTACACTGACTCACATCGGAATAAACGATATCCTGCTCCTGCTCCTGCTCCTGC
>JBNJEM010000300.1:0-9236 GCA_051745935.1 Planctomycetota bacterium
ATGATATCTAAAGCACCAGCGATCATCGTCGTGCCCTGGTCGCGAAATCTTCCACTCTTCAATCAAGCACGCGCGACAAACTCGGGACAACCCATTTGTCCGATTTTCGGGTTTTTCATCAGCCCAGGTCAGCCCCGTCCCCCCTCGGGCACGTCCCGGAATGCTTGCCGGCTACAATTGCCGTAACACTTTAGCCGTCTGAAGTAGAATCCTGGCTTCGTGATCACAAATCCCTTATGACGGACCCCGCCAAACCGCAAGGCCAGAGTCCGCTCGCCCGCGCGTTGGACCGGCAAGAGCCATCACAGCGGACGGCGGCCTGCGCGCTCCACGGGGCCGTTTTCCAACCCCCACTGCCTGGAAGAGCTTTACTTCAGTTCGCTAAAAAGTTACAAATTGCCAAAATTCGCGATACGGGGCGTGAAACAGTGCTCCAGCGGATGGAATTTCATTACGATAGTGTAGGGCGCGATGGCCGGCGGGAAAATATTTACTTTGTCCATGCAAGATCCCGCGATTGGCTCGGACAAAGTCCCGGCGGCCGCGCTGGCGTTATTGTCACGGCGGTCAGCCGGCCTGAAATGAAGCAGTACTCCTTTGCGAGGACTCGAGTTTTCGCGGGCGAAGACAAGTATTCATCTTTTGTTACCGGCCGTGGGTTTTGCTCCGGGAGGTTCGGAATGTACCGGTTAATGTACCGTTTTATGATTGGATTGCTGGCCATGACAATCGGATCAACGTCGTTTGCCGAGGACGCATCGAAGGGGAAGGTCACCAAGAAAGTCTATTTCGACATCTCGATTGGCGGCAAGCCGGCGGGCCGCATTGTCATTGGACTGTTCGGGGATGACGTCCCCAAAACCGCCGAGAATTTCAGGGCCCTGTGCACCGGCGAGAAGGGCAAGGGGGAGTCGGGAAAGTCTCTGAGCTATAAGGGGAGCGGGTTCCATCGCGTGATACCCAACTTTATGATTCAAGGTGGAGACTTCACTCGGGGGAATGGCACCGGCGGCGAGAGCATCTATGGAAAACGTTTCGCGGATGAGAATTTCAAATTCACGCATGATGGGCCGGGCGTTTTGAGCATGGCCAATGCCGGTCCCGACACCAACGGTTCGCAGTTCTTCATTACCACGGCCAAGACACCCTGGTTGGATGGCAAGCACGTGGTCTTCGGCCGTGTAACCGACGGCATGAAGGTCGTGAAAGCCATGGAAGCTCAGGGATCTCGCAACGGCCGCACGCGTGAACCCATCGTCATCGTCGATTGTGGGGAATTGAAAGAGTCAAACTGAGGGGTCGGCGAGCCGGGCATTCACGTCCGAACGCCGAGGTTCGCGATAAGGTAAAGGGCGCGGGTGGGCGAACATCGCCGGAGCGATGAACGGGCATGAAACAGAAATGGCATGAAACACTCGAGGATCCATTTGTCCCGTAATGGCGCGCGGCTTTGGCGGGACAAGGGCTGGAGCAGGCGTGTTGGATCCGTTGCATGCGAGGGGCGAGGAGCAAGGACATGTCGATTTGGTCAATGATGGGTCGGGAAATCGCCTACCGGAAGCTCAACTTTCTGTTGGGCATGATCGGGGTGGTGGTCGCGATTGCCATCCTCGCAAGCATCCTGACTAGTTTAAGCGTGCATGAGGCAAGGTCCGAGCACATTGTGGCTCGCAAGGAAAAGGAGACCGAGACGGCTCGGGCCGCCTTGGCCTCGGATGTTCGCAAGGCGATGCATCACTTGGGATACAATGCGGTCGTGTTGCCGCGGGATCAATCGCTGGGAGATTATTACGCGGACGATTACGCGGCCAAAACCATGCCGGAATCGTGGGCGGCGCGGCTCGCCGACACGCGGCAGGTCGTTGATCGGTATCTCCCCCGTTTGCGACGAAAAGTCGACTGGACGGAGAGGAGTTGGACGATTCTGATCGTGGGGCTTGGAAGTGAGCATATCCTGGACACCTCGGTAAGTGACGATACGCCGTTGGTTGAAAGGATTTCACCGGGCGAGTGCGTTGTGGGCCATGAGTTGGCCGCGGCGCTGGATTTGAAGCCGAATCAGGAGATCGATATTCTGGGCCAGAGTTATCGTATTGCCGAGTGCCGCGAGGAATTGGGGACAAAAGATGACATCACGATCTGGATGGGCTTGTCGGATGCCCAAGACCTGCTCGGGCTCACCGATCAGATCAACGAGATCGCGGTGGTGGAACACTTGTCGGTGTGGGGGCGGGAGGACGAGGTACAGCAAGCGATCGCCAAGGTGTTACCGGAGTGCCAAGTGGTGGAACTGAAATCGCACACGGACACGCGAGCACATGCTCGGGTCAAAGTAGCCGAGGAACGGGAAGCGTCCTTGGCGCAAGAACGGGCCAAGCAAGCGGCATTGCGAGTGGAGCGGATGCGGATGCTCGCGAAACTCGTGCCGCTGGGCTCCGTTTTATGCGCGGTTTGGATTGGGCTTCTAACCTATTCCAACGTCCGGGAACGCCGGCGTGAAATGGGGGTGTTGCTGGCCATCGGGTTTCCCTTGGCGATGATGCGGCGTCTCTTGCTGGCCAAAGCGGTGTTGCTGGGCGCTGCTGGGGGGCTGATGGGATTCGTGGCCGGCGCCGGATTGGCCTTGTGGTCGGACTCAAGCGGCGCGGGATTGCCTCCGTTTGACGGCCCGACCATGATCGTGAGTCTGTTGTTTTCGGTGGTATTGGGAACCCTGGTCAGTTTGTTTGGCAGCTGGGTGCCGATCCTGTCAGCGGCCGCGACGGATCCGGCGACGGTGCTCCAAGACGAATAACCGGGAGTAAGTGAGGAGGCACGACGATGTCGATTCTGAATATGGCTTGCTGGGAAGTGGCCCGCCGCAAGAGGTCGTTCTTGTTGGCCGCCCTGGCCGTGGCGGTCGCGGTCGGCACGATGCTGTCGGTGTACGGCTCTCTGGAAGCGTATGACATCCGTTCGGCCAGGGCGTTGGCTGAAAAGGAAAAGTCACTGGAAAAACGGCTCGCGGTGCTGAAGGACGAGATGCGCAAGGCAACGCTTAAGTTGAGTTTCAATCTAGCGATCCTGCCAGCCGAGCAAAACCTGCGCGAGTGGCATGAAAAAGACTATGCGGAAGCCACCATGCCGGAGGACTACGTGAACCGGCTGGCTCGGTCCCGGATCCTGGCTGTAAGGCACTTCTTGCCCACCCTGACCCTGAAGACCAAATGGCCTGAAATGGAACGGACCATCATTATGGTCGGCTGTCGAGGAGAAGTTCCCAATCTGGCCAAAGCCCCGCGAGACCCCCTGGTCCAACCTGTCCCTGACGGCAAGATCATCGTCGGCCACGAACTGCGGAAAAGCTTGGGGCTCGAGAAAGGGCAGCGAGTGAAGTTGATGGGGCGCGAATTCACGATCCACAAGTGTTATGCCCGGCGCGGCAGTAAAGACGACATTGGGGTGTGGCTGCCGCTGCGGGATGCCCAGGAACTGTTGGATAAACCCGGCGAGATCAATTCGATTCTGGCGCTGGAATGCCTTTGCGTGGGGGATGCGGGAGTGGCTCGCGTCCGCGCCGAAATCGCGGAACACTTGCCCGACACCCAGGTCGTGGAACTGGGCACGCGGGTGGTGGCTCGCAGCGAAGCTCGCCATCACGTTGGAGAGGAAATCGCGGCTGCCTTGGAGAGGGAAAAACAGACGGTCCAGACGCTGAAGTCCGAACGCGCGCAGTTGGCGTCCCTGGTGGTGCCCGGTACGGTCCTGGCCTGTGGAATCTGGATCTTCCTGATGGCTTTGGGGAACGCCCGGACTCGCCGCTCCGAGGTGGCCGTGTTGCGAGCCATTGGTTACCGGGCTGGCCATGTATTGTCGTTGCTCCTGTTTCGCTCCTTGGCTGGCGGTGTACTGGGGGCCGCGTTTGGCTGCGCCGCCGGACTGGCCATTTCCGCTTACATGGGCGGAAACCTCGAGGTGCCGCTGATCGGCGCCGAGGGCATGCTGTCGTGGGAACTGGTCATCGCCTCGGTGGCCATCGGTTCCCTGCTCGGTGTCGCCGCCGGCTGGCTCCCGGCCCTCATCGCTTCGCAACAAGATCCCGCCAATATATTGAAGGAAGCGCCCTAATGTTGAAACTCGTCCATGTGTCCAAAACGTATTCCGGGCATCAGCAAGAGGTCAAAGCCGTCGATGACGTATCGCTCACGATCGAGGCCCGGCAGGCCGTGGCCGTGCAGGGCCCAAGCGGATGTGGCAAAACGACATTGCTGCTAATCTGCGGCGGCCTCCTGCATCCCACGACGGGAAACATTCTCATCGACGACACCGATCTCTATGCGCTTTCGCCAAACCAGCGTAGTATCTTCCGGGCCAATAACATCGGTTTCGTATTCCAACAGTTTCACCTGGTCCCCTACCTGAACGTACTCCAGAATGTCCTCACCGCCAACGTGGCCAGCAAGCGACCGGATGGACGGAAGCGAGCGGAAGAACTCATTGCCCAATTCCATCTGGAATCACGCGTACATCACGTGCCAGCCGAACTGAGTGTGGGCGAAAAACAACGGGTGGCGCTGGCGCGGGCACTGTTCAACGAGCCGAAACTGGTGTTGGCGGACGAGCCGACGGGAAACCTCGATGTGAAAAACGCCAAGATCGTCCTGGACGCGTTGCGCGGGTACGCCGAAAACGGCTCGGCGGTGCTCATCGTGACCCATGATCCGGCCGCGGCTGGCGAGGCGCACCGCGTCGTGCCCCTTGAAAGTGGACGATTGGCGCGGGCCGACATGCCCGTCGCCTCCGGTTGATCCAACCCTCCCCTTGCGGCTCTCGGCGGCAACTCGCACTTGCAAACAGCACCGACATGCCGCGCTAACCGAACATGGGAAACAGGGGCGCCGCGTTTCGCGAGCCCCATGGGCGACGAGTTTTCGATCTCTTGTCGGCTCGCGCGCATTTTTTCGCCGGCGCAAGTTGTTGCGACGACTACTTTTAGGCCTCCTGGGAGTCGTAATGTTCTTGACGCCCGTTCTACCCGTCCCACGCGCCGCCACCGTTCCCGGTTTGGTTGCGGTCCAGCGGAGCGAGGCCGCGCTAGGGCAACCGCGCGCCGTTGCCCCTCCCCCGCCCACGTCCGCGCAAAAAGGAGGTTCCCCGGGAAAGAGGGGCTTTCCGTTTTTCCCCCTTGCTATTTCGGTGGTTTCCCGTTTCAATGGGTGTTTGAATTACGGGAATGGCGTTGCTTGCAGCTTTGCCAGGTGACGGATGGGTGTTTGAAAAACACGTTTTTTTTTGAACAACATGGAAGGGCCAGATGGCGAACAAAGGACGCAAAAAACGTCGTGCTAATTCCGTTGGACCAGCCTCGATCTGGCAGAACCTGGAGAAGGGAAATGCCAAAGCGGCATTGAAGCAAGCGAAGGTCCGTTTCCGCGGGGACGCCAGCCACGACAATCGGCAGTTGCTGGAGCATGCGTTTCTCGCCCGGATTGAACAGCTTCATAAGCTCAACAAAGCCAAGGAAGCGAAAGCCGCTTTGAAGGAACTGCTCGACCTGGGACCGGAAATACCACCGGTGGTTGAGCGGTTGCCGCGTCTGCAGGTTATTCTGGGCGAAGAGGGGGTTGATCCCGATCAGGTTTTGGAATCGGATCCTTCGCTGCTGAACGAACTCATCGATCAAGCCATACTGGATGAGCAGCGCGAATTGCCGGACCATGCCGACATCCAGCGTCAGGTCACGGCCGTGCGAGAGGCGTTGGCCGCGGTGGAACAGGGTGAGGACGAGGCGGCCAATCGCCTCCTGGCCGACATTTCCCGGAATTCTCCCGTAGCCGATTGGCGCCTCTTCGCGCGGGGATTGTCGGCCTTCTACCAACAGGACGCGGCACGGGCCAAGCAGAATTGGAGTCGGCTGGATGCCACTCGCCCTGGCCACCGCATAGCCCGCACCTTGCTCGTTGCCGCGGGCATGGCGCCGGAAGAGAACGGACCCGATCTGGCGACCAGTCTGCACAAACTGGAACAGTATACCCAGTCGGCCGGGGTCGTTGATCGTCTGAAGCGTCTGGCGGAGGTCTGGCGTGAGGAGAGAATCGAGCCGTTTTTCCGTCAGTTTCGGAAGCTGCGCCAGCAGTATTTCGAGGACCACGAGGAGCTGATCCGTCGGATCGTGGAGCTGGTGTGGAAGCGGGGCGCGCGGGACGGCGACGAACGGATGATCGATAGGCTTGCAAGCATTGGCCCGCCGCCGCCCTTGGACCCGCATTGGTGGCGTGCCACAGCGCTGGCCCGGGAACACGGGGGCGTCCATGACGCGGCCGATAGCTGCAAACTACTCGAGGCCGCGTGGAACGCCTATGCCAAGGAACTTCCGGAACTGGAGGGTTTGCGAGAGTCGGACCGGCCAATCGCCGTGGCGCTGGTCTACAACCATCTGGGCACGAGATTCCTCCAAGAGGCTAACCAGGTGGAAAAGACGCGGTTGCCCTGGGAAGGTGACCAAGCGGATAAAAACTGGCTGCGCCAGTCCGCTGGCAAATACTTTCGCAACAGTATTAGTGCGTATCCAGAACTGAAAGACTCCTATTACGCCCTGGTCAAGTTGCACGAAGAGGACGAGGAGATTGACAAGGCGGCCCGCGTCATGGAGAAACTCGCGGCGGCGGATCCAGACTGCTTCGACGCCGCGGATTGGCTGGCTAATTACTACCTGTCTCAGGATAACCCTCGTCGCTCGGAACCACATGTGAACGCGGTCAAACGCCTGCGCCCGCGCGATCCCGCCTGCGCCACGTTAGCCTGGAAACAGGCCGTGACCGCCGTGCGGTGCGCCACGATCAAACGGCAATTCGAAGCGGCTCGGCGCGAAGTAGAGCAGGCGGCCGCGGTGGCCCCGCCGGATGTCGAGCCCTACACGCTCGATCTGCTTCGGGCTGGCATCGAGTTCAAGGCCAAGAACGTGCAGGCGGCGAACGCGCACGTCCAAACGGCGGTGGGGAAAGTGGAGGACCCGACTCCCATCTGGATGCAGATGAGCGCCACGGCGGCCCGAATGAGAGTTGCTCGAGAGTTCAAGAAGGAATTCGACAACCGCTTCAAGGCCGACATCCAGAAAAAGCCCAATAGCGTGTCCGCCGGACGCATGGCCCGCTTCCTGCATGGCATCAAGGCCTCGAAAGCGAACTACACGGGGCGGGCCACCCAGGAAAAGTCGCTGGTCAAGTACCTGGAGCGCGCCGTCCATGTCGAATGGAATGATGCCGATCTACGCTACGTTTGTTATTTTCTCCAGGAACTTGCGCGCCAACAATACGGCCTCTGGAAGGATTTCATCCATTTGGGAAGACGATGCTTCCCCGAGACCCCCCATTATCACTTTTGGACCGGCGTCCAACAGTACGAGCACGGACCGTACGCCTGCGATGCCCAACTGGCCATCCGTTCCCTGCAACAGGCCATCGACCTGCAACAACAAAGTCAAGTAAAACTGAACCAGACGGAACTGGAGCGAGCGAAATCGTTGCTCTCCTTGATTAAAGAACGCGAGGAGGAGGCGAGGGCGAGTTGGTTCGCCCCGGAGTATTTCGAGGATGACGAGGATGACGAGTATGACGAGGACGACATCGATGACGGTATTGAAGGCGGCGCGCTTGATGCTATGTTTCGAATGTTGGACGACGCGGACGATGAGGACCTCTTCGGCATTGAAAAAGCCGCCTACGCCAAACTGGTGGACTCGATGCCGCCGCACCTGAGGGACATGATGGAGATGTTCGCGAGGACGTTCGGCCTCAGTGTCGAGAAAACAGTCCAAATAGTGCTCCAGGGACACGGAGTAGGAGAGGGCGGGCGCGGCGAGTATGATGAGTTGGACGATATGTTCGACTTTGGCCCGGCCACGGCCACCAAAAAGAAATCGAAACGCAAGAAGAAATCGGGCCGGCGAAAATCTCGTTGAACGGCCGGACACGACCAATTGCGCCCGCTCGCGGACTATTTGGCGGAGCCGCGTTGGCAGTATAATGTAGATAATGTAGGTGGGTTCATTCTCCTGATCTTATCCGCGATAGTGAGTACGATATGCAAGATCCATACGCCACGCTCGGCTTGGGCCATGACGCGAGCGAAACCGAGATTCGCTCGCGGTATTTGAAACTGGTACGGGAATTCCCGCCGGAACATGAACCCGCGAAGGCGGCGGAAATTCGAGCCGCCTACGATACGCTGCGCGATCCCATTGTACGCTTAAAAAATCAACTGTTTGACGTGCGGTGTGCCCATACCCTAGAGAGTTTGATCAACGAGCAGGGCACGCTTTCCACGAGCCGGCGGCTTCCCACGCGGGTCCTGTTGTCACTTGGGGAGTCATGATGCGCTCTTGGTGGGACAACGAAGAAATCTTACGCCAATTTCACGATTGGCTGGTGGGGACCGAGGATGAGGTCGAGGCGGTCGATGGGGAAGCCTCCACCGCCCCGGACCATGAGGGCTCCACGCCAGATACCGCCAACGCGCCAGCCCCCAAACTGCCGGAAGCGGGGCTCTTGCAGATGGTCGAAGCATTCTCCGCCATGCGCCACGAAATCAAATTGTACACCAAAGGAACTCGCAATTTGGAAGGCGCGGTGGAACGGTCGTTGGAACAATTGGAAGCAGCCAGCCGCACGTTCAAGTCGGTTCAGTCCAAGGAGCAGGAGGCGGTCGACTATGCGGCGCTGCCAATGGTCGAGGCCCTGATCGAGCTCCATGAAAGCTTCCTGCGAGCGGGCCCCGTGCTGAAGGCGGCTCATGAGCAGTTGACCCGGGCCGCGCCCGCCCGGTTATGTCAACAGCTGGACGAGCAATTGGACAGTCAGCCGTGGTGGCGGCGATGGATGGTTCGTCGCTGGCACGAGCGTATGCGTTACATGGTGCACATGGCACAAGTCCAAACCGCGGAACGGGAGTTGGCCGTTTTCATGGAAGGCTTTCAAATGATCCAAAGCCGATTGGCACGGGCCCTGGCCGGCAGTAACATTCAACGTGTGGACGAGACCGGTGTCCCCACCGACCCCACTCGCATGACCGTTGTCGAACTCCTCACCGACAGCCATCTGCCCCCTGAAACCGTCGTGGAAGTAGTGCGGCCCGGTTATCTGTGGGGATCGCGGGTCGTTCGCTACGCGGAAGTCCGCGCCGTGGCCAGTCGGAAAACGGGCGGGAATGATACCCCCACGTTGAAACGGACGATCAGCATGACCCGGCGGAACCGTGGG
>JBNJEM010000301.1:0-9178 GCA_051745935.1 Planctomycetota bacterium
GGGTGGAAAGCCGCCCGGCGCAGGCCGTCCTTCCGTTGGTCGGACTCGCGGCACACAAAGTCATCCGCGACCGGTATATATTTCAGGCGGTCGGATTTGGGCGGGTGGAAAGCCGCCCGGCGCAGGCCGTCCTTCCGTTGGTCGGACTCGCGGCACACAAAGTCATCCGCGACCGGTATATATTTCAGGCGGTCGGATTTGCGCGGGTGGAAAGCTGCTCGACGCAGGCCGTCCTCCCGTTGGTCGGACTCGCGGCACACAAAGTCATCCGCGACCGGTATAGTACACGGGGGCGAACAGAGGGGGGGCATCGGGGCCCGGTTGCTCATGCCGAAAATGGTCCGCCATACTCGGTGTCGTTTCCGACGGGGCTAGGGAACGGCTCAGGAATAACTGCGGTGTTTTTCGGAGGGGTGGCACTGGCTGAGCGAGCGGCAAGACGCGTTCCCTCTCCCAAAAACGGGGATCGCGAGCGGAGCCAGTGTGCCGGACGATTCGAAGGCACGTTGAATTGCGAAGTTATTCTTGAGCGAGCCCTAGCCATATTCCTGCGGGGGGATACATGAACATTCTGATGCTGACGAACACGTATCTGCCGCACGTGGGCGGTGTCGCTCGTTCCGTGGATGCGTTCGCGCGGGAGTATCGGCGACGGGGACATGCGGTATTAATCGTGGCTCCCCAGTTCCCGAAAACGCCCTCCGAGGAGGAGGGCGTGATTCGGGTTCCGGCGATCCAAAACTTCAATGGCAGCGATTTTTCGGTGCGGCTTCCGGTCCCCAGCCATCTGAACAAGGCGTTGCGCGCGTTCGGCCCCCAGATCGTCCATGCACATCACCCGTTTCTCCTCGGCGACACCGCGTTGCGGGTGGCGGCGGAGTTGGATCTCCCGCTGGTATTTCAACATCACACCATGTATGAGCGGTACACGCATTACGTGCCGGGGGATTCTTCGACGTTGAAGCGGTTCGTGATCGATTTGTCGACGGAGTACGCCAATCTCTGCGATCAAGTCTTCGCGCCCAGTGAAAGCGTCGCGGCGATTCTCCGCGACCGGCACGTGGAAACACCCATCGAGGTGCTACCGACGGGCGTTGACGTGCCGCGTTTCGCCAAGGGCGACGGCGGCCGATTGCGGCGGGAGCTGGGGATTCCCGACACCGCCTTCGTGGTCGGTTATTTGGGCCGGTTGTCGCCGGAGAAAAACCTGGAGTTTTTGGCGGAGGCCGTGGCCCGCTTTCTGCGGGGCCGCGACGATGCACATTTTCTGACGGTCGGGGATGGTCGATCCAGGGATGAGGTGCGGCGGATCTTCGACCGTTACCGGCTCGGTGACCGGCTGCACCTGGCTGGCACTCGCCAGGGGCAAGATTTGGTGGACGCGTACCACGCGATGGACGTGTTCGCGTTCGCCTCCCAGTCGGAGACGCAAGGCATGGTGCTGACCGAGGCCATGGCCGCTGGTCTGCCGGTGGTGGGGCTCGACGCGCCGGGGGTGCGGGAAGTGGTGGAGGACCAGGCCAACGGCCGCCAAGTACCGGGAGAGGATCCCGAGCAGTTCGCGGCCGGGTTGCGTTCGATCGCGGACCTGGATTCGCAACAGTACCAACGGTATTCCGACACGGCCCGCCGCACCGCCGACCGGTTTTCGATGCCCGTTTGTGCCGAAAAGGCGCTGAACATCTACCAAGGGCTCATCGAGACCCGGCCGGGGCCCGCCTTGGGAGCGCGGGATTGGGAAAGAAGATGGCAACCGATTCTCTGGCGGGTCCAGACCGAATGGGAGCTGCTCTCCACGCGGGCCCAAGCAGCCGGGAAGGCTGTCTTCGGCCCGAGCCTCTTGTGGCGGTGGCCGGTCGTGCTGCTCCGGCGAATCCGCCGACTGATGAGCCGCAGCGAGTGGATGGTGCGTCTTTTCGGTCTGAGTGTCTCACGGGGAACGGCCGCCGAACCGGGATTGATCATGATCCAGATTGATGGACTCGGACGGGACCAGTTCGAACGGGCCTTGACGCACAAGCGGCTCCCGTTCCTGCAGCGGTTTTTGCGCAGGGAGCACTATCAGCTTCGTACACTTTATTCCGGGATGCCATCCACCACGCCGGCGGTGCAAGGGGAACTGTTTTACGGCGTGAGCGGCGCGGTTCCGGCTTTCGCCTTTCGCGATTCGCAGACGGGGCGGAGGGTGCGGATGTACGAGCCGGCCGCGGCCGCCAAACTACAGAAGCAGCTATCTCTTCAAGGCCGGGGCCTGTTGGAGGAAGGAGCGGTTTACAGCGATATTCTGGCGGGCAGCGCCCGTGAAAGCCATTACTGCCCCGCCACCGCCGGCTGGGAAAAGGCCTTGCGGACGTTGAATTGGTTTTCGCTCTTCGGCGCCGTGGTGCTGCATTTCTGGAGTGCCGTGCGAATCGTCACGCTGCTGGGCGTGGAGACCGTGCTGGCGCTGGTGGACTTCGCTCGCGGCCTCATCCAGGGGCACCATTTGGTTCCCGAGTTGAAGTTTGTCCCCTCCCGCGTGGCCATCTCCGTGTTGCTGCGCGAACTGGTCACCGCGGGAGCGTGCGTGGACGCGGCGCGAGGGTTGCCAATCGTTCACCTGACGTTTCTCGGTTACGACGAACAGGCCCACCGCCGCGGTCCCGGTTCCATGTTTGCGCATTGGTCATTGAAAGGCATCGACGACGCGATCCGCCGCATTGCCACGGTCGCCCACCGCTCCGCCCGCCGCGACTACCAGATCTGGATCTACTCCGATCATGGACAGGAAAGCGTGGTTCCGTACGAGGAGTTGCAAGGCGTGTCGATACATGAGGCGGTTGCCGAGGCTGTTTTGACACAGCCAGGGCAACAGTCCGCCGCGGCCGCGACAAGAGCGGACGGAATCCAGCACTCCCGTTCGCAGTGGCTGGGAGGTGGACGGTTGCAGCGATTGCTCTGGTGGGGCAGGGCTCCGAAAAGCGGGATCTCCGAGGACGGTCTGCTCATTGCCATGGGGCCCCTCGGACACGTCTACCCCCCTGAACCGCTTTCCATGGAACAGCGCGACCGCGCGGCACGACAGCTGGTCACCGACGCCGGCGTCCCCCTCGTGCTATCCGCCACGGAGGAGGGGCATGCCCGGGCGTGGAACGTCCGTGGCACGTTCCGGTTGCCGGAAGAGGCAGCCGAGGTGCTGGGAGCCTCTCATCCGGTGCGGGATCTGGTTGCGGAAGATCTCGTACGCTTGTGCCACCATCCCGATGCCGGTGAACTGGTCATTAGCGGCTGGCGGCCCGACGGACAGTTGGTCACGTTTCCGCGGGAACGTGGCGCCCACGGCGGCCCTGGCATGCACGAAACTCGCGGATTCGCCCTCCTGCCCGCCGACGCCATTCCCGCGTCCGAACATGGGAAAGTGATCCGGCCACTCGAGTTGCGGGGGGCCGCGTTGAAGACGCTGGGACGCCGCCCCCGAACGCCTCGCTCACCAAGTGAACCGGGCCCGGAAGGAGCTACTCTCCGCGTGGTCACGTACAATGTACACTCCTGCGTTGGCGTCGACGGCAAACTGTCCCCGGCCCGCATCGCCCGAGTCATCGCTCAGTGGGATCCAGACGTCGTGGCCCTGCAAGAACTCGACGTGGGCCGCCACCGAACCCATCACGTCGATCAAGTGGAGGCGATCGCGAGAGAATTGCGGATGGAACATCGGTTCCACCCCGCCTTCCAGGTGGAAAGTGAACAGTACGGCAATGCCGTGCTGAGCCGGTATCCCATGCGGGTGATGGAAGCTGGCCCCCTACCCAAACTTCCTAGCCGCGGAACCCAGGAACCTCGGAGTGCCCTCTGGGTGTCGCTGGATGTGGAAGGCCAGCAGTGGCAGTTGATTAACGTTCATCTCGGCTTGTCGGCTCGCGAACGTATGGCTCAGGTGGAAACGCTCCTGGGCGAACGATGGCTTGACAATCCGCGATGCCGGGAGCCCCGTTTGCTGTGCGGGGATCTAAACGCCGGCTCGACGTCGCGCCCGCACCGGAAACTCGCCACGTGCCTGTCCGATGCCCAGTCTCGGCTTGCCCGGAGGCGCCGGCTGCGGACCTTCCCCAGCCGCTTGGCGCTGGTGCGATTGGACCACGTCTTCGTGGGGTCTCAAGTTGACGTCGTCAACGCGGAAGTCTTGTCTTCCAAACTGGCTCGCGTGGCTTCCGATCACTTGCCGCTTCTCGTTGAAGTGCGCGTGGCGAAACAGGCCAAAGACGGAAATCACCGGAGTGTGCGTGACGATAAGGGGGCGTAGCCGTTCACGGGTGCCGCTACACGGCCTGGACACGCAAGGCCCGCATGGATGCCACGAGCCCGCATGGATGCCACGGGCCCGCATGGATGCCACGGGCCCGCATGGATGCCACGGGCCCGCATGGATGCCACGGGCTTGTCCCGTGGTGGTTCACGCTCGCCGCTACAAACCGGCCAGACACACCACTCCTGGCCGTCGGTAGCGTGGAACGTAACGAACCACGGGACAAGCCCGTGGCATTTGCATCCGGCAAAGCCCTTTTTCAACACGTGCAACGGAAGTGCGAACGTCCGCGGATATCAGTTTCTTGCCCATGAACGGTTAACGGCCCGGCTTCCCCCCCTGGATTCCCGTTTCCGCCCGCCGTTGTTCGATGATCTGGTCGAGTGCCTCCTTGAGTCGCACGAGAATCTGGTCGTACGGCCACGCGCCCACGTGCTCGCTTCCGCGCTTTAAGTTGACATACCGCGGGCCACACCATAGCCCGAGGTCCGCATCGTCGGTCTCGCCTGGTCCGTTCACGCGGCACCCCATCACGGCGATCGTGATGGGATGATCCTTGGCGTACGCCGTCATCTGCTTAACGTGTTGCGCCAATTCCACGAACGCTTGGTTTTCCACTCGCGAGCAACTGGGACAAGCCACGATATTCAGCCGCGTGGGCTCCAACTCACTTTCACTGAGCAGGCGGTGCGCCTGCACGTCGGCCAAGATCCGTCGTCCCGCCGCGATCTCTTGACCTTTCTGGTCGTTGGGCACGGTAAGCGATACGCGAATCGTGTCGCCCACCCCGGCCATCAGCAACGGCTCGAACGCGCGGCGAGTCTTCAGGACACCTTCAGGGGGCAATCCCGCCTCGGTGACCCCCAAATGGACCGGGATATCGGGCCGGGCCTCGGCGAATCGCTGGTTCGCCTTCACGACCTTGGCCGGATCTGAATCCTTGAGGGATACGCAATAGCGGCTAAAGTCAACCGAATCGAGGAAAGCACAGTGCTCCAATGCGCTCTCGACCATCGGTGTGATGGAATCGGCGGACGCATACTTCGCTCGCTTTTCCGGGTCCACACTGCCACAATTCACCCCCACCCGGAGCGCGCAGTCATGCTGCTTGGCCGTCTCCGCGATATATTGGACTTTTTCCTGCCATGGCTTGTCGCGCTCGAAGTGATACAAGTGGCCCGGATTGTAACGGATTTTGTCCACGTGGGGCGCCACGAGCCGAGTCAGTCGATAGTTTTCTTGGAGGTCAACGGACAAATTAACATTTGTGCGCTGGCGTATTGCAGCCAACGCCCTCGCGTCAGCTTCATTATCCACCGCGACCCGCACGACATCGGCGCCCGCTTCGGCCAATTGCTTGACTTGTTCAACCGTCGCGTCAATATCCCGCGTACGCGTCGAGGTCATGCTTTGAACCGCGATTCGATTGCCGTTGCCAATGGTGATCGAGCCGATGCGCACGGCGCGGGTCGGGTTGCGTTGGTTATCCATGGTTCGGCTCACGTTGATGGAACATCCGGTTTCGTGACCGGATCCCGTTCTGGTGATCCAGCCAATCAAATTGTATTTCAAGCGGTTGGGGTTTTTCCGGCTGGAAAGCTGCCCGACGCAAGCCGTCCTCCCGTTGGTCGGACTCGCGGCGGAGAAAGTCATCCGCAACCGGTATATATTTCAAGCGGTTGGATTCTTCCGGCTGGAAAGCTGCCCGACGCAAGCCGTCCTCCCGTTGGTCGGACTCGCGGCGGAGAAAGTCATCCGCAACCGGTATATAGCGCTCTCGATCCACCGGCACGCGGAGCGCGAGGTGGCATGCCGGGCCACCGCCCGCCGGCTTGTACCGAAAACGCTTGACCACACCCTCGTGGTTACTGCTGTCGTGTTTGGATTGGTGTAGCGTATAACTCGGCTCGAAAAACGTCAACGAACCCTCGAGGGATCGGACTTCCGACGCGTCACCCCCATCGCGTCCCCCCATTCGACCCGTGGTACGCGTCGGAGCCCCCACTCCCACGTTCCTTTCCGGCCAGTTCAGCCTTTTTTCCTCGGGCGGTACACCACCGGCGGGCTGCCCAGAAAAGCCGGAATCGATAGCCGAAAGACTGGCCACCGAATCTTGATCCCCTCTCGCCGCCCAGAGTTTCGGCTGAGGAAAACCTCGGAAATTGGGGAAACCAGAAGGACTAGGTGTTTACAGCTCGTAACAAAACGGGCTACAAGGACTTAGAACCCATAACAAAACCATGCCGATGTCCCGTAATCCAAAGGGGGGTTCTGGAAACGAGAGCTCGGTTTTGTTACCGGCTGTTAAAGTTTTTCCTCCCCCCCGGAGCCCGCCAAGTCTGGTATCGAGCGGTGTCTTGACGTGGGCCTCCGGAGCTGGTATTGGGATTTCGTGAGTCAATTTCCACCGCTACATATCGTCTTGCATCGCCCCGAGATTCCGCAGAACACGGGGAATATCGGTCGCACGTGCGTTGCGCTCAACGCGAAACTCTGGCTGGTCCGGCCGCTGGGGTTCTCGCTCGACGCTCGGCATTTGCGCCGAGCGGGCTTGGACTACTGGAAACACCTTAATTGGGAGGTGGTTAACGAATGGGCAAAGGTGCCGCCAAGGATTCCAGACGGCCGGTTCTGGTTTTTTACCAAAAAGGCGACCACTGTGTACAGCGACGTGGCTTATCAGCCGGGTGATGTACTGGTGTTTGGCGGGGAAGCTGAGGGACTGCCGCGTTCGCTGCTCGACCAGTACCCCGATCGGCGTCTTCGCATCCCGATCGGACCACGCGTGCGCAGCTTGAATCTGGCCAATGCCGTAGCCGTGGCGGCATACGAAGCGGTGCGTCAGTGGGGCGTGCGATGAGAACCTCTCTCACCCAATTTGCTCAAGCCAGGATCGAACGTTCGGTGCGAGAGAGGAACAATCCCACGTGTGGAGCTCTGGTTTTAGCGATAAATGGTCCGTTGCCGCTTTTATCCGTGCTCCTTTATCCGTGGTCCGATTCGAACGGAAAAAAGCGGCAAAGAAAAGCGTTTGGGGGAATGAAAGATCGGGCGAAATTCTTCTGGGATTTCCGTTCACTTGCACTATAGTGGGTCAAAGAGGTTTGAGCGTGAGGTAGGGAAAGCGGACGGGGTGGGCTGGGCTGGCCAAAATCCCGGAGATTGGGTAAACTAGCGGAAGTAAGCTGACAGCATTTGTTGCGACTCCTCGTTTCAAACGCTGGATCTCTCCCGACCCACGCCGTGACGATCGTTAGTGGTGCTCCAGGTGCCATGAATAGGCCCACGGATGGCAGTACGGACCCACGGATGAAGAAACCGAAGACGCCGCGCGGCTTTTTTCACGCGTGAGCCCCGTCCGCCGTGTTCCCTTTGGTCTTTTCAGTCCCTGGGGGCCTTGATTCGACGCAGGCAAGGACGCAAGGCGCAACAAAACGGGCTACAAGGACCTAAAGTTTTTCCCCTCCCAGGATGGGGCTACCCTGGGGTGAGGAAAAACTCCAAGTCGTTGCCATCCATATTGTTGCGCCGTTCGCCTTGCTGCCGCAGGGACGAAAGGACGAAAGAAATCTAAAGGACCTAAGCGAAAAGGGGGGGTGCGATCAGGCTTGAAACGCAAGCGATCCGGCTTCTTCCCTTTCCTTCTTTCTTCATCCGTGGGTCCGTTTTGCCATCCGTGGGCCTATCATGATATCTGACGCACCGGTGATCCTCGTCGTGCCCTGGTGGTGAAATCTTCAACTCTTAAATCAAGCACCCGCGACAAACTCGGAACAACCTACTTCTTCTACTTTGCCCAATCTCCGGGTTTTTCATCAGCCCAGGTCTACCCCGCCTTGGTGCCTCCGAATTGCCAGTTTTTCCGGTGGAGTTACCGGCGGCGCCAAGAAACCGTTCCGGAATGTGGTCGGACTTCAGTCTGCCCCCCTCGACGACCGACCATTCACCAGTATAATCTAGTACTTGCTCAGTGATTAAATGGCGCGGGGTGGAGCAGTCCGGTAGCTCGCGAGGCTCATAACCTCGAGGTCGCAGGTTCGAATCCTGTCCCCGCAACTTCTTCTAAGTCCAGCCGAGACAAGCACTTATCACCTGCCGGCGGTCGGCAGTGCGGCACTGAAAACGCGAGGTAATGTGGGTAAATACCCGCATTAGCGTTGGGAAGGCCCGCACGATGCCGAAAGTCTCTCGCGAGTACGTCCCCAAATACCGCCTTCACAGGCCCTCTGGCCAAGCACGCGTCACGATTGACGGACGGGATTACTACTTAGGTCCCTGGACAAGTCGCGCCAGTCTCGCTGAATACGACCGGGTGATCAGCGATCTTACGACAGCCTTCCGCGTCGCTAGTCACAGACCCAAACGCGCTTCAACGTCTTCGTACGACGGGTCTTCCGCATAGAGCTTCTCGAATTCGCGGCGGGCGCGGGTGGCGCGGCCGAGGTCCTCGTAGACGCAGGCACGCTCGTAACGGATGGCGCGGAGCAGCTCCTCGTCGCGGTTCTTGGTTTTGCGGAGCGCCGGGGTGAGCACGTCGCGGGCCGCGGTGAAAAGGCCGAGAGTGCGGAGAGCCTGGGCCTTGTAGAGCATCAGGGCCGCGTGGACGGAGGACTCGTTGTCCACGTCGCCGGCCAGTTGGACGATCTGTTTGGCCAGCCGCTTGTTGTGCGGATACGCTTCCGTGAGCAGCTCGGCGATGGAGAGATTCACGACCACGTCATCCGGCATCTCCCGGCGGAGCTTCTTGAGACAGTCGAGGGCGTCGCGCACGCGGTCCTGAGCCTGGTACGCCTCGGCGAGTCCCAGCAAGACGCCGCGCCGGCAGGGGCGGATGTGGGCTACCACGAACTCGGTGATGGGGAGAGCCAGCTCGACGGTCAGGCCGTATTTGTCGAA
>JBNJEM010000302.1:0-9169 GCA_051745935.1 Planctomycetota bacterium
GCTGGCGTCCGAATGAAAGTCATAAACGTGTTCCCATACGTCGGTGCGGGGCACCAATTCTCCAGCCCTCATCGCCAGGTATTCCAGCAGGGCATATTCTCGGGCTGTCAGTTCAACGATCCGCCCGCCGCGCTCGACGTGCTGAGTCGACGTGTCGATCACTAGCGGGCCGACTGCCAGCACGGGATTCTTGCGGTGGTAAGTCCGTCGCACCAACGCCTGGACCCGAGCGAGCAGTTCCTCGAACTCGAAGGGCTTGACGAGATAATCGTCCGCCCCGGCGTTCAAGCCGGCAACCCTGTCGGCCACGGCGTCCTTCGCCGTGATGATCAAGACGTGAGTTTGTCGCCCCCCGTCCCTTAGCCGGCGGAGGATACTGACACCGTCCAGCCCCGGAAGCATCAAGTCCAGTACAATCGCGTCGTACTCGTTGCCCTCCGCGTACCAAAGCGCCTCCTGACCGTCCCCGGTCACATCGACCGCGAACCCGGCCTCGCGCAGCCCGCGAACAACGGACTTCTGGAGCGGCGGGTAATCTTCCACCAGCAGCAGCCTCATCGCACCCCTCTCTCAAATTCTCGCCGAACCAGCCACCTCTCCCCCGCTGCAAAGGGAGCAAATGGCGATGCTTGCGATCGCCCGAAGCGAATCGCCATTCATACCGGTCGCGCATGACTTTGGCCGCCGCGAGTCCGACCAACGGGAGGACGGCCTGCGTCAGGGAGCTATCCATCCGGACAAAGTTGACCGCCTGAAATGCAAGCCGGTCGCGGGTGACTTTGGCCGCCGCGAGTCCGACCAACGGGAGGACGGCTTGCGTCAGGGAGCTTTCCATCCGGATAGCGTTGACCGCCTGAAATGCAAGCCGTTTATTGTACCCGGTCTCGGCGTCCTGTTCCAGCGTTTGCTACTTTGCTTATCGACTACGGATTTGCGTTTCGAGTCTGCCCGATTCCGCGGTCTGTTCATCATCTTGTCATGTTCGCGACTCTAGAATACGACAAATTGGATTGATCTTACCCCTGCGCGAGCAGCAATCATGAGCATGAGCCAGCTACAGACAACGCCCCTCGAACGACGCCAACCGAGCCCACCGACTCGACGGCAAGACCAACAAGGCTACGACCTTCTGAGATTTCGTCCCGTCAAAGCGATCGTCTTATGGGGCGGATTTCCGTATGTATTTCAGGCTGTGCTTCTGGTCGTCTTCGTGGCCATGGCCGTGTTCGCCTGGGGCATCTACCCACCCGAAGCGGTATCGGACAAGTTGTATGCAAAGAGTCATCTCGTCAACCTCGTGGTTTGGGGCCTGTGGTGGCCAGCAATGGTTTGGATTGCGGTGCTATTCGGGCGTGTCTGGTGTGCCGTCTGTCCATTGGAGTTGGTGGCCAACGGCACGGAGCGATTGGGGCGCGTCCTTGGAATCAGCCAACGGAAGCTGGGAAAGTGGCTTCGAGCGGGTTGGCTTATCGTCGTTGTCTACGCGTTAATTCAAATGTCCGTGGCCGGTGTTCAGCTGCACCGGATCCCGGCTCACACGTCGATGTTCCTTTGGAGCCTGTTGGCGGCAGCCGCGCTGGTGGGTTTTTTCTTCAGAGACCGCGCCTTTTGCCGGGGATTCTGTCCCGTCGGGCTACTCCTCGGAACGTATGGGCGTGGCGCGATGCTGGCGGTTCGGCCCACGTCAGGCGAGAAGTGCGCGTCCTGCACGGGCAAGGATTGCGTCCGCGCCTGCAATCGCACCAAAGTGTATGGCCGCGGTTGTCCGAGCCTGCTCAATCCGGCCCGGCTCGACAATAACAACGATTGCCTCGTCTGTGGGGAGTGCGTCAAGGCGTGCGAGCCCGACAACATGGGCGTGTTCCTGCGGCGTCCTTTCCCCGCGGCCGATGCGCGGGAGCCATTGGCTTCTTGGCCGGTCGTGCTCTTCGTGATGCTCGTATCCGGATTCGTAACCTACGAGCTGTTCTCCGAGTGGAAGGCGGCCCAGGCCATGTTTCTCTGGAGCCCGGCGGCCGTAACGAACGCATTGGGCGCGGATGCCCATGAGGGGTGGATCAAGGGCGTGTGGACGTTGTTCGTGGTGCCGCTCGTCCTCTGGCTGGTCCTCGGCGGTCTCGTGCTTCTCTTTCGAGGCGCGGAATCAATGTCCGAAGCTTGGCGACGGTTGGCTCTACCACTTGCCATCGTGATCGCCGTCGGGCACATGTCCAAGGGGCTGGCCAAGATCGTTTCGTGGGGTGGGTTTCTGCCTTTATCGGCAAAGGACCCAGTGGGCATTGATACGGCGCGGGCGATTACCGCCGAGACGCTACCGCCGCCGGGCGCGCTACTGCCGATGGTCGCTGTTTCCCTTATCGCCGTCCTCATGATGCTCGCGGGAACCGGGTACGCGCTGCGAGAGCTGCGGCTGGCCCAAGGCGAAACGACGCACCGTCGCTATCTGGCGCCAATCCTCGTTCTTGCATCGGCGTTTCTTTTTCTTGTCTTCGGCTGGGGATTCTTACAATAGCGGAAGCGTGTATATTTCAGGCGGTTGGATTTTTCCGGGTGGAAAGCGGCCCGACGCAAGCCATCCTCCCGTTGGTCGGACTCGCGGCGGAGAAAGTCATCCGCGACCGGTATAATAACGGTTCCCTTAACGCCATTGTGCCGAGCGGATTTCCCGCGACGACGTGGCCCAGGCCGTTCAGCTCACGGCACGCAGTGAGCTGCCATTTGCCTCGACAACTACAAAGCTACTAAAAAACTCAGCGCCGTGGAAGCAAGCGAGCGCGCTTGCCGAAACGGCCGCTGCCTTGAAGAACATGACCATCCAACCGTTGCATCTCGTCCAGCGCCGCCAACGTTGGCATCGTTTCGTGGACGACCACTGTCATGTTGGTCAGAACAAAAGCTCTTTACTGGTCACGCGGAGGCTCCCGGGTGGGGGATCCGTCAGCTGCCTCGAACATGCGGCCGAATCCGGTAATCGCTGCCATCAACATCACCAGGGCGAGGAACCAGCCGTGCAGCACGAACGGCCAGACCTCGGTTGGCGATACAACCTTAAAAAACTCGTAGCGGGGCGCTAGGTTTTGGATGGTCTGGTAGCCAATCAACACACCGCCTCCCCAAGGAAAGATATACCCCAGCGCGGACGTGACCGCGTCCAGCATATTGGCCCGCCGGTATGGGTGTAGGTGGAAGCGCCGGCCCAGTCGGGAGACGAATGGCGCCGCGGTGATTTCCGCCGCCGTGTTGATGGTGATGAACACGTTCAAGGAAAAGACAACACTCCAAATCACCATCTCGGCTCGAGCCACCGAATTGCGGGCTAACGACCCCAGTCCATTCACCAAGGCGTCCATCGCTCCACCCGCTCTCATCACTCGGCCGCCAGCCACGATCAACAGGATCAAGATCGCCATTGAAAGATAACCGGAGATCCCATCCACCAGCGCGCCCCCCACCACGTCCCGTTCGGCGTCAAATGAAACGAGCTGAGAGGGGGTTAACAAGCCGCATGCCAATCCGAGCGCAATAGCCACAACGATGCCCCAAGTCAATGTAACCAGGATCGCGTATCCACGGAGGGCGAGAAAAATGACAAAAGCGAACGGGATCAGAAAGATCAAGCCGTGCGGGGAGGCGGCGTCAACCAGCGTGGAGCGTGGGCTCTCGATGGCGGCGCCTCCACCACCGAAAAGCGTAAAGCACACCAGAGCCGGCACCGCCGCCACCGCGGCATATCGAAACCGCGACCGAACCACTCCAGGAATATCCGTTTCCTGGGTCGTCGCCGACACGACGGTGGTGTCCGAAACCGGGGCTAGGTTGTCGCCCAACGCAGCACCAGAAAGTATCGCGCCAAAAAGCCAAACTGGATCCGCTCCCATCACCAATCCGGTCGGATACATGAGGGTGGTGAAAGCGACCGTGGTCCCATAGCCCGTTCCCACCGCGGTTGAAAACGTGGCAGCAAGCAGAAACGTGACTCCCACGAAAACGCCCCCCTCGGCGTTGGAAACGTGCCCCAGCCACACCAACCCGTTTACCAACCCCCCTTCGCGAAGCACCGCGGCGAACATGCCCGCCCAGAACCAGGCCACGATGGTCACCGTGGCGATACAGTCCGCCATCCCTTCCACGACGCACTGGGCATAGTGCGACCAGCAACTGCGGCAGAGGAACATCCCGACAATCAGCCCCAGGACAATGCCGAGGATCAAACCATTTTCATCCGGCACCCCGCCGACGCAAATCGCAATCGCCCAAATAATGAAAAACACCAGTGGCAAGGCGGCCGCCGCCCTGCCGCCACGAAATTCAAGCGTCATTTCGATCCCCATGAAACAAAAGTCCTGGTAGAATTCATACGGCAACCACACTAAATGGCCACGGCAGGTTTTGCAACAGGTTCAATGATTAACGGGAAAAGGTGTCTGCTCCCGTCTTAGGCTTCGATTGCATCGGCCACGAACCCGCTCTTGTTGCCTTCCCGGCAAGCTTTGGCATATTTGGTCAGTGTGGCCGGCGGTAGTGCGCGGCAAACTCACCAGTACGCGTTCATGGGGCGCGCCTTTCTTGCCTAATGGAGCACAAACTGGCCCATCGATGGTGCATTGCCTGTCGGCATGCCTGTTGACGTCCATCGAGTCGCGAATCTCCCTAATATCTTGACAATCCCGGCAGTCATCAGATCCAGGAATCTCGGCTAGTGGTAAATCCGCATTTCATGTGGTATAGCCAAAGTTCACGCCTATTCCAGCCGATCAAGGGACGGGAGACAAGCGATTGTGGCGTGGCGGTTGCCGAAGTCTTTCCGGCCATTGGCCTCATGTTTTCGTCGGCGGGCAGGGCTGACACACGGCCGTTTCTGCGTGTGGTTGTTAACACTGCTCGTTGGCTGCGGAACGGAGATCTCATGTCAAATCACAAGGCTCAGCCGGCCGTTTCACACAGGTCCGTGCTTATCCTTACCGCGTTGTTCGTCATTACATCCGGACTCCTAGTCGCACTAGGTTGGCTCTCTTATCGTTCCTATCGCAAAACAAAAAATGTCATGCAACGCCGGTTGAGGATGGAAGAACTGCGTGGGACCATCGTCCATCTCGACGAGGTACTCACCATGTCGGCTCGCCTGGCAGTTCTCACGAGGGACGCCGCATGGGAGAGCCGCTATTATCGCTCCGAGCCTCAACTGAACGCCGCGATCCAGGAAGCCGTTAGGCTTGCGCCCCACGTACGCGACAGCGATGCGGACCCTGCGATGCACAGGGCCAACATGCAACTGATGGTGATGGAAAAGCGCGCGTTCGAACTGGTGCGGCAAGGCCGCGCCGAGGAAGCCCGACAGATTCTGTTGGGCCAAGCATACGAGGTGCGGAAGCAGACCCATGAGCAGCGGATCGAGCAGCTTGCCGACGGCCTCGCGGCCGCCGTTCAGGCGGCGACGGATCGGGAGTTGGGGTTGTCCTTCTTACAGATGGCAATGGTCGTCTTGCTGTTGCCCATCCTGTTCGTATCTTGGATTGTGCTACTTCGCACGGTCCGACACTGGAAGGCGACATTCGCCGAACGCACTGAATTAGAGCAAGTCCTGCGGAAGCAGACCCATGACTTGCGCGAACGGGTCAAAGAGCTGAACTGCCTTTACCTCGTGGGCAGGATTCTGGAGACGTCGGATCGTTCATTGGATCAGAAGCTGGCGGACGCGGCGGCGGCCATTCCGCCTTCGTGGCAATATCCTGGGATTGCTGGTGCCAGGATCACCCTGGAGGAAAAACAGTTCACGGCGGGCGAATTCCGAGAGCGCGTGGCAACTCAAACGGCGCCGATACTCATTCAGAAAGATCCGGTCGGAACCGTCGAAGTCTGCTACGTCGAAGAGCAGGTCGAAGCTGACGAGGGGCCCTTTCTAAAGGAGGAACGCGCGCTGATCAACGCCATTGCGGAACAAATCGGACGCGCCGTCGAACGTATTCGCATCCAGGAACGATATCAGGTTCTGTTCGATACTTCGCGTGACGCCATCATGACCTTAGCCCCGCCTTCTTGGAAGTTTACTTCGGGAAACAAGGCGGCGCTCGCGCTGTTTAACGTGGATGACGAGGACCAGTTCCGATCCCTCGGCCCCTGGGACGTATCCCCCATCAATCAGCCGGACGGATGGCACTCAGCAGACAAGGTCCAGGAAATGACCGACACGGCCATTCGGGAAGGGAGCCATTTCTTCGAGTGGACGCATCGGCGGCTTACAGGTGAGTCATTCCCGGCGACTGTTTTACTCACCAGGATGGAATTAGGTGGCGAAACTCTACTGCAAGCCACGGTGCGCGACGTCACGCAGCAGAAGCGGGCCGAGAAGGCTCTGCAAGAGGAAAAGCAGTTCACGGAGGCCTCGCTGGACTCGCTCGACGACGTCTTCTATGTATTCGACCGACAAGGGAAGTTCCTTCGATGGAACAGCCGATTGCGTGCGGTTACGGGGTACACGGACGACGAGATTTCTCGAATGAGGCCGAGTGATTTCTTCATCCCGGAGGATGGTCGGCGAGTGGAGGCGACCATCGATAAAGTGTTCAAACACGGCACCGCTCAGTTGGAAGCCTCCTTGCTTACCAAAGATGGCAGGCGCATCCCGTATGAAATGAGCGGTTCGCTGCTCGGGGATTCTCGCGGAACCACTATTGGTTTGTGTGGTTGCGGGAGGAATATCACGCGACGCAAGCAGGCTGAACAAGAACTGATTGAGGCGCGTGAGCACGCCGAAGCGGCCAACCATGCGAAGAGTGAATTCCTGGCCAACATGAGTCACGAAATCCGCACCCCAATGACGGCGATCCTGGGATTTTCCGACATGCTGTTGGAGGAAACAGCTTTTGAGACGGCACCACCAAAGCGGACAGATGCACTTAAGACAATTCGGCGCAACGGAGAGCATCTCCTGCAACTGATAAATGACGTCTTGGACCTTTCTAAAATCGAGTCGGGCAAGTTGGAAGTAGAACGTACGGATTGTTCGCCCGTGCAAGTACTAGCCGATCTTGCTTCCCTCATGCGGGTTCGCGCCGCGGCGAAGAACATCCCGCTGGAGATTGAATGCGTGGGAGCTATCCCGGAGCGAATCCAGAGCGACCCTACACGGTTGCGGCAAATCTTAATTAACTTGGTGGGCAACGCCATTAAATTCACCGAAACCGGCAATGTTCGCGTGGTGACACGGCTGATACAAGACAAAAGACGGCCGCCTCGTCTGCAATACGACGTCATTGACACCGGCATCGGTATGAGCGGCGAACAGCTTGACAAGCTATTTAAACCATTTACCCAAGCCGATTCATCCACCACACGGAAATTTGGTGGAACCGGTCTGGGCTTGACCATCAGCAAGCGACTCGCCAAGTCCCTTGGCGGTGACATCTCCATAACCAGTTCGCCTGGAAGAGGCAGTACGTTTAGTGTAACCGTGGAGACCGGCTCCCTGGAAGGCGTTGCATTGATCGACAATACGAGCGAAATCCAATGTACAAAGAAACAACAAGCCCCGAGCAGACCCGCTGACGAGGTCCGTTTGGAGTGCCGCGTTCTGCTGGCCGAGGATGGACCAGACAACCGGCGGTTGATCGGCTCTGTCCTCAAGAAGGCTGGCGCTGAGCTCACGGTAGCCGAGAACGGACGGATTGCTCGCGACAGGGCCCTTGGGGCTCGTGACGCCGAGGCCCCCTTCGACGTCATCTTGATGGACATGCAGATGCCTGTCATGGATGGTTATGCCGCCACACGAGAGCTTCGTCGAGGTGGCTACACAGGCCCCATTGTCGCGCTCACGGCGCATGCCATGGCAGGAGATCGTCGGAAATGTGTAGAGGCGGGTTGCGACGACTACATCACCAAACCGATTGACCGCGACAACTTCCTGACCACTGTGGCACGGTGGGCAACGTCATCGGCGACACCCACGATCCAAGCAGGAAACGTGGGCGATGCTTGAGGGGCCGGTCATTCAATTGTCGCACTGTCTCATCTTTTCAGTAAATCGAAGAACTTCAAATCCGCGCGTCCGGATGTCTCCGTCATCCAACCTGAATGAAGCTTAATCCAGTTCCTTGACGAAGATGTTCTTGAATTGCACCAGGCTGGGCGGGCTGACCCATTCCCCGTTGCGTTTGCCGCCGTGGTGCTGCAAGGCGATTGGACCGCTCTTGGCCATGCCGGGCAGTCGCGCGTTGTCGATCACCTTAATGCCGTTCAGTACGACCGTGACCCGATCGTCGATGGCGGTGATTTCGAAGCGGTTCCATTGACCGACCGGTTCGTCTGCCTGGTGGCGCGGCGTAACTCCGGCTCGCACCTCTGGTGTCATTCTCTTGTCAGTTCGATACCCGTAGAACTCGCCCGATCCGATCGGCCAGCACCAGATGTTCACTTGGTTCTTGCCCGCGCCTCGCAGAAAGATGCCGCTGTCAGAATCGGGCAGAGCAAGTTTTAGCTCGTTGCCTTCGACGTCATGGGCGTGTGTGCCGTCGGGCAGGACATACGGAATCCGCGGGTTCACGTAGGGAGTCGCCTTGATGCGCCAGTCGACACGGAGCACGAAGTTTTCGAAGTCTTCCGTGTGCCAGAGGCTCTTGTCGCCTTGGGCCTCGCTCTCGGCGTCGTAATCGATCACGCCGTCGACAACCTTCCAGTGGCCGTTATCGCCTTCGGGGACTTTCCAGCCAGTAAAATCCTTGCCGTTGAACAGGGAGCGAAACCGGGGCGGCGGTGTATTATCTTTTTCCTGGTCAGCGGCATGGGTCGCGCTGCAAAGCATTGAGCCGATGATTATTCCAGCCGAGATTGTCGTCAATGCTGTCAATGCAATTCTTTTCAGGGTCATCTTCGCATCTCCTTCAATGGGCATTGTCATCGATGATTCCAACCAATCTTACAGTGCATCATGCAAGCGTGATAACAGTATAGCTTATGGCAACTTCCGCCGCACGTCCCCATTTGGAAGCAACCGTAGCCGGAGTGCAAGCGTTCAGCCAAAGTGGCGGATAATTCGACCATTCTCTGAATCCTCGCGAACTCAGCTACGTTAGTTCACCCTATTGTTGCATAAAGACGGCGTAGGACGGGTCTCCAGGCCCGTCTTTTACAGCGCATAAATGTCTTTTTGCGGTTGTTTGAAGATCTCACATTT
>JBNJEM010000303.1:0-9167 GCA_051745935.1 Planctomycetota bacterium
GCGGCAAGACCCCCACGAGTTCATCTCGTGGGTGAATCAGGCTCGTCAGCTAAAGGCGGTACAGCACGCGGCAAGACCCCCACGAGTTCATCTCGTGGGGGGCCGTGGATGGGTGGGGTTGTGACGACTTAACGAGTTTGCCAAGTACTGCTGCCTGCCGGAGCCGCGAGTGTGCGCGTGCCCGCGCCATGACGAGTACTGGCATAAGCGGCTCCGGGAGTGGTTGTCCGCAAAGACGAGGAAGCCCGTGAGGCGTCGGGCAACTCACTCAGACCGGTGGGCTCATCCTGGGAGGCCGTCGCGGCCTGAACGGGCGACGTGGCATCGTTGACAGGCATTCCGTCCAGTTTCAGCGTCGACGCCCCCCTTGAACGCTGGTTGTCGGTCAATCCCGACCGTGAACTCGGCGTCCCCGCGTGGTAGGAGGCGGGCTTCACGCCTCGATCCCTTTCTTCTTTTTCGCCCGCCGAGTCCGATCGGTTTTCCGTTCCCATGAATTGGCCCGGTGGTGATTCCATTTTAAGCCGCGTGCCACTACCGCTCGATCCACGACCGCCCGATGGTCCCGAGGTGGTCGATGGCGCGTTTGGAGCCGCCTCCGGCGCGTCGCTCGAGGATGGGGCGGAACTCGAATCCGTGTCCGATTGAGTTTGTGTCCCTTCCCCTTGCGCCCCGGGGGAAGACTTTGGCGACGGATAGTAATCGGGCGACGTGCCGACCGCCCCTGTCGGTGGTGGAGGCACGGTTGGCGAGCCATACGGCGCCAAGAAATTGAACGACGGCCTCGGCGCATGGCAACCAGTCAGCCCAACGAGGACACTCACACCCATTAAAAAGGGCACAAATCGATTAGACCATGCGCGGCTTGCCCTTCCAGGACGGTATGGGTGGCGTCGGCTCGTGGCCTGAATCCCCCTCGTCCAGCGGCGGGGTAACGGCACGCTGAATACCCGTAACATCAACTCAACTCCTTGTCCATCCATGGCACTTTAGGCCCCGGGCTAATGCTGGGGTGATGGAAAACTCTAAGTTCCGTGTAAACCATTTTGTTGCACTTAGCGTCCCCCTTCGTGCTTCAACCAAGGACCAACGGGACCGAAAGGGCACGAGGGACCACGGGGGGCAGCGGGGTTGTAAACCAGCGGGACGCGACCCACGCTGAAGAATCCTTTCCCCATTTTCCCCAAGACTCCGGGTTTTTCACCAAGCCGGAGCAAGTGCCGGATGCCTCCTCTTTCTCCAGCGTTACCTCCTTCTGACGCAACTTCGCTCACGCCCCGCCAGGCGGGGCGGCGAGTTTCCCAAATGACGCGAGTTGACTCAAGTACCGCGTCGAGGTCTCGATTCTGGGTTTGGCAACTGTCCCCGTCGGTACCGTATCGATTGCTGCTCATTTAGCCAAGATCGGTTTTCCGAATTCGGTTTTGGTTTTTTTGGGGGGGCATAAACTCAATTGTGCGTCCGGCAGAACTCGCATGCGTTGTCAAGACGGAACGCATGCCAAAACTCTGGGCATGCCATGCCGCATATTATACCGGTCGCGGATGATTTTCTCCGCCGCGAGTCCGACCAACGGGAGGACGGCTTGCGTCGGGCAGCGTTCCACCCGGAAAAATCCAACCGCCTGAAATATATACCGCTGCTGGGCAACCGTGACACAATCCGCAAGCGGCCATAAGGCACGCCGTTCTGGTCGTTCGTGCCGCACGTGGCACGGCGGATTCGTGTCGTTTTTGATCGGGTGGAGTATCAACGCGTTGCCACTTTGTCTTCGTGGGCACAGTACGGGTTGATGATCATTCGCGGCTCAACCGGCTCTTGATCAGGGGAGGGGGGCTTTGAATGAGCGGGAGGAGCGTTGGGACCATCCGGTTGTTTAACGAACGGGTTGATGATGAGCTGCCCCGGTCCATTCGCTGACTGAACTCTTCCGGTGGCATGTTCGGACGGGCAAAGGCCCCCGTCGCTGTCGCAGGAGCGGCAGTTATCCCGTGCAGCCGGACCTCTTTCGGAAACGATCGATGCCGTCGCATCGCGAGCCGGACCGCTCCCGACCCCTCTCCGAACCGGGTGAGCGACGGCAGGGCTGGTTTCGAGTGACGCAAAAACCAGAACCGCAACGAGACAACCTAGCGGAACGCGAATCGTAGCCATTGATCCAATGTCCTCGAGACAAGTCAAATCAAGCGTGTCGTCCTCACGGACCACGGGTCCGGTTATACCGTCCAGGGGGGCGGCATTCTCGACCGATCCAGCTTCCGACTATAAGCAGCAAAGTTCCTCTTGTCAAAACAGTTTTACACCATGCCGGCATGTTCAGGCACGGCCAAAAGGCCGGGGGGATCAACGGATAAAAATCAATCACTGCGCGCCGCGTCGTTCGCGAGTTCTCTTGTGTTCTCGCTCTGCTCGCGTGGTAGAATGACTCGTTGCCTGCCCGGGCACACGGAAACCGAAACAAGCGAGTGTTAAGCCACGGCACGTGCCACCACTTGACCAAAGCCGGGGCCACTCTGAAAAAAACGCCGGGGGCGGGTGGGGGGCCAGGAAGCGGTCCGTGTTTGGTCTCGTCTCGGAGAGCCGAGCCACCGTGTACCTCCGGGCGACCCGCGACCAGCACCGTGGCAAAACGCGGTGGCATTCATCTTCGAGAGGCTAAATGAACTCCATCGAATTCACTGCCCGGCTCAAACAAACCGCCCTGTCGGTCGGTTTCGAGTTATCGGGAGCGTGTCCAGCGGTCGCCCCGCGGGGCATGGCTTCACTGGCGGACTGGTTGAAGGCGGGGTATGCGGGCAACATGACCTACCTGGCCGACCGGCGGGCCGCGTACGAACACCCTCGACATATTCTCTCGGGCGCGCGCGGTTTACTGATGTTGGGCAAGCCGTATTCGTCGGCGATGGCGAGTGATGAGAAAGCGGGACATGGACGAATCGCCCGCTACGCGGCGGGGCCTGTCGACTATCACGACGATATTCGCAAACGGCTGAAGACACTGGGGCGATTCGCGAAAGAGCTTCAGCCGGGTGTCCGGGTCCGCGGTGTCGTGGATACCGCGCCGCTATTGGAACGGGATTTCGCTCAGCTGGCGGGTCTCGGCTGGATCGGCAAAAACACGATGCTCCTGAATCGTCGGCTGGGCAGTTATTTTTTCCTGGCCGCGCTGGTACTGGACCGCGAACTGGCCTACGACTCGGCCCCGCAGTCTGGTTATTGCGGCCGTTGTAGCGCGTGTTTGGACGCGTGTCCGACGAACGCTTTTCCGCGCCCGTACGTGCTGGACGCCACCCGATGTATCAGCTATTTGACGATTGAATGGCAGGGGCCAATTCCCCGCGAGTTACGGCCGGCGATTGGGAATCGTTTGTTTGGCTGCGACGTCTGCCAAGAAGTCTGCCCGTGGAACCGCCGAGCCGCCAAAACGATGGAGCCATCACGGGCCGGCTCGTTTCCCTCGTCGCTTTCACAACCGCTCCACGCCCTATTCAAGCTTTCGGACGAGACATTCCGCGAGCAATTCCGGCACACCGTCTTCTGGCGTGTCCGGCGTCGGGGCCTCCTTCGAAACGCCGCCATCGTACTGGGCAATCAAGGGGTCGCCGAATCGCACGACGCACTGGCTCGAGCCCAGCGAGATCCAGAACCAGTGGTACGCGGCGCCGCCGCCTGGGCGTTGGGCCGGATCGGCACCGTCGCGGCTCTTGAAACGCTCAGAGACCAGTTGGATGTTGAAACAGACCCCACGGTGCGTGACGAAGTGGAACAGGCCTTGCGGGAGAATGTCCGGCGCGAGCCCTAAGGCGGCAGGGCCGCCAACCAAATAGGGCCACCGCACAGGGATGGTGCGCTCCCGTTGGTCGCTCACGTCAAGGATGCGCGCACCGTGCGCGCAGGTTACGCCCTAAGACTCTGTATGGTTCCGGCTCGTCCGGGTTGTGGTTTTGAGTACCATTGATCCAGCACATGCTGCCAGTCCGCTCGGTTGCGAACGCGGACGAAGGCGTCCCGCACGGCCGTGGCGCGTGGGTGCAGTCGCGAATACTTGATACCGAATTTTCGCATCAGCGGCCCACAGCGTTGGGGGCCATGGAGCTGTTCGGCGAGCCGGTAATGTTCCCTGATGACGGCTTGTTGTTCGCTTAAACTGGGAACCGGCATGGGGTGACCGGCAGCCAAGGCGCGTATTTGCGCGAAGATCCAAGGGTTCCCAATCGCGCCCCGCGCCACGGTAACGCCATCCACGCCAGTTTCTTCCATCATGCGCAGGCAATCGGGCGCGGCAAACAAGTCGCCGCTGCCCAGGATTATCTCCGAGGGGAATCGTTGTTTCACGTGCTTGAGGAACGCCCAGTTGCTGGGCCCCTCGTAACGTTGCGCCACCGTGCGTCCGTGCACGGTGGCGGCGGACACGCCCAACTGAAAAGCCCCTTTCAGGATGTCATGGAACTTGGCGCGGCTGGACGGCGAGTCATCGATACCGCGGCGCAGCTTGATGGTCACGGGAACATGCTCGGGCACCGCGGCGCGTGTCCGCCGCACGATTTCCAGTGCCGTCCGAGGGTGCCCCAAGTGGTATCCTCCCCGTTGTTTTCCGAGCACTTTCTTCACGGGGCACCCAAAGTTGATGTCAACAACATCAAAGCCCGCTTCGACCAACCGTTCGGCGCCGGCCGCGAACTCATCCGGCGCCGCTCCCATCAGTTGCCCGCCCACCGGGTGATCCTCGTCGCTGAGATAAAGAAAGTGACGGGTGCGCTGGCGACGACCGATGCGCAGAAGGAATTGATCAAGCATGACCTCGCACAATGCGTACGACGCCCCCAATCGTCGCCCAATGATCCGCATTGCCCAATCGCTATAACCCGACAACGCCGCTTGCGTCACCGGAGAATCCAGGGTGACGGATCCAATTTGTAACGACCGAAACGCGCGCGGTTTTTCCATCACGCCTTGTTCCTCCCTTTTCTAACCTTGTTCCAAGCACAACTGGAACAATCTGGCGCCGGAATCGAGCTTCCATGGCGGTTCCGGACTTTCACGTGTCCCTCGTGCCGGCTCGGATGCCGATATTCTCCAAGAAGCCACGACCAAACCTTTCAGGTTCCCTTTCACCAACAAGCAATTGGAAGGGGCACGCGGGGGGTTTATCGGCGGTAACACCGTTTGCTTGCAAAACGCACTCCGCATCGTGATGGCATGCCGCCGATGAGTTCTCCAGGGATTCCCTTTATACCGGTCGCGGATGAGTTTCTTCGCCGCGAGTCCGACCAACGGGAGGACGGCTTGCGTCGAGCAGCGTTCCACCCGGAAAATCCAACCGCCTGAAATATATATCGGATCCGGCATCAACATGTTCGAGTTCCTGTTCAACCACTGGCCGATCGTCTTCGTGGCCTCCGCCACGTTCATCGCTTGGGGCTTCGCCAAGCTGATGTTGGACGAGGAAAAGATGCCTTATCAGAAACGGCCCAATCTGTTGACGGATTCGCAACTGGCATTCTACCAGGCCTTGCGCGAGGCGGTTAACGGAGATTGGGCCATTCAGTCACGGGTGCGCATGTCGGACCTGCTTCAAGTGGAACCGAAGGCCGCCAAATTCCAAACGTGGCAAAACCGAATCTCCGGCCAGGATATCGACTTTCTCCTCTGTGAACAGGACACGCTGCAAGCTAAACTGGCCATCAAGTTGGACGAGCCCCCGCAAGAGGACTCCAAACGCGGCGATCGCGATCGTTTTGTGGATCACGCCTTCGGTGACGCCGGGCTGCCCTTGTTGCGAATTGATATCCAGGCGAGTTATGATGCTGGAGGGCTGCGCAAGAGCATCGACGAACAGCTGGGCCCAGCGGCCCAATAAGCGCCGCCGCTCTGATCACGTGACGCATCGCTCGAAGGAGAAGAACCCATGTCGCTCGTCTTGTACGTATCACACGCGAAATGTTCCGCCGCGACCCCGAGCGCTGGGACAATGGGTGACGCTAGTAAATGTTGCAAACGACAGAACCCGACCAGCGGGGCCATGGCGTGGTCGCTGGGCTTGATCCTGGCAAGTTCCACGATGTGCTGTTGGGCCCAGAGCGCGCACCAGTCGGTGCCGGAAATGTCGGTGGAGGAAGCCATCGAAGCGCTCCGCTCGCCCGATCAGCGGACGCGCGAACAGGGCGCCATTGTGTTGATTACACAAGGCAAAGGAGCGAAAAAAGCCGTCCCAGCGATTATTGAAATTATCAAGCAGGAAGCGCCGGACGTCCCGAATGAGCCGATGATGGTGCTGGAGCAATTGGGCCCGGAGGCCAAAGAGGCTGTCCCGGCCATCGTCGAGAATCTGGACCGATACGCTCCCGAAGTCCAGTACGCGTTCTTGCACGTGTTGTTCGCCATCGGGCCGCACGCCAAAGAGGCCGTGCCAAGCCTGATTGAAGTGACCAACAGCTCGGACTTCCACCGCCGGTACCTGGCCTACAAGGCGCTGGGCGAAATGGGGGCGGCGGCGAAACCCGCCGTGAAGATCCTAATCAAGGGGCTCGAATCGGATGTGGCCTCGGGCCGCCGCCATGCCGCTCGAGCGCTGGGAAAATTGGGCGGCGACGTGGCGCCCGAAGCGGTCCCCGCGTTGACCAAAGCCATGCAGGACCCGCTGGATCCCGTCCGCGAGGAGGCCGTGCGAGCGATCGGCCACTTTGGCGAACGGGCCAAGCCGGCTCTCCCCCAGCTTAAAGAATTCGTCAAAGACGTTAACTCATCGCAATGCCCCGAGGCCGCCATGTCGCTGTGGCTGCTCACCCAAGATGCCGAGTTCATCTTGCCAAGTATGATTGAATACCTGAAAACGGGCGACCTGGAATGGGAAGCGGCCGAGGTCATGGCGGCCATGGGACCGGCCGCCGCTCCAGCCGTGCCGGCTTTGACCCAGTCGCTAAAGCGCGACGAGTCCGTGCAACTGGCCGCGGCGCGAGCGCTGGGCCGTATCGGGCCAGCCGCCAAACCAGCCCTCCCCGCGCTTCGCGAGCTGCTTCAGAGCGACGAACCGACCATTCGTATCATTGCCGAAAACGCGATCGAGGAAATTGAAACCAGCCGCATCGAGTCGGACACGTCCAAGGTCCAAGAATGAATCGATGTAATATACGGGTCGCGGATGACTTGCTCCGCCGCGAGTCCGACCAACGGGAGGACGGCTTGCGTCGGGCAGCGTTCCACCCGGAGAAATCTAACCGCCTGAAATATACTTGAGTTCTCTGAATTCGGGCCGGCTTGGACGATGACGGTTGGAGAACGGCTCTGTGCGGCGCGGGGCCGCCGTCCGCTGGAGAACCCCGCGCCGATTCCAACACGGGCAGGATGCAAGGCCCAACAAAACAGCAAAACAGAGGGCACTCAGTTGTCTACGTACTCGGCGCCGCTCGAGTATTGCATAATCGCGCTCTCTGATCGAGAAGCACCAGGAACCCCGCACCACGCACCAACCACCCCGCACCACGCACCAAGCACCACGCACCACGCCCCCCGCACCCCGCACCACGCACCCCGCACAACCGCGTTACCCTCCGCTGGATGTCACGACAGGCGTTTCCCAATGGCGTGCACGTCGAAGCCCAGTTCGACGAGCCGCTGGTGGTCGAGCAGGTTTCGGCCATCGAAGAGGAAGGCGGGGGAGGGCATGGAGCGGCGGATGTCGGCGAAGTCGACTTGGGCGAATTCATCCCATTCGGTGAGCACGGCGATCGCATGGGCATGGCGAGCGGCATCGGAAGCATTCTCGGCAATCGTCACGTTATGCTCCAATACCTCCCGATCCATCGCTGATATCTCACCCGTTTCCGGATGCCGGCACGCTTGTTCGAGATCATGTCGAATCCGTTGCGCCGCGACCCGTGGGTCGTAAATCACCAACCGAGCATGCTCTCGCAACAAGTCCCTGCAGACGTATATGGCCGCCGACTCGCGAGTGTCATTGGTGTCCTTTTTGAATGCGAAGCCCCAAATGGCAATCCGCTTATCGCTCACCGTGTTGAACATCGTCCGGACGATGCGGCCGGCGAATCGGGCACGCTGATGCTGGTTCATTGTCACGACCTGTTCCCAATACCGGGCCACGTCGTACAGTCCGAAATGTTCGCACAGGTAGACCAGATTCAGGATATCTTTCTGGAAGCACGAACCGCCGAAACCGACCGAGGCCTTGAGGAATTTGGAACCAATGCGACGATCCGCTCCGATCGCGTTGGCTACTTCATCCACATCGGCGCCGGTCGCTTCACAGAGTGCCGAAATGGCGTTGATGGAGGAGACGCGTTGGGCCAGGAACGCATTGGCGGTCAGTTTCGAAAGTTCCGAACTCCAGAGATTGGTCGTCAAAATCCGTTCTCGCGCCACCCAATGCCCGTAGATCGCCGCCAACGCCTCCATGGCCCGCGGGGATTCCCCTCCAATCAGCACCCGGTCTGGATTGAGGAGATCCTGGATCGCGGTGCCCTCGGCCAAGAATTCAGGGTTGCTGAGCACGTCGAACGTGGCTTCGCCCGAGGAGGCCGCCAAGATGCGCTGGATCGCCTCGGCGGTGCGGACCGGCAGCGTCGATTTTTCCACCACGATTTTATGTCCCTGGGCAACTCGCGCGATCGCCCGCGCGCACTTCTCGACGTATTCCAGATTGGCGGCGCGGCCCGCTCCCATGCCAAAGGTCTTCGTGGGCGTGTTCACCGAGATAAAGATCATGTCGGCCGCCGAAATCGCCGCGTCGACGTCCGTCGAAAAGGTCAGGTTCCGGCCCCGAGCAGTCTGAACCACCTCGTCCAAACCGGGCTCATAAACGGGCAGGCGATCCGAGTTCCAAGCACCAATCCGTTCCGCGTTGACATCCACCACGTGAACAGAGATTTCCGGGCACTGCCTCGCGATGACCGCCATGGTGGGGCCGCCGACGTACCCGGCGCCAATGCAGCAAATATTGGTCATCGAATCATTCATCAAAGCCCCTTTCGGTACAAACTGAAACGTCGTTCGCGGTTTCCAAACGGGTAACACTTTCGGATCTGTAAAGAAATAACTGTCTGATTCAAGGCGTTCGAGTGATGTTCCCAGCTCGGGCCAACGGAGACTCAGGTTGCTCGCTCCATCACGGCGGTTACCCGCGCTGCATGAGATGCCCCGGGCTGGTCCCG
>JBNJEM010000304.1:0-9166 GCA_051745935.1 Planctomycetota bacterium
GGCCAAAAAGAGTGGAAAAAGGGAAGCAGACCTTACCCTATTCAGCCGCTCTCGCGGCGTCAACGGAGCGGCGCGTTTTTGGGGGGAAACGATACCGCCACCGGGCAGTATGCAAATGGTATATACTTCAGGCGGTCGGATTCGTCCGGGTGGAAAGCGGCCCGGCGCAAGCCGTCCTCCCGTTGGTCGGACTCGCGGCGGACAAAGTCATCCGCGGCCGCTATAATAGCGACGATGCTGTTGAGTGCCTCCTTGCCCGCACGGTCGAACGCGTTCCTGGAGAATTAGAATGAGCCCCATTCCGATCCCGATCCGGTTAGACATCTTCCCGCTTCTGACTGTCCTTGTGCTTGCCCCCTTTTCGCTGGCGAATGACGCGGCCGAGCGGGCGGCGGCGGTCTCCGAATCCGCCGGCATAAAGCGCGGACTCGTGGTGCACGTCGATTGCGCGGACGGCCGGCTTGGCCGTGCCCTGGCCCGGCGCGGTTACGACGTGGTTCACGGCCTGGAGACCAACCCCGAAGTGGTGACGGCGGCCCGCCAGGCGATCCATTCCGAGGGACTCGCTGGCCGCGTATCGGTTGATACGTGGGACGGAAAGCATTTGCCTTACATCGACAATCTGGTCACGCTCCTAATTTGCGAAAAGAGCGATGGCCTGTCGAAAAAGGAGATCATGCGAGTGGTCAGGCCGGGGGGCGTCGCCATGGTCGGGGAAGAAAAGATGGTGAAAGCTTATCCGGAGAATATCGACCAGTGGAGCCATTACCTGTACGGTCCGGGGAACAATGCTGTTTCGGCCGACGAGGTCGTGGACCAACCGTTCCGGATGCAGTGGACGGGGGGGCCCAAGTGGGCCCGGCATCACGACTACTTCTCGTCCACCAGTGCCATGGTCTCCGGCGACGGACGCGTTTTCTCGATAGAGGACGAGGGCGCCATTGCATCCCTCGATAAACCATCGGAGTGGAAACTGGTCGCCCGGGATGCGTTTTGCGGCCTCGTTCTTTGGAAGCGAGACGTCGGGCCTTGGGAAGGGCGATTCAGACGGTTCCGGAGTGGACCGCCGGCCATTGGTCGCCGGCTGGTCGCGTCCACCGACCGGATTTACGTCACGCTCGGATATGGCAAACCGGTTGTTGCCTTGGAAGCCGCCACGGGGAAGACCGTTTGGACATGCGAGGAAACCCGCGGCGCCACCGAAATCATACTCGCCGGTGACACGCTCTACATTGCGGCGGAAAATGGCCAGGGAGAGAATCGCGGGACGCCGGCTCCTCGCACCCCTACTCTTCCCCCGGAGGAGATGCGCATCGTCGCGGTGGACGCCGACTCCGGGGCAGTTCGTTGGACGCGAGAGGGATCGGATACCAGAAACTACTTGGCCACGACCTTGTGCTCGGACGCAAAGCGTGTCTTTCTTCACAACACGTCCTGGCTTGTATGTCTTGATGCCGAAAGCGGTCAAACCACGTGGAAAGTCGCCAGGCCCTCCAGTCTCAAACGCCGGTCCTGGTCCGCGCCGACACTCACGGTCGTGGAGGGCGTATTGCTCTCCGCCGACGTCTCGGCCGATCGCGAGGCCACGGAACCGCCGAAGGCGGTGGACTGGAACTACACGTCGGGGCCGCCGCGCGGCCCATCCGGACAAGGCCAGCTGATCGCCTTTTCAGCTGATGCTGGCGAGAAACTGTGGGAATGTCCAACCGCGATGAACTATTGTGCCCCGCCCGATATATTCGTGGTGGAGGGAACGGTTTGGACGGGGACCGACAGCGGACGAAACGACCCGGATTTCCAGGAAGGACGGGACCTGCATACGGGAGAAATCGTCCGCCGACTTAGAACCGAGGATGCCTTTACCACCACTCACCATCACCGCTGCTACCGGGATCGGGCGACCGAGCGGCAAATCATCATGGGCAGAACGGGCATTGAGTTCATAAACTTCGATGGCGGGGCCTCGCTTCGTCATTGTTGGATCAGGGGACAATGCCAGTATGGCCTGATGCCCGCCAACGGCATGCTGTACCTGCCTCCCCACTCCTGTGCCTGCTATATCCAAAGCAAGCTGTCCGGTTTGTGGGCGCTGGCTTCCCGGCGGCAAACCCCTTATCCCACGCGTGAAGAGTCGCGGCTGCACAAAGGCCCCGCCTTCGGAACCATCGACCCGAGCCGCTCGCTCTCCGAAACGGATTGGCCCACCTATCGCCACGATCCCTCACGCAGCGGACGGATCGGAGCACGCATGAACCCCACTCGGCGGGAAGCTTGGACCGCGGAGGTTCGCGGAGAGTTGACGGGACTGGTCGCGGCCCATTCTCGCGTGTTGGTGGCATCAAAGGATCATCACCTCGTGCGGGCGTTGAACAGCGGCAGCGGGGAACTGGAGTGGCAATTCACCGCCGGAGGACGAATCGATTCACCACCCACCATCCATGGCAATGCGGTCCTGTTTGGTTCCGCGGATGGGTACGTCTACTGCCTCCGCCTGGACGATGGCGCGCTAGCCTGGCGGTTCCGGGCAGCGCCAACCGATCTGCGAACCGTCTCGTATGGGCAGCTCGAGTCGGTGTGGCCCGTCACCGGTAGTGTTCTGGTCCACGACGACCGCGTGTACTGCAGCGCGGGTCGATCATCGTTCCTGGACGGCGGCATGACCCTCTATCAACTTGATCCGGCGACCGGCGAACTGCTGGATGAGAAGAATCTGTACTCCCGCGACCCGAAAACGGGGCGGCAACCGGAACAAGTAATCGAGGACACTGAGCTGCCAGGCGCGCTGCCGGACGTGATGGTGTGCGACGGGCAATGGATTTACCTGCGGGACATCCGGATGGATCCCTCCTTCGAGATCAAGCCCCCGACCGTCCCCCACATCTATAGCTCCGTGGGCCTGCTGGACGGGCACTGGTGGCACCGCACGTATTGGCAGTGGGGAAAACGGACGTGGGGCCGCTACAGTGGCTGGCATGTGGTGGACGACTTCCGCCCCAGCGGCCGGATCATGGTAGCCGACGAAAAGACGGTCTTCGGCTATGGGCGAAAGAAAGTGGGGCCCAAGGACCACAATTTGGAAAATTTCCACCTGTTCCGCGCGGACAAGGCAGTGGAGCCGGTCAACAAGGACGTGGGGAAGATCAAGAACAACAACAACCTGGCACTCAGAAAGCACCAGCGGCCCTCCCGGACACGGTATCACTGGTCCGAGCAAATCCAGCTCGTTGCCCGTGCCATGGTGCTCTCCGACCACGTGCTCTTCGCCGCCGGTCCGCTCCATGCTGAAAACGGGGACGAGCCGGTTTTCGATGACCAGAGCCATCCATCGGCGCTCATGGCCTTCTCGACCGAAGATGGCTCGAAACTCTCACAGTGCCAACTGCCATGCCAACCGGTCTTCGATGGCATGGCCGCCGCGGGCGGCAACCTGTACCTGTCCCTGATCGATGGAACGGTGCGATGTTTTGAAGGGGGCCGCTAACGGATTCGTTTTCCGTTTTGACAAAGCACGCGACATGGGCCGCCAATCCGATGAGGTTTCCGCAGCCGTTGACCAGTGCCGCGGGGTTGCCGCGAACAGCGACATAAACTGACCTTGTTCTCTCCCGCACAATTGAGTACAAGTCGGCCCTGTTTCGTACGGTATACCGGTATGCGCCGGAGACGGAAATGAGATCGCGGCGCATCGCGCGGTTCGCCCATCTCCCGGTCCATTGCCTTTTCCGCCGGCATACCGCCGGCCTGCGGGGACAACGTACCATGAAATGCCTGACTTCAATGTTGCCGACCCTGGTGGTCATGTGCGCGACCTTATTTCCCTCGCCGCTCCACGCACGGCCAGTTTCCCAGCCGGGTGCGTTTTCGGCAGAAGCGGTCGACGTGGATACGGATGCGCTGCGCGAAAAACTCATCAAGGGACTCAAGGCGGTCCGCGAGGATCAAAAAAGCTACATCAGGCAAGTTGTCAAACGGGTTGCCGAGAAGAAGTTCCCCGTGTCGATTGTTTATGCCTCCTTCAGGTATGCTCGCACGCGATCGCCGTCTTACCCGTTTTGGTATTTTAAGTATGCTCTGGAAACCCTGGTCGAGCGTCATAACAATTAGCCCGCCTGACTTCCACCGAGATCAGCAGGGATAATCGGAGCGTTCATCTCCAATAGCCGCCTCGGGCATGATCGAATTCCGCCTCGGTGCCTCGCCGTGACTCGTCAAACTTTCCGGCGGCGTAAACCGTGTGCCCCATCACCCAGGTGCGCACGGGCCAACCGGTCAAGGTAATCCCGTGCCACGGGCTCCAGCGACACTTCGTTTGTTGCTGTTCGTCGCGCACCATGGCTCGCTTTTCAAGATCGACCAGGACCAGGTCGGCGTCGTAGCCGCGGGCAATGCGTCCTTTGTTCACGAGATCCCAGACGCGAGCTGGTCCCGTGCTCATCCAATGCACGACCTGCTCCAGCGTGCAGCGTCCCGAGTGGACTTGGTCGAGCAGCAAGGCGAGCGAATTCTCCACCGCCGGCACGCCGCTTGGCGAGGCGGGATAGGGCTGTTTCTTTTCCGCCAGCGTGTGGGGGGCGTGATCGCTGGCAATCACCTGCGCCCTGCCGCTCCGCAGGGCCTGCCACAGCTGCCGGTTGTCCTCGGCTGTCTTCACCGAAGGGTTCATCTGGAGCCGAGTTCCCAACCGAGGATAGTCTTCGACATTGAAGTATAGGTGATGGGGACAGACTTCCGTCGTTAGCACGTGGTGATGGTCCGCGCACAGGATCGGTTCCGCGCCGGTCGAAGCATGGACAAGATGGAATCGGTGAGCATGTCGCAGGGCCAAATCGACGGCTCGACGGGTCGCGATCAGCGCGGCTTGGTGGTCGCGGATCTTCGAGTGGTCCGCCACGTCCGTGGATCCGGCAAAACGCTGCTTATTGGCTTGAATGGTCGCTTCGTCCTCGCAATGGGCCGCGATGGGCAAGGTGGTCTCCGCGAAGATTCGCTCCAACGCCTCCTGGTCGTCCACCAGTAGGTCTCCCGTACTTGATCCAATGTAGATTTTAATGCCGGGTGTTCGCGTGGCCCGCGACAGTTCATTTAGGTTATCTCGCGTCGCGCCGATGTAAAAGCCGTAATTCACCAGGCTTTGCCGAGCAGCCAAGGCCAGCTTTTGGTGTAGCCGCCCCACGGTGGTCGTGCTGGGCCGCGTATTGGGCATGTCGAGGAAAGTCGTCACGCCCCCCTTCGCGCACGCGCGGCTGCCATGATGCAAATCCTCTTTGTGGGTCAGGCCGGGTTCGCGAAAGTGAACGTGATCGTCGATCATTCCGGGTAACAGATGGAGTCCCGTGGCATCAATGGTTTCGTCGGCCGGGATCTGAATCGCGGGATCGATATCAGCGATCCGTGAACCCTCAATCAAAACCGATGTCCGGCGGCTCTCTTCGGCCAAGACCACGGTCGCGTTGCGGATTAGTGTTTTCATGGAGCAGCATCCGCGTGTTTTGGGGAGAAAAGGGGTGAGGACTCAATCGCCCTATTATATTTCAGGCGGTTGGATTTTTCCGGGTGGAAAGCTGCCCGACGCAAGCCGTCCTCCCGTTAGTTGGAGTTGCGGCGGAGAAAGTCATCCGCGACCGGTATATGATGGCGCGGTTGCGCGGTTCATCCATCGACACGAGCGGATCTTTCGAGAATCCTTGCCATGCCGCGGCGTTGGTCTGTTTTTTGCCCGCGCTTGGCCATGCGTGTGACGCCCTGCTGTTTCATGTTCACCGGGCCTCGCCCCCGCTGCCAGCGGGCGTTGGCGTCGGAGGGATTTCGCCCGCTCGATGCAGGGCCAGCTTGGTGAGGATGGGGCCCACGATCTCGAAGACGATGCACGTCGCGGTGATGGTGGTGATCAAGGCCCCGCCGATGGCGAGCGGATCGTAGAGGACCTGTTCGGCGGCGGGAAGTTTTTCGACGGCCTCCGCCACTCTCGGCGTCTCCGCCAAGCGGCGGAAGTCCTGGCTGACCATGAGCGACAGACCAATCGCCACGCCGGCCTGCGAGAGAATGCCCAATCCGATCCATTTCCCGATCTTGGGATCGACGCGTCCGAGGAAACCACCAAGCCGCGCTCCACCAACGAGTCCCGCGGAGCGCGCCACGATGTAGGCGGCGCCAAGCAGCCCCAGTTGCGGCAGCGCCGAGAGGTCCAGATGCGCGCCGGCGAGCGTGAAAAACAGGATAAACATCAACCCGAGCACGTCATGCAAAGGCGCGTTGACTTGGTGGACCAGCGATTCGCGGCGGGTGTTGACCAGAATGAACCCCACCACCATGTTCGTCAAGATCAGCGACAGGTGAAATGCCATCGCCACTCCCGTGGCCAACAGTACCGTCCCGAAGACCATGATCAGCATGTCGCGCCGCTCCCGGAGCTTGCGCACGAGCTGGCAGAAAACAAACCCCAGCACCGCGCCCACCACCAGGCTCAGGACGATCTCACCGGCCGGTTCAAGCATGGCCGTGACGATTCCCACCGAAGCACCTTGAAGGTGCAAATGCCCGAGCAGCAGCGTCTTGGCCAACGCCGCGGCGAAACCGAAAATCAAGATCGCCAGTCCATCGTCGAACCCCACCACGGCGTACAACGCTTGGGTGAGCCGTCCTTGCGCGCGGTACTCCTTGATGACCGCGACCGTTCCCGCCGGCGCGCTGGCGGGGGCCACCGCCCCGAATAGCAGTGCCATCGGCCAACTGCCCGTTAATGAATAGACCGCCAGCATCACCACGGCGAAGGCCACCAGTGACTCGGCGAAGATGACCCATACAATCCCGCGACCGAGTTGCTTGAGGCCGCGCAGTTTCAATTCCGACCCGATGGTAAACGCCACCAATCCCAGTGACACTTCCGTGATAAACGCCAGAGTTTCGAGATTGCCCTCACCGTTCCCGCCGTCAAACCATCCCAGCAGCGACGGACCAAGGAGCACGCCGAGCAGCATGAATCCAATGATCGACGGCAGGCGTCCTTTGCGGACGAGGTTTCCGAAGTAGAAGCCCAGGATCAACACGACGCCCAGCAGCATCAGCGGCTGGTGCTGGAACATCTGCTGAAGCCCCGTGAGACCGTCGGATACCATGGCATTGCGCGATAAACGCGAGACGATGGGCGAGCAGGCGCGACTCGCCACGCTCCAGCCGTCCATGCCGGAAACGCCGAGCCACTTTTGCGCGATTACGGATTCGGCCAAGTATACCTGCGGCATCGACCCTACAACCTTACTTCTCGATTGCCCCGCGACAATAGTAAATGTCCTGCACCACCAACAGCACGTCGCGGCGACGGCTCAGCGGCCCAGTGATGCGCTCAATGCGGCGGATGGTTTCGTTGCTGATCTGCTTGGATACCACCGCCACGATCACCTGGGTGTTTCGGTTCGAATGGTCGGACCAGAGGTCCGCGAACAGCGGGATCCGCGACAGATATGTCCCGGCGTTCTGGGCAGTAACCACCACCATCCGAGCCGATTCGATGCCGCTGAAGACCTGCAAAATGTCATGGAAGAGGTCTTCTTCCTGGACGAGCACCTGGAAAAGATGTCGCCCCCCCTCCTCCTCGGGAATCTCCAATTCGTCGCGCACATGACGCAAAAAACTCTCCCGCAGCGCCTCGGGCGTCGCCGCGCTCGCCATCTCCTCCACCGCGCCAGGCACCAACATGGCCTGGGAGATGGCCGAGAGCAGATGAATGTGCTCGTCGGGCTCGCTTTCCGGCCCGATCATGAACGCGATGAGTCGAACCGGCTCCCCGTCCATGGCCTCGAAATCCATGCCCTCGCCTTCGACGCTGATCAGCCCCATCACGAACCCGCCAACGCCTTCCAGCCGGCAGTGGGGGATGGCAATTCCGCCTCCGAATCCAGTGGACCCCAGCACCTCACGCTGCTTTAGACCCTCCAGGATGGCTTCCTCGGGGACGTCCTTGAGCAGCGGCGAGGCCTTGGCCAATCGTACAACCTCGCGGAGCCCCTCGTCCTTGTCGGCAAGTTTCGCCTTCGCGGCGATGGTTTCCAGACCGAGTGCATTGAACAATCTCATGACTCTTCGCTCCTCGATGCATGGGGCAGGTCGGTCCGGTCCACGCGTTCAGTGGCACGGGTTACCACGTCCCACGCCTCCGCCGACGTCTTCACCCGCCCCAGTCTGCGCGAGACATCCTGGCGCGACAACCACGCAACCTTCGCCATGAGATTCAGATGAATCTCCTCCCGCGTGGCGCAGATCAGGAAAAACACATGCACCTTCTGGTCGTCGATGGCGTCAAAATCCGTCCCCCGCGGACAAATCCCCATCGCCACGGCCGGCTCCGCGAACATCCCTCCAATCGGGCGGCGAGGGTGCGGAATGGCGATCCCGTGGCCAATGGCCGTCGTCATCATCCGCTCGCGCTCCACCAAACCTTTCAGCAGACAACTGGGGGCACTCGCGAAACCGGTGCGGACCAACGGCGCCAGCAATTGGCGGAGCACTGCTTCTTTCGGACCCGGTTCAACGTCGAAGCTCATCAGCTCCGCTCGCAGCACCTCGCGCAGCGGAAGCAGCGACGGGGCACGCTGGTCGGGCAAGCCGTCCGCCCCGGGCACGGCCTGCATCCGTCCGACCAGCCAGTCGCGAATCAGGCCACGCATGAACCGCCATTGCGAGGCCACTTTGGCCGCGGGGATCTCGCCCCGCTGGACCATCCGCAACACGGTCTTTTCCGCGACCTGCAAATACTCGGCCACATCGGCCAGCGTCATGATCTCGTTGGGCTCGTCGTCGACCATTGGAACCAGTCCTTGTTGTCCCGTGATACCCCCAGCCAACAATCATAAGACACTCATAAGGCGATCGCAAGACCTAAAGTACCCCGTTGTCCATCATAGTTCTTCAAGAGGAGAAAAGGAGTCCGGACCGAATGGCACTGTCAGGTTCAAACCGTTTTCTGGCGGGAGAGTTCAGGGGGCCTTGATCGTAACATGGTCCACATGCCCTCCTGGAGCGTGGTGTACACGTTCTTCGCCACGTCCTGGATCCATACGACGTCGAGTGCAGGAGCAGGAGCAGGAGCAGGAGATCGTTTATTCCGATGTGAGTCAGTGTACAGTCACCCTTCTTTTGGTCTTGCCTGGACCATCTAATGACTGAGGCC
>JBNJEM010000305.1:0-9153 GCA_051745935.1 Planctomycetota bacterium
AGACGCTGCAGCCATTCCAGCCAGTGGACCTCTTTCAAAGACCGCTTCCGGTTGATCAAAACTTCGACTACGCCGTCGACCCGGAAAAACGGTGACTGGAGCATCATGGACCTGGACTACGGTTCCGGCGAAGGACTCCGGCTTCAGTTCCTCCCTCTGGTTGGCCGGGGCAGCCAAACCCTGCTGAAAAACAAATATGACGGATACGACTGGGAGTACAGTTACGGCCTCGCCGGCGACGTGTTCGCCGCCTTGTGGGTCATCACGCCCCTTGCCGGAGACTCCACGCCGCCCGCAGTCCACAGGAACGGCGGGACAGTAAACCTCCGCTGGAGAGACGGAGACTTGCACCATTTGGACATCGACCTGGCGTCCTCAGATCCCATGAAGGTGATGGAAGCCGCGGTACCGGTGAATTAAGTGGGCCGGTTTCCGGTTGGCGTTCAGCGTGAGGTAGAAACCCGATCTCCGAGATGCCTATCCATCCGCCCCTGGGCCGATGCGCGGTGACCGCCGCGGCAGGAATGAAAACGAAAAACTTAGCAGTCACTCAGAGAAAGAACACCATGTCAAACCAAAATCAGTTCGCTCGCCAGTCGTCCGCCGTCCTGATGGCTTTCGGCCTTATCGCCAGCCTGCCGCCGGACTTTGCTGCGGCGCAAGACCAGCCCGCCCGCGAGACGCTCAGCGCACAGGCCGAGGCGATTGTTCCGCTCGACGGGCCGGTACTGGTTCGGAAGCCTGTCACATTCAGAGTCCGTGGTAATCCGAGCGACGCTCACTGGAATCTGGGGGACGGGGCGACGGCTGACGGCGCGTCGGTCACCCACTCGTACCAGAAACCGGGGATTTACCGCGTCGTCATCGGATCCAAGGTGGGCGACTCATTCAACGAGCTCTCCTCCGCCATCGTGCGAGTCCACACGCCGGAAACACTGCACCTGCCACAGGTCCTTCTCGACACCGATGCCCGCAACGAAGTCGACGACCAGCATTACATCGCCTACGGCCTGTTCAGCAACGTGGACGTGCTGGGCATCAACAGCGCCCATCACGGTCCGCACCGCATCAATCACTTTGGCGCTGCTCAGGAGCCGATCAACTATGGCGAGATTCTCTACATCATCGAACTCAGCCGAATCAGCGGCCTGTTGGAGCATCGCACCGAAAACCGAATTCCCCAGGCTTTCCGCGGTGCCAAAGTGCCGTTGCAGGTTCCCGCCAGTGGCAACTGGTCGGACACGCAGCCAATCGAATGCGAAGCCAGCGAGGCGATTCTGGCGGCGGCGCGTGGTGCCTCGCCCGACAATCCCGTGTGGGTCCTCCCTGTCGGACCATGCACCAACATCGCCAGCGCGATTCTTCTTGCCCGTCAAGAAGGATTGGACCTTAAGAGCCGGATAAAAATTGTCTGGCTGGGTGGTGGACCGGAACGCGTCAACGCCAGGAGCCACAACGGAGGTAGCGACCCCTGGTCGGTCTATGTGACCGCTCAGAGCGGCCTCGATTTCTGGATCATCCTGGAGCATCCCACGGGTGCCAGCATCACCATGGACAAACGCGCCGAGTCAGGACTCTATCCCGATAACCGGCTGGGCCAATACCTGGAAGCGATCACGCCCGCTCGCGAGAAGGCCCTCTTCGACGTGGCGACGATCTCCATGGTCATCGGCAACCACCTGGGAAAGGCTTGGCTGACGTCGGTCGAGCCTTCGGTGATACTCGGTCCGGATCAGCAATACCGGTGGCAGCAAGTCGACTCGCCAACGACCGTTCACATCATTCGCGATATCGACCAGGAAGCGATGAAAGCCGATTTCTTCGATACCTTGAACGGCAGGCCGACCGCTCTACCGCCAATGCAACAAAAGCGATAAAGGCCTGAAAGGAAAGAGGATCACCATGCCAAACCGACGTCAGTTTATTCGCCCGACGACCGCTGCCTTGCTGGCTTACGGCCTCATCCTCGGCCTCGCCTTAACGCTCACGGTCAACGCGAGCGAGTCCCTGCTCCCGCCGAATTGGGACCCCGTTCTCGCCGGCGATCAGGTGCTGGCCCGCCTCGTCTGCATCACCGCTCCCAAGGTCAAGGGCGCCCATGACGCCGAGATGGCCATCGTCGAGGGACACGCCTACATCGTGGCCGAAGTCAACGACGTGAAGTCCGGCGAAAGTGCCGGCTGGCCGGAAATCTACGCATCCATGAGCATCGTCGACCTGGAAACGCTCGAGATGGAACAGGTTCTCGACTTCGCCCGAAGCGGGCAGGCCTTTAAAAACCTCACCCTCCCGGCCGGCGCCTGTTTCGTCCCGCGCATTCTGCAGATCGATGCCCGGACCCTGCGCTGCTACTTCGCCAGCGAACAACCCGGAAAACGCCAGTCTAAGATCTGGTATCGCGACTTTGACATCCGCTCCCGCACCTTCGCCCCCACGATTCACAAGACAAAACTGAAGACGGCAGCCGGCACCTTCGATATGGAACCCCGCCACTTCCACGAGGACGCCGCCGCCCAGGGTTTCACCAAACCGGCCAAGGACTTCGGGCTCTACCTGTTCGACTCATTCAAGGTTTTTGATGGCCAAACCTACGTCGCCATCAACAATTTCCCCGGCAAACAAAACGCCCTCGCCCGCGTTCACGATGATTTCGCGACCTTCGAAATCCTCGGCCATTACAACAAGCCGCAAACCGAAAAGCTCAGCGAATCGGCGGTGAACCGTCTCCCTGACGGCACCTGGCTGGCCATCTGTCGCAACGACGCGGGCAACTATCACTTCACCACCAGTCAGGATGGAAAAACGTGGCCCGCCGGCCAGGAACTCCCTTTCGTCCCCAACGGCGCCAACTCCAAACCCACTTTCGACAAGTTTGGCGATACCTACTATCTAGGCTGGCAGGAACGAACCCACATCCACGGCGTCAGCCGCAGCGTCTTCAACCTCGAGGTCTCCCGCGACGGCAAGACCTGGGAACGCAAGTACCGCTTTGAAACCACAAAGTCCTTCCAGTATCCAACCTTCCACGAATCCGACGGTGACATCTGGCTGTGCGTCACCCAGGGCGATTCCTCACCAAGCCGCAAGGAACGCATCATGTTCGGGAAACTGGAACGGGGTCAAGCCAGAGAGAAGGAATAACGATGAAACGACGCGAATCGATTCCGGGATTGGGGAAAATCACCATGAAAAACCAAAATCTGCTTGTTCGACAGACGATCACAGTCTTGATGGCTTGCGGACTCATCGTCAGTTTGTTGCCGGGCGTTGCCGCAGCGCAAGACTGGTCCACCCAGGAGGCGCGCGCCGCCTGGCTGATCGAGCAGTACCGCGGCCAAAATATAGAACCAAACGGCAAGAACCATCCGGCAATTGCCCTGGCGCGACTCAAGCTGAACCCCAATGATGCCGCGGCAATCTCCAGCATTGCCAACTTCTTCGACAAATTGCCCGAGGGGGAAAACGGCAACCAGTTCAACTACTCCGGCGTGGCCTGGGTGCTGGGCAAGTACTGGGATAAGTTCACTCCGGCGCAGCGCGACCACCTGAAGGCCAGGCTCAAGGGCTTCAGCGATCTCCTGGGGCACGGAACCGAGAACCATGCCATCATGAAGTGCGTAGCCGCCTATCTCTTCGCCCAGTACTGGCCCAACGAAACCGGATGGGTGCGGGGCACGAAAACCAGCGCGGAGGTCATGGAAACGGCCCGCGGAAGATTACTGTCGATAGTTAAGGGCCTCTACAACTGTGGATATGCCGAAAACCTTTCGAACAATTACGTGCCGGTCCATATCTGGCCCTTCCTCACACTCTACGAATGCGTCGCTGATCCCGAGATGAAAAGCGCGGCCGACGCGGCGCTGCACTTCCACCTCGCCAACGTCGCGGCCAACCAATTCGAGGGCGTGGGCATCACTCCTGCGAACCGCGATTATTCAAGTGCTACATTGAATGCGCATTCGCTTGCAATGCCTGGCGGACCCAGTTTGCATTGGATACGCTGGTTCTACTGGCCCGATGCGCAGAACTTCACCCCGATTGAAAAGGATGACGGAGATGGCATGAAAATGGGCTACTTTGCTATCTCCAGTTGGAAGCCCCCTGCCGCCATCAACAGCCTCGCCCGGGGGCAGACGGCCCCCTACGTGCTTACGTCTTCGGCGCGCGGATGGATCGCGTATTGGGGAGTCACCGATTCTTCAACACTCATGGGCCGGCCGGCAGAGTGCGTGCGCTACGTCTACCGCGACAAGCTCTACGCAATGGGAAGCGGATTTTTCCAGTACCAACCGGGCTCGTTCTATGTTGACTACAATGCGTTTCGCGCTATCTACAAGAGCCCCGACAGATTCAATCACATCGAGTGCTACCACCCCTACTGGCACAGTGATGATCCCATATGGGAGGGGCTAAATTCGCCCTTCATGCAGATGGCGCAGCACAAGGGCACCGCGATCGCCATCTTCAACATCCCCACCGAGGACCCGTGGGCCGGCTGCGGTACAAGCGGCTGGCAGGCCTCGCGCGACGAACACTTCGACAACCTGATTCATGAAGCGCTCGTGAGCTATCCAACGTCAATCGACCAGAAGACCGAGGAGAACGGTTGGATCTTTCTGCGGGAAGGCGATGTCTACATTGCCATCCGTCCGCTGAAGGACTACACGATCGATAATGATTACAAACCGGGAAAAAAAGCGGTGGCGACAGCAGAAGACTTCAACGTAATCCGCAGCGCCTTCGCACAGACCGGCTTTGTCTTCGATATCGCGACGAAGGAAGAGTTCGCCACATTCGGGGCGTTCCAGAGCGCTGTGGCCCAGAACCCGCCCGCCGTAGACTGGGCTAAACTCTCCGTGACATACAAGAGCGTGAGGGGCGACGTGCTCACGGCAACGTGGAACCCGCCCAAATACGACGCGAAAGGGCAGCGGATCCTGGTCCGGCCGGACATCACGGTCAACGGCGCCGTGGTCCCGATCGACAGCGATTTCATCAACGGCGTGGCGTCTATGAAATCCCAGTCCGTCACCATAGCCAATGGAGTGCTGCGGCTTCAGACCCCGGCTGGCCAGCTTGAGGTGGACTGGCGGGGCGAGGTGCCGAAGTTCAGCTACCGGGTGCCGGCCCACAACACGGCAACAATGGATTAACTTCCAGCAGATTCAGGAAGGCCAACCGATTGAGCTTCTTCAGAGGGAAATCGGATTTCCAGTCTGCTGGAACTTCAAAGCATGAACGCCGACCGCCAAGCGTCTCACAGGGTCCACATGAATAGCGCTCCATCTATCCATTCATCCCTTGACCACGAAGGAGCAACGACATGAAAGATAACAAGCAAGGGGCCAACCGCCTCACGCGCCGCGAGGCCATCAACATCGGACTTGGAACACTCATCAGCTCGGCGGTTGCGGCCACCGGTACGCGGCCGGCGGGTGGCACTCAGGCGGCGGATCTGCAGCGAGGAGAAACGGGGGCATCCGAATCCGCCCCGGGCGACCGCCGTCCGCCGATCAACCAGGTGTACCCACCCGAAGCCTTCTATCACGTCGGCAGGGGCGGACGCATCCTGAACGTGACCAAGCCGCCGTTCAACGCCAAGGGCGACGGCGTCACCGATGACACCAAGGCGCTGATCGCGGCGCTGCGGTTCGTCCGGGACAACTACGAAATCCACCAGGGCGACGACTACTCGTACTGCACCAAGAGACACGACCGCAACTGGGTCGTGTACCTGCCCGACGGCGAGTACCTGATCAGCGACACCGTCAGCCAGGGCTGGCCAGCTTTGGCCATGAACATCCTCAAAGGGTTTTCTCACTGCGAATACATCCGGGTCTCATCGCCGGAGCACGAGCGGCAACTGAACAACGATCATCCCGCTGCCAGAAACAACGACGATGGCCACGTACGCGGTCAGTACGGAGATGCCAGCGTCTATGCCGAAAACAACTGGATGCTACGCGTCATTGGCCAGAGCCGGGACAAGACCATCATTCGCCTCAAGAACAACGCCCCGGGTTTCGGCGTGGGTGCCGACAAGGCCGTGCTTGCGTTCTACCTGTTGCAGGTTGGCTCGAACGTGAATCTGGGCAACTTCTGCGAGAACCTGACCATTGATACCGGCTGCGGCAATCCTGGAGCGGTCGGGGTGAAGTGGAACTCGTCCAACTGGGGGGGCGTCCGCAATCTGTCCATCCGCACCGGTGACGGAGCGGGACGGGCCGGGCTGTTGAGTGATGCCAACAATGCCACCGGTTACCTCCGCGACCTGTGCATCAGGGGATTCGACACCGGTATCGAGATCTCCGCCGGTCGCGAAACCATGGTGACCCTGGAATACGCCACGCTCTCCGACCAACGCGAGACGGCCATCCGCCTCGGCGAAGCCCGCTCGGGAGCCGGTGGCGACCCCTTGAGCGCCCGCAAACTCCTGGTCGAGAACGCCCCCGTCGTGCTGCGTGTCGGCCGGGCGGGCCAGGCGATTGTCCTGGAAAGTGAATTCCGAGCCGCGTCGGAACAGGACGTCGCGATGGATGTCCAGCCGGACGGTTTCCTGCTCGTCCGTGATCTCCGCGTCCAAGGCTATCGCGCTGCGGTGCGGCATCGCGGTGAGGTCACGGCCGGGGCAGGTAACTTAGCCGAGTACGCCACGGTTGCGGTGGTCGCACTCGATGACGAACCGCCTCTGCGCCTACCGATTAAGGATTCGCCCCTGATCCTGCCCGAAACCGACATCGCGCAATGGGCGAACGTTGACGATTTCGGCGCCGTGGGCGACGGTATCGCCGACGACACCGCTGCGATCCAGCGGGCTGTGGATTCCGGCAAGCCGGTCATCTGTTTCCCCCATGCAAGCTATGTCATCAATGGCACGGTAGACATCCCTGCGAGCGTTCGCGAGATCACCATGCTCTTCGGTGTCATAACCCGGTCCCAGGCTACCGCCTTCGATGGCCCGGCGATGTTCCGGGTTTCGGAACCGTCCACTAAACCGTTGCTGATTCACCAGGCCATGAGCGCCGGCGGCGTGTTGGTGGACCACGCCGCCGATCGGCCGCTGGTGATCGAGGACATGTTTATGGAATTCAATCACACGCGAAATTACAGTGCCAAACCCGGTATGAACTATCCCAGTGCGACTCCCCAGGATACCGAGATCTGGCGACTTTATCGAAACACGCGGCCCGAGGGCCCGCCCAAGGAGGTGTTCGTCAACGGCAGCATCGGCTTTTCCAGCGATAACGAGGCAGGCACTTTGGCCCTGGAGAACGTCCGGGTCTGGGCCCGCATGATCAACACCGAACATGTACCGACCAATTATTCCTTCCGGCGCTCGGACGCTTGGATTTTCGGGTTCAAGTCGGAAAACGCCGATACGCTGCTCAAGGCGACCGACGGATCGCGGGTGGAGGTGCTCGGCGGCAGTTTCCTTTTATGGGCTAACCGCCGGGGGCCTGTCATCGACAATCGTGACTCGGCAACCGCCGCCGTCCATTTGCAATGGTATTGGGGGGCGGCGCCTTCAACCATCTTTCGGAGCCAGCAGGCAGGTGTGATAGCCGCCATAACCAAGACCCAATTTGAACGCCTTGACAAGATGGATGCCGCATACATCCGTGTGAATTCATCCAACCGCAGAAAACTGGACTAAATGTGCGAACCGGTGTCACGGCGATGAAAGCAAAGGGGTCTGGCCTGTATGGTACAGTGTTCAACAAACACTGTCGGAGGCTAAAAGGTCGCATGAATGCCGGCCAGAATCCATTCGCCGAACGAAACACTATTAACCACTTAACCACTCAGGAGCAGCGACATGAAAGACGACAAATCAGGGCTCATCAGTCTTACGCGTCGCGAGGCATTGCACATCGGACTCGGAACACTCCTCGGCTCGGCGGTTGCGACGGGCACGCGGGCGGCGGACGCGACCGGACAAGAACGCCTGGCCATTGCGTTCTGGATCTGGGCGTTGTGGGACACGGGACCCAACCGCATCGTCAACGACTTCGAAGTGCGCGTGGCGGAGGCGGTCGAACGCGGCTTCAACTGCCTGCGGATCGAGGGCGGCGCGGGAATCACGCATGACGCCGAAGGCCGGCCGCGCGGGGAACTGGAGTTCTATCCCGTCCTGCCGGGCCATGATCTTCTTACCCGCGGACAGCAGCATATGACCGGCGGTCGCGTCGATCTGCTCAAACGCCTGATCGAGCTGTGTACGGTCGCCCGGCGCTATAACGTCAAGCTGATCCTCTCGAGCTGGTACTACCTGCACACGTTCTGGTTCACCGACAAGAACGTGACGGCCGAGTTGCTGGGACTGCCCCTGGAGAAACGCTTCATGGTTTTCGCCCGTGGGCTGGACCGCATCCTCGAGACGTTGAAACAACGGGGGCTGGCCGACACCATCGCCACCGCGGAGATCTTCAACGAGGTGGGCCCCCGTTACCACGGCAAAACCGTCGACCACGAGGAAGCGTTGGATTTCCTGCAAACGCGCCACCCGGATATTCTGTTTTCCCTGGACACCGACAATTTCGATACCTCGAGGATACCGCGCAACGCGCAGGTGTGGACGTACCACAGCTACTACCTGTGGCCTATCTACGGGCTTTTCGAGCAAGACCTGATCGGTGGCGACAAGGACCTGAACGATCCCGCGGCTTACGCGCCGATCCGCCGTTTCTTGCGCCGGGATCTCGTGCCGTTTCAGGCGATCGTCGATAGCCGCGCGGGGCGTCCTCCCATCGCACGGGATTGGTATCGTCGCATCTGGCTGTATCGCAACCTCGATCCGAACGCGATGCCGGAGTTGGAGCGTCTGCTGCAGGCGGATCTGGAGAATCGCATCGACGAGTTCAAGCAGAGTGCGACAAACGCGGTGAAGCAACTTGTGAAAACTCGCGATGAGGTTTTGCCCGGTATCCCGCTGATCCTGGGCGAGGGCGCCAGCTACTGCGCGGATCACCGCCTTCGCTGGGAGGAGCGTTCCGATGCCTACTGGGAAGTGGTCGAACACGCGGCCCGCGCCTACCGCGAGCACGGACTGGTGGGCGCCGTGCCACGCACGAATAGCGGACCGGAAGACCCGGTCTGGCACGAGTACCCCGAGCGGCTGCAGCGTGCGAACGCCGTGTTCCTGGGCGAGAAACC
>JBNJEM010000306.1:0-9107 GCA_051745935.1 Planctomycetota bacterium
GATTTTTCCGGATGGGACGCCGCCCGACGCAAGCCGTCCTCCCGTTGGTCGGACTCGCGGCGGAGCAAGTCATCCGCGACCAGTATATTTCAGGCGGTTGGATTTTTCCGGGTGGAACGCCGCCCGACGCAAGCCGTCCTCCCGTTGGTCGGACTCGCGGCGGAGCAAGTCATCCGCGACCAGTATATACTCCATCGCCCCATGACGAACCTGTCGCGTCAGGGCCCGCCATCCCCCGGGATCTTGGCGACTCCGCGTGCCGCATTGAGTTTTTCCAAAAGGCGTTCGTCCATTCACACAGTTTAACTGATTGTTGCAAATGAACCGCGTTGAGCGTCCGAAGGGGGGTTGGACCCGCGTGGGAACCGATTGGCCTGCAGGCGTTCCTTCAGCCATGCCGAAGTCATGAGGTATGGTGGCGAAGAAGCAAAGAATATCCTCCGCTCAAACCATTTCCAGGACCTCATCGTCCGGTCGCTGGCCGGAAGCCTTCGTGGAATATTTGGCCGGCGAGTGCCGGCTCGCGGCGAACACCGTGGCGGCCTATCGCAGGGATATCAGTCGTTTCCAGCAATGGTTAGGGGGGCGAAGCATCCTGCGTTTGACCATTGCCAATTTGTCTGATTTCGTGGCCTGGCTGCATTCGCTGAAGCTCGCTCCCTCCACGATTGCCCGCCACATCGTGGCATTACGCATGTATTGTCGCTACTTGCAGCTGGAAGGGATCCTGCGGGAGAATCTGGCCGAACTGTTGGGCAGCCAAGCGTTGTGGGACCGGATTCCGGATGTCCTGTCGCCCACGATGGTCACCCGATTGCTGGCCGCCCCGAATCTTGAGGACGCGTTTCCTTGTCGGGACCGCGCCCTGTTGGAACTGCTCTATGCGACCGGCTGTCGCGCTTCGGAGTTGTCCCACTTGACAACGGTGGATGTTCACCTTGAGGAACGGTTCTGCAAGTGCCTTGGCAAGGGGGACAAGCAGCGGTTGGTTCCGCTGGGCGAGAGCGCGATGAATGTGATTGGGCGGTACACGGCGCATGAGCGGCCGAAGTTGGCTGGTCGCGCCCCGGCAGCGCCTCCTTGGCTGCTTCTGTCGCGTCGGGGCCGCCGTTTGCGTCGCGAAGCCATTTGGGAACTGGTGAAGAAATACGCGGCGCGGGTCGGCGTCCCGCCGACGGTTAGCCCCCATACGTTGCGGCACAGTTTCGCCACTCACCTGCTCGCCGGGGGCGCCGATTTGCGCCAGGTTCAAGAAATGCTCGGCCACGCCAGCATCGCGACCACGCAGATCTACACCCATGTCGACCTGACCCGTTTGAAAAAAGTACACCAACAGTTCCATCCTCGCGGGTAATCAACCCAGACGGCGAGAGGCTTGCAGCCCCCTATTCCGGCGCCTCCGGCGGCGGTGCGAATTTGATCTTCTGGATCAAGTGCTTGATTGTTCCCTCTCCCTCGGACTTGTCAACGTAACCCGATACGGCGGTAATGGCTTCAATGACGTGTTCGTAGTTCAATCCGTAGTCGCAATCCAGTTCGACTTCGGCGTCGTTCGTCGCCGGTTCATCGCCGCCGACAATGCTGATCACATAATTGTGGAGTTCGGCGGGCGTGTCAAAAACCAGTTCGCCGTTCACCACGATTCCCCCGGACGGGAGTAACTGGCCGTCGGGCGCTGCTCGCAGCCGCACGTGCATGGTCAGCACCGGGCTTTCTTCCGGCAAGCCGGATTGTTGAGTGGCCAGCGGCATCTTGATTTGGAAATCGCCTTCTTGCGCGACGATTTTGAAGGTCATGATGAAAAAGACCAGTAACTGAAACACGATGTCGATCATCGGTGTCATCTGAAGCTGGATCTTGTCTTCGCCTGCGCGCGAGCCACGGATTTTCATGGTTTACACCGCTGTCGGTTGGTTTGCTGATCGGCGAGAACGAGGGTGTCGCGAGAGCACGCCCGTCCATTTAGGGCACGATTTCCTCCTTCGCTCGCAGCGCGAACGTGACGAACTGCTCTTCCTGACACACCTGGATCAACTTCTGAACCATCCCGGCCTTCGCGCGGCGATGAGCCCGTATGATGACCGTGGCGTCGGACAAGGGGCGATCCCGCCCCTCCAACACGGTGCGTTCGTTGACCAAATAAGGGCGGAGACGATTCATGTTGGCCAGTTCCTGCCCCCCATAAATCACGGTGCCATCTTGCTGCAGCTGAATGGTTATGGGGTATTCTCGGGGCTGATCGGGCGGTTTGGCCAGTCTGCTCTCCGGCAACAGAATCCGCTGGTCGGCTTCCGTTTGCGAAAAGTTGATGAGTACCATGAAGAAGGCGATCAACTGAAAGGTCATATCGATCATCGGCGTGAGATCCCCTTCCAGAATGTCGCTTTCTCCTTTCTTTTGGAAACGCATGGCAATTTGGCCCGTGGACGAGAGGGGGCTAGTTCTTTTTCGGCTTCACGTTTTCGAAACGCGACATGAGGCCTTCACTCACGATGCCCGCTTCAAGCACCAAGCGGGCAATGCGGTTCTTCAGAATGTTGAAGGCGGCGATGGCGGGGATGGCAATGCCGAGCCCGACGAGGGTCGTGAACAACGCGGTGGAAATGCCTTTGGCTAGTTCCGAGGGCGGTGGCGTGCCCGTTCGGTTGGCAATGACCTGGAAGGAGGCAATCATGCCTTGCACCGTGCCAAAGAGTCCGACCATTGGACTGATGGTGCCAATCAGCGCCATGTAGCTGAGCCGATGATCGAGCTTCATGTTCTCTTCTTCCCCAACTTCCTGCATGGCTTCGATGGCCTGCGCGTACCCAGAAGATAACTTGGCGAGTCCCGCCGAAAGGACCTGGCCCAGGAAGGAATCGTCGTTCTTCGCCAACTCGTATGCCTCCTGGTATTGCTTCTCGTCCAAATGCTGCTCGAATTCATCCACGAGCATCGCGGGACACACGTTGTCCCGCCGGGCGGTGAGCAGGTTCATCACCAGCAAGGCGACGAGGGTAAAAGAAAGGCCCAGGAATACCAGCCCATATTGCCACCCCAACGCCTCCATGGCAATGTCGAGATAGCTCTCGCGCGGAGGCGATTCGGCGTCCTCCCCCTCGCCGGCATCTCCTTCGTCCGCGGCCGCTGGAACACCAGCCACGCCCTCGCCGGCCCCTTCATCCTCCGCCGGGACTTCTTCCAGATCCTCCGCCCCCAAATCAACCGCGTCCTCCTCCACATCCACGGTATCGTCCGCCGAAGAGTCTTCCGCCGCTTCCGCCGCCTCCTTGTCGCCCTCCTGGGCCAGTAAGCCACTGGGAGTTCCCAACGTGCCCCAGGCCAGGACACCGCCACCGAAAAGTATCATTGTCAGCCAGCCGAGGGGCGCCCAGCGAGACCCAATCAAGGCTCGTTGCCGCATAACTGCCTCCCACTTCGAGGTGATTGGTATTGCCATTGGTTTTCCGTTATATTTCAGGCAGTCGGATTTGTCGGGGGTGGAAAGCTGCTCGACGCAAGCCGTCCTCCCGTTGGTCGGACTCGCGGCGCACAAAGGCCTCCGCGACCGCTATAATCATCTCCACCCGCTAACAAAGTCGAGCGCCCGCTTTCAAAACGCCTCCGGATGGCGAGAAATCCGAGTACTCGTGCCATGGTCGTTCACAACCGGTCAAAAAACTTGATTTCCGCTCCCAAAGCTCCCGGCGAGCGGAAGCCTGAGTAGCCTGGTCATGTTTTGGGGATTGGCGGCCCCGTGCGTCCGCGGCGCCAGGCCGCCGCCATTTGTCGGGCAATTCGACCGTGTTTCGCCGACTATTCGCCAGATAGAGGGGGGCTACGCTAGAAAGCCCGAAGTCCACCAAGCATGGGCCGGCCCCCGATGGGTCGCGAGCGGCACGAGGGCTTTTCACGGTGATCTCAACTCCAGTGTACCTGATCATTCTAATTCGGGTCGTTGTCAGCCGTAAAGCAGAGGACAACCGTAAACCAGCAGACAAATGGAAAAGAGAGGCTTCTCCACGTTCCATTCCCCTAATCCGCGGAATCCCTATTTCCGATTGGCCCAGCGGCTTCCCGAATAGCGGTCGACCAACACGCTTCGAGCGCGATTGGCTCGCTCCGCCCGATTCATGGCGCGCCATAATTTACTCAGATGATACAATGCTTCGGCGTGCGCGGCAGGGGGGCGATTGAACAGCAAATCAACATGTAGAAAGGCCAGCAACGCGTCCTCCGGCTTGTCGGCTCTCAGGTAGCACGTTCCCAGGGCGTTGTACGCCCGCGCGAACAACTGGGGATTGTCGCGCGAGTCGTTTTGCTCAATGACTTCGAGCACGTTGCTGATCCCCTGGTCCGGCTGCCCCGTTTCCGCCAAGCAGACGGCTTTTCCCAGTGTGGCCCGCAGCTTTTGTTGGCGTGTTTCCGCGTCATCCAAGCTGGAGTTCAACACTTGGTCGTACTTCTCAATAGCCGCGGCGTACTGTTCACTGGCCACCAAGGCGTCAGCCTGCAATCCATAAGCTCGGATCTTGTATTCGGGCCAGGGCGCCTCGCTTAGTTTTCCGTAGTATTCGACGGCGTTTTCGAAGCTGGCAAGCGCCATGGCCAGCTCTCCAAGAAGCTCGATCACCTCGTAATGGTGATAGCTATTCTCGTAGGCGGGGTTCTTCTCGAACGCTCTTAACGCCCGGACCGCGGCCGCCTTGTCCCCGCCGCCGGTTAGTGACAAACGCGTGTCACACAGCGCCTTGTAAAAATCAATCTCTTGCAAGATCTCGGACCGGGAAATGTCGTCCGTGTCGATTTCTTCCAACATGGAACGGGCCGATTCAAACCGGTCCTTGTCGATGGCGTTGCGCGCGTTCCTGAGCTCACGAGGCTCGTGCTTGAACGTAACCTTCCGCACCTCGTTCACGGAGAATTTCTTGTCGCCGGTGGGAGACGAAATGGAGATTTCCGTCGGTGACATCTCGGTTATCGTGCCAAAGGTGGCCGTACCTCGGCTTCCCACCACCGAATCCGCCTCCTGGGCCCGCGTGGCCGATACCAGGGCCAAGATTGCCACGGCGGCCGTCCAGCCAGACACGTTTCCCTGTTTCATGCGTTTTCCTCCCCTCATCATTGCCTCGTGGGCGAATCCACTCCCTTTCGGTTCAATGCCCATCGACATGTTCTGGACAAATGACCGGGCTCTCGCCGCCGCACGGACTTCCGGACCCCGTCACGGCTGCCCGACCGTTTCATTATTGGTTGCCCGAGCCAAACCGGCCACTGGCTGGCCTCTCGAACGTTGGATCTTTTTCAGGAGCGCGTCGTACTTTTGAAACCACTCTCGAGTGCCCAGATCGGGGTAGAGGCGATGCGTGAACACGATGTCGTTTCGTGCTTTCTTCAAATAGGTTTCCCGATCCGTATCCTTTCGCAGGCGACGGGCCAATTCGTAGTGGCAAACGGCCGTGTTATAGCGTGCCTCGAGGAACTCCTCGCGGTACTCCTGGTGGCGTTGCGTGAGGGCCGCGATACGACTCCAGCCCCACACGGTCCGTTTTCCGGTTTTCGGGTCCGCTTTGGTGCCTCGGACCGCCGTCAGGTATCGAATTCCCTCCTTGGGATCGGCCGCCCACGATTGGTATGTTCTCGCGGCCTCTACCTGATACTCCAATTTGTTATTGTCCGTTTCGAGAATCTGCTTGAGTATATCAATCGCTTCCGGGAATTGTCCGCCTCCGCGGAGCGCCAATGCCTTGCGAAATCGCAACTGTCGCTTCAATTCGGCAGTCAGACCGTGCCTCTCGGCATGTTCCAGAATATCATCGTAGGTGGAAGCCGCGCTCAGATAGCAATCGCGTGCCGCGCTCGCCGATTCATCCGTTCCCGTTAGCCGTTCACCGAGGCTCGCAAACGATTTCGCCACCCAGTTGAGCACTCGGTAATCGTCGGATTCGCTGCGTACCTGTTCGAGAAAGGCGCGAAAACCGTTTGAAAGAACGCGGTGATCCTCGGGCGCGTCAAGTAGTTCCAGCTGGGTTTCCAGCCCGCGAGCGAGACGGAAAAAGATGTCGGCCAGTTGTTTCTGGCCTTCCGGAGAATCCCCGACTTCGTCCCGCAACAGGTTGATCGTGGTTCGGATGCGATCCAGCAACGCAGTTCGTTCTTGCGTGTCCTGGACCTGAGGCAGCGCCGAAACCATGGCACTCAACGCCACGCGATAAGCCCGGATCCGCGTTTCCGCTGACTGAACCACCGGTTCATCGCGCTCGAGCATCGACAACACGCCGATTTTCGGATGGTCGAGCAAGGAAATCGCCTTGGTGGCCTCACCGCTGTCCACGTAGATTCGCGCCAGCGCGAGAACGGCGAGCGGCACCGGACCATCAGACCCGGGGGTTTTCTTCATCCGCTCCACGCCAGACTCCAGGATTTCCCTCGCCGCCCGCCGCGCGGCCTGTAGTTGCGGCTTCCGGGCCGCGATCGTGGATTCAAGGTCGCCGGTGGCCGCGTCCCCGTCCTCTATTTGCCGTTCCCATTCGCGGAGTTGCCGCATGCCCTCCAGATAGTCCCGCCACAAGGCTTCCCCAATTCGCAATTCCGCCGATCCTCGTTCCGGGGAGGATGGTGGAATATCTTCGACATACTGGCGGGCCTTCTCCACGTTACCCTGGCGGATCAGGAAAGGGATCAAGGTGTTCACGGCTTGGGCGGCCGCCGGTGTGCCAGACCAGGTTTCGACAATGTGGTTGGCCAGGGAGATCACGCGCCGGATCGCGAAGTCCTGGTCCTCCGATGAACTGGTTTCATGAAGCTTCAGATAGGCCGACAACGCGATTTGAGCGCTCTGGCGAGCCCCTGGACTTCCAGGATACCGCCGGCCCACGAATTCTCCCAAGACAATTGCCTGATAGTACTCTTGATCGACATAATGAAGATACGCTAACAGTCGGCGGACCTGGTTGACGTCTTGGGTCGGTGTGTCTTTTTCCGCCAGCCGCAGCGCCGTCCGCAAATGGTTTTTCGCCTCGCGGCGTTGGGCGGATACCGTTTCCTCCGCCGTCTTTATCTTCTTGCGCAACGCTGCCTTCGCCTCCTCGTCTTTCTCCTCCTTGAGCTGGGCGGGAAGATGCTCCAACACGTACTCGGCGCTTTGCATCGCCGAAATGGCTTCCGTGCCGCGAGTCCGCGCTTCCTCGAACGCTTCAGGGGCCTCCGGCGTGCCAGCGCGAGCCGCCGACACCCCCCCGGGAATCGACGCCAATAACTCCCGGGCTTCCTCCTGATGCGACCCGGAAAGCCGGGAAATGGCTCGTGCCAGTTGGCGAGCGGATTCGCGCGAGGACTTAATTCTGTCATCCCGGGGACTCTCGGCGGCGAGCTGATCGGCGTACCGTTTATAGGCCCGCGCCAGCTTCAATCGCAGCCGGATCCAGTCCGGTTTTTCACGCTCCCCCGGACGGATCGTATCCAACCACTCCTGCCCTTGATCGATGACGGTCGCATAATCCTTTCGCGAGTCGTCCATCCAGAAGTCCATCGCCAATAGCATCGCCTCGGTCTTCAGCTCTCGGGCGGCGGGACTGTTGTCCGTTAACGTCAACAAGTCTTCGGTGAGATATCGCAGTGCCGAGTCGTCGTCCCCCAGTTTTGTCGCGCAACGAGCCTGATACAACCGTGCCCGTAGTCCCGCCAAATACCCCCCGTATTTCTCGAACAGCTGATCGTACTTCTTCGTCGCTTGCCGCAGCAACTCGCCACGCGCCGTGGAGCCAGCTGGCTTGGTGGCGGCTTTTTCCTCCAGACACTCCGCCGCTCGCAATAGAGATAACAGATACTCGCCCCGCAACGCGTCCCGGCGTTCAGTCGCCTCGGGCTCGGTGGGAGAGGTCTCCTGCAACGCCTTCAGTTCCGCCTTCAACGCTTCCACCGACTTGACGGAAGCCTCGTAGGCGTCGTCGTAGAGCGCGGCGGCCTGCTGTAGCGGTTCGGCATCATCCGTTTCCTCCGCCGCCTCTATTTTCATCTTGGCCCACTCCCGCAGGAGGCGCGAGTACTGCCGCCGGGCCTGGATCCGCTTGCGACTTTCCGGCTGGTCGGCCAAAAACGCCTCCAGACTCGCTTTCGCCTCCCCCAGCATCCGCTCCCGCGCCGCCCGATCCGCTGAAGCCACCGCGGCCCGCACCAGCGTTACCCCCCGATGGTAGGTAAGTTCCTGCTGAAATTGCGGCGAGCCCAGGGCGGTATCTTCCATGCGGTCCAAGTACATGAGCGCCGCGTCATGGTAGCCCTTTTCATGCAAGGCCTCCAAGAACCTCTCCGCCGGCTCTTCTCCCCAGGCGGCGAGAGCCAGTAGCCAGGCCAGCAGCCCCACAATCGCACCTCGCCCCGCTCGCCAGCACCCTCGCCAGTGGCCGGAACCAGCCCAAAAACCCAAGAGCCGGACGGAAAACCTCCGGGATCCGGCGCGATCCCCTGAAAATGCAAGGGGTTGGCGGTCCTCGCGCAGTTTTCCGTCCGCTTCTAAAGAGGGGGGAATCCGTGGTTTCACCGCTCCGCTCCTACCTCGACCGTTTTGCGTCGTTTATCCATGTTGCCTCGCCCATCCCGCGTGACGAACGGCCCATCAGTATTTATACCGATCGCGGATGACTTTCTCCGCCGCGAGTCCGGCCAACGGGAGGACGGCTTGCGTCGGGCAGATTTCCATCCGGAAAAATCCAACCGCCTGAAATATATACCGGTCGCGGATGACTTTCTCCGCCGCGAGTCCGACCAACGGGAGGACGGCTTGCGTCAGGCAGCTTTCCATCCGGAAAAATCCAACCGCCTGAAATATAACTCGGTCGCACTACTTCGCTGCCTCGATAGAACGGTTCCACGAGAGCCCCGCTGAGCGTCCCATCGAGCCAACCCGCTATTCCATACGGCGTTGAGGTATCCTGCTGTTCGGACCGTCCCGCCCGCGGAACATCCGGCGACACCTCGTATTGTTGGCCCACCGACGCCCTCGGAGGGCGGCCCCCGCGTCGCACACGGCAAGTCGGTTCGACGACTCGTTAATAGTTTTCAAACCACTTAACCACCGGCACAGCGCCGGTGGGGCTAACATTTTCTGCCATACAACTTTACGTTCA
>JBNJEM010000307.1:0-9098 GCA_051745935.1 Planctomycetota bacterium
GCCTGATTAGCCTGTTGTTCACTTGAAAAGACGGGCCTGGAGACCCGTCCTACATATACTGTTTGCAACGTTAGAGTCTATCTGCCTGATTAGCCTGTTGTTCACTTGAAAAGACGGGCCTGGAGACCCGTCCTACATATACTGTTTGCAACGTTAGAGTCTATCTGCCTGATTAGCCTGTTCTTCGCGGCATTGGCCGTATGCGCCGGTCACCTCACTGAATCCGCTACATTTTTTTGACAGGAGCCTCGACATGACGTGGACACCTTCTCACCATCTTGGTTTTGCATCAGCGGCTCTGGTACTTGTCCTGGTCGCCGCTCCCGCCCACGGCCAGGAAGGGAAAGAGTCGATTCTACCGGGCAGCCGGCCCACCATCGAAGCGCGGCGATTCTCCAGTCTGCAAGCGGCGCTGGACGCCGTACCGGAACGTGGCGGGCTGGTTCAACTGCCGGCGGGCAAGTTTGAAATCAAGGAGCCGTTGATTCTGAAACGCGGCGAGACGCGACTGGCCGGCGTGGGGGCGGCAACTCACATCGTCAATACCAACCAAGAGGGCAAGCCCGCTTTGATCCTCCAACACCCGGACGGGGACCAGGTGAAACGGAGTGAGCACTTGTGGCGCGTGAGTCTCGCGAACTTCCGCATGACCGGGAACCCCGAGAGCGGTCATGGCATTGTCGCCAACCGGATTGAGGAACTTTTCGTCCAGGGGGTGACCGTCACTCACCACGGCGGCGATGGAATCCGATTGGATCATTGCTACGAGGATCCGCGAATCAGTGACTGTTTGATGACGTACAATAAAGGCATCGGACTCCACTTGATCGGTTGTCACGACATTGTGGTGGCCGCCAATCAGTTCGAGGAGAATCAGGACGCGCTACACTGTATCGACGGCTTTAATCTTTGCATGACCGGCAACTGCCTCGACGACCATTTAGGCAAAGGGGTCGTCATTGAAAATACCTACGGTTCGGTCCTCTCGGGGAATATGATCGAAGAGTGCAAAGCGGACGCCGTGCTTTTGGACCGAAACTGCTATGGAATCACCATCAGCGCCAATGTCATCGCTCATAACGGAAGCGGGATTAACTTGAAGGACGCGCACGGCTGTGCCGTCAGCGCCAACACGCTGACCATCATGAAAACGAATGCGGTTCGCATTGGCCCCGAAAGTGGCCGCATTACGGTGACGGGCAATAATTTCTCCGACAGCTATATTGGGGACAATCAGGTTAAACGGCGGGAAGGCGACCGGAGTGCGGCCGGGTTGGTATTGGACGCAACTCGCGACCTCGCCATCACTGGAAACGTCTTTTCCGGCCTTCGTCCCAAGGCGGTGGCTTGCCAAGGCGAGGAAAGTGAAGGAATCATTTTCTCCGACAATCGTATCGTCGACTCGCCCAGCGACCTCGGGCAATCCGAATGAAGGCGGGTCGCGTGACGGGCGGCGTTCGCCAGGTGAAAATCCCGCGGGGATGGCGGACGAGCGAGCCGCTGACACATGCTGATCAACGCTCGTGCCATCCGAGCCTATTGCTTCCCTCTCTCGGCCCGCACCACTTTGCCCAGCGGGCTGGAGAGGATCGCGGGAAGCAGAATCAAATCGCCCAGGAGGGCGGCCACGAGAAGCGTGGCCATCAACCAGGCGAATCGTCGAATCGGCATGAACGAACTTAATGAGAAGACCAGCAAGGCACAGGAGCAGACCAACGTGGTGTGAGCCATCGCGCTGGCGCAGCGCTGCAAGGCGAACCGGACGGCGCCGCGGCGAGGGTACTGCCGGGACAACCCGCGGCGATACCAGGTGAGCAGGTGAAACGTGTCATCCACCGCGATGCCCATGGCCGCGCTGGCGGTCATGATCGAACCGATTTCGATCCAAATGCCGCACCACCCCATGCCCCCGAATGCGACCACCGCTGGAAAGATGTTAGGGATCATCGTAAGCAGCCCCGAACGCGCGTCGCGCAGCACCACGACCATCACCACGGCAATCACGGCAAACGCCAATAGAAAGCTTTCCACGAGGTCGTTGAGCAACTCGCGTTGTGCCTTGTAGATCAAAGGAATGGCGCCGGTGTAGGTCACGTGAACCTCGTCAAGCGGTTCCACCAACGGACGAAGTGCCTCCCGCAACGTGCCCATGAAGCGGCCGTAATCGAGGTCGCTGAGTGCCGAGGCGCGCACGCTAATGCGCCACAACTGATCTTGGTTCCCGCCCCCGGAAAGAAAACCTCCCTCGCGCAGCTGCTCCTTGATCTCGGACGCATGGCGACGGATGATCACCTGTTGTGCGATCCGGCGTACTGACTTCCCTTCCGGCAGCGAGGGGGCGAAGTCGGCGCCGGATAAGGTCGCGCCTACTTCGGGCAACGCCTTCACCGCGAGTTCCAATTCTCGTACACGGCTCAGTTGCTTCAAGATGTCCCGCTCGGTCCCACTGTCGAAATGGATCACAAGTTCAAGGGGGACCAGTGGGCCCAGATGCCTTTCCAACCAGCGATAGTCCCGTAGTATCCGGCTCTCCGATCCAAATCGATACTGCAGCCGGACCGTCGACCGCATCATGAACAGACCGATCCCCGAGAAAAGCATGAGGCACAACGAGACGACAACGATCATCTTGTTGCGATGCCAGATCCAGTCGACCACGCGGTCCAGCTGCCAGGGAGAGGCCGAGCCCTGGATGGTCGAAGCACGCGAGCGGGCCGATTCCGGCCAGACTGTCAAAGCAACGGGCAGCATGACCAGGACCGTCGCCAGACTCGCCGCCATCCCGAGGGCCGCGTAGATGCCGAACATCTTGACCGGCATGATGTTGCTCACCGCCAGCGACAAAAGGCCGATCGCCGTGGTACCGGACGCCAGAACACAAGGCCACCACCCATCGCGCAACGCCTGCAAGGGGGCCGAACCGGGCCCCCCCTCGCCCACCGCGTCGCGATAGTAATTCACCAGATGAATCGCCGCCGACACGCTCAACACGAACACCAGGGGCGGCAACATGGTCATCACCAGGTTCATCTGGCCACCCGAGTAATAGAGGATCGATAGCGCCGCCGCGGTGCTGTAGACGGACGCCGCCAAAATGATGATCGCCAAGCGGATGCTACGAAGGCGTGTCCAGGTAATCGCCAGCGCCACAATCCCCGAAAGACTGGCTAGTTCCAACAGCAGCCGCTGGCTCTCCACATCAATGGTGGCGGCATCGACCGTCGGTCCCCCCATGTGCAGCGCCTCGGCATCCAAGCCGGGGAGATCACGCGCCGCGCTACGGATGTGGTTCACGGCCGCCGCGCGGTTGCCAACCCCCCGCTCGGAAATCGTGAGCATGACGCAGGTGGTCTCCCCATCGGGGCCGATCAGAATGCCCCGCAGGCGGCGAATCGCTTCTTCACGGGACAACTCAAGAGGGCGGCTCATGAGCCGCTCCACCATTTCCTGCCCGGTGACGGCACTCTGAAAATAGGGAGGATCCGGATGCTCCAACAGCGATTGGGCCAGCTGCCGTGGGCGGGGGTCGTCAAGCGTGCAACCCGGCCAGCTGACCACCGTGATTTCATCGTGGCCAAAGTGCTGTTGAAACCACTCGTAGGTGTCGGTTTCCGGAAAGCCACGAGGCAACCACTGGCGCGGATCGTTGGAACTGCTGTTCAACGCACCGGCCACGCCGCGAAACAAGAAGGGCAGCGTCGCCAATAAGACGACCAGAACGGAGATTGTATAGACGCCGCCCAATCCCCCCCGATCCCGCTCGGCAAACTGGCTCACCTCGGCTTGCATGGCACGGAATTGCGACGGGAGTTCATGTCGCCCAGAAATTCATCCAGGAGATGAGCAAACTTCTCCGGCTGTTCAATGGGCGGCGCGTGTCCGCACTGGTCAATGAAACATAATTCCGCTTCCGGAATGTGCTCGCGGAACTGCTGGGCCACGGCTGGCGGCGTGATCGAATCGTCGCTGCCCCATATGATCATCGTCGGCACCGCGACATTCGCCAACTCTTCCAGCATGTAACGGTTCCGGGTTGCCTTGGCCACCTTCAATAGAAATCGCCGATAGTGGCGATCACTCAACATCAAATAGACATCATCCACCAACTTGTCACTCACATGCTTCGAATCATAGAAGATCTCACCGGCCTGCTTGCGGATGTAGTCGCGACAAAGCCGTGGCGGACGACCGCCAGCCAAATTACGCTCAAACAAACCAGCACTGCCGCTCAGGATCAGTCGCTCCACTCGCTCCGGGTGATGCGCGTACAAATCCAACGCGAGCTGGCCTCCCAGCGAGTTGCCACAAACGACCGCGTGGTCCAACCCGAGCTCGTCCAGGAATTCCGCCACGTGATGCGTCAGTTGCCTCAGCGATTTGAAACCCGTGTGACGCCGCTTCTGACCAAATTCGATGGGAAGCTGCAAGGCGTAGAAGTGGTAACGATCGACCAATTCCTGCATGATCGACAACCAATTCGACGGGCTGCCGAACAAGCCATGAAGCAATAGAATCGGTGTCTCACCCGAGCCTAACTCGTAAAAACGGAACTCTCTGCCGTCCGTCGTCGTGTGCTGTTCGCATCCATTGGCAAAAGATATGCTCATGCTCTCTCCCACGTACCCACGTTTCCCTCGGTGAGAACCCAAACACCAAGGCTCAACAAGCTAACGGGCGCTAACAAAACTGGTTCTCGTCTCGAACACTTCCTGCACTTCGTGATTCTCCGCCAACCGCATTCTTCGCCAACCGCGATCGTTCCGCTGGAACCTCGAAAACTGCTCTTCAACTTGGATCCATATCGCCGCCAAATAACCGTGACGCGATGGGGCGGCAGAGGCAACGCATGAGGTGCCACTGATTCAAGCCGGACGAAATCCCGGGCTCCGCCCTATTTGAATGAGTGCCATGAGGTGCCCTGGCCGCCCACTCCACGCATCAACCCCCGAAAACCCTAAAACCGCAACACTAGAGGATTTGTGAACACTCATCAAGCTGCCGCCTCGCCCCCACCCGCCGCGCGCCATGGCCCGCCTCCGTCATCCAATATCGCGCCGCGGCCCAAGCCCTGGCCTAATGAAAAACTCTACGTTCTTGTAACCCCTTTTGTTGCGTCTTGCATCCTGCCCCATCTCGAATCAAGGCCTCCACGGGCCCGAAGATCCAAGAGACCGAAAGGACCAAAGGGAACATGGCAGGCGGCGGGTCACTCGGGAAGGAAAAGCGGATGCAAGCAACCCTACTGGCCCCACTCCGCCTAGATCCCGAGGTTTTCACCAGCCCAGCCCCGCATCCCCCCCAATATCCAGTGCTATTATAACTCACAAGCAGAGAATCCAATAAGAAATTCATAATCAAGCACGGATTGCAAGAGCGGGGCGCGTATCCCAAAATCGCAGCCAAGTCTTCAGGGGCTGCTGGATGCCGCCGGCGTGACCCTAGCCAACTCCGTTGTCCGCCGAGGCGTCCAGGTATCTACTAGCGAGAAGCTCACGGAACAACGCAAAACCCATTGATATGAAACCACTTAAGGGCCATTCTCTTGTCAGAATCTACTGGAAGATCCGTTTCAAACCGTTGTTGCCCCGAATCGTCCATCGGTTGTCTCGCCCTTTCAGGGCTCGGTGTCTTGGGGGGCTCACCACAACGCAGGTCGGGGCGGGAGAATTGTGGCTATCGCGATGGGAGATCGGGACGGCGAGCCGTTGATTGGAGGGATGTGGCCTCGTCCCTCGAGACGAAATAGCCTTTTTCCAAAAAACGGAGTGTGAATTTGAACACTCGCGGATCGTTCGCGATCAACTCGTGTAAGGCGGGGACGACTCGAAAGTCAGTCGCCCCCGCCAGCCGGGTTGTCTCGACGGTAATCCGGCCGTCATCATCACCGGGCAAGATGGGATTCAATCCGATTGAATTGCCAACGCCGCCGGCGATGATGCCAAATTCAACTTCGGGCGTCGCCAATCGCTCCTCCAGATTGTTCCAGCTCTCGCCCAGTTGGCCGCCCGACTTGCCGAAAATCGTTTTGAAAACCAGTGAGCCGGCGAGGCGCGAAGCGGCCAATGAACCATGGTTTGGCGGCGCGATCATGACGATCCGATGGATTCTTGGATCGGGCTTCCAGACGTGAGGGGCGGAGCTGTTTCCAGCCAAGTACCGCCGGATCACGATGTTTCCCAAACTGTGGCCCACCAGGTCAATCTGCTTAATGCCCTTCAAGCTTCGAATCACATTCGCCAAGCTCGAGGCCTGATCATCGATGTTGGACCGTAAACTGGCGTAATCAATGGCGAACGTGGCATATTCGCCATGTTTCTCCAGGTAGCGAGCCAGCAGGTGCATGGACCACCGGGGAGCCCCCAAACCGTGCAGGAGGACCACCGCGTTGCCCTCCATCGGCGGCAGGTTCTCCGCCCGCTTGATCGATTTCAGCTCCGCCAGACAATCGTCGAACGAGCCCTCTAAACGCAACTTGTCATTGTCGTCCAGTAAACGGCATTCCCCCGTCTCGACGTGAGCTTGAATGCGCCACTGGTGGAAATAGTATTGATCAGTCCAAGCGATGACCTTATCCAAAGATCGTGCCGGCAGCGAAATCCTCTCGCGCAATCCGGCAAACAAGCCGGCGCCCTCGTTCGTCCCCTCCGGTTCGGCCGCTCCGGCCCCCACGGTGGCCTGGAACACAAATAATCCCCAAATGGCCCAACGCCAAAGACGCGCCCGGTAACTCGCTTGTGTCGCTTCGAAAGCTGCTTGGTCCATCCCGCCCTCCCGTCGAGGAATTCCTTTTGCAGTACACGGATATTCAGGTCACGCCAAACTCACATTGGCCCGAGGCAGGGGGCAACGTATACCGCTCGCGGATGGCGTATACCGGTCGCGGATGACTCTGTCCGCCGCGAGTCCGACCAACGCGAGGACGGCTTGCGTCGGGCCGCTTTCCACCCCCGGTAAATCCGACCGCCTGAAGTATAAACCGCCGAGACGTGCTGGGGACTTTTCCCCGTGGCAACCCCCCTGGCCACTCGGACCATGTTTGACCGGAAACGGTATCATATCAGCCCATTCGGAGCAAGCAAGAGCAGTGCCTCCCCACCCACGGCATCAGCAACTCTCCTCCGCCCGCGTTCCCCCGCGCCTCAAAGCCTCTTCGAGGAGTGGGCCCCGGCGCGGCAACCCCACGTACGACGGACGGCCACCCGCGTCGATTTGGCATGTCGACGGCCCCGCCAGTCCCCGTCGCGAGCCCGTTCGGGACTCGCCCTCTGGCGCCGCGTTTCTAGCGACAGCTCCCACGATTAAGTATGATGGGCAAGAGACAAGAGGCTCGTCGCCCCCCTCCGATCGACTGAAACTCCTGGGCCATTGATGGAAGAGGATCATCCATGAGCGGACAACCATCCATACTCAACACCAGCACACACGACACAACCCGGATCGGGCGTTTCCGACATCGACACGGGAGACGTGATGCGTTGCGTCCGCTCGCGCCTCGTGTCACGCTTGCCCGCCTTGCCCGCCAGCGGTCTAACACATATCCCAGCCGGGCAGCCATGACAGGGGGGGCAAGCGGACATGAGCGAGGACGCGGGGCTCCGTCACATCGAGGATGCGTGGCATGGTTGATGTCGGTTCTGCTCGGGGGAAGCGTCAAGTGCGCGGTGGTGGCTGGTTTGGTCTGTGCAACCGTGTCTCCGCGGTTCCACTCGGTTGCCGCGGCGGGGACTTCAGCGAGTTCATCCAACCCCGGGCGGCCCAACATCGTCCTCATTCTATGCGACAATCTGGGATACGGTGACGTGGGGTGCTTCAACCCAAAGGCGAAGCAGCGAACGCCCCATATCGACCGGATGGCGAGCGAAGGGATCCAGTTCACCGATTGCTATGCGGCGGCACCGGTATGCACGCCGTCGCGCGCGGCATTGATGACCGGCTGTTATCCGCGCCGGGTCGGGCTTGATCACACGCAGTCCGACGGGCTGGTGTTGCGCCCTGTCTCGCGGCACGGCTTGCATCCCGATGAAATAACGATAGCGGAGCTGCTGAAGGAACGCGGCTATTCAACCACCTGCATCGGCAAGTGGCACTTGGGCGACCAACCACGTTTTTTGCCGACGCGACAAGGCTTTGATGAGTACTTTGGCATTCCCTACAGCGACGACATGACCGCTCGACCAAGCCGGCCCAGCTGGCCCCCGCTGCCGCTGATGGAAGGGGAACGAGTCATTGAAGCACCGGTGGATCGCAACCCGCTCACGAAACGATACACGGAGCGGGCCATTGAGTTTATCCGGGACCATCGAGAGAGCCCTTTTTTCGTCTATTTACCACACGCCATGCCCGGCAGTACGGCCAAACCGTTCGCGAGCGAGGCGTTTCGTGGCCGGAGCGATAACGGCCCCTGGGGCGACGCGGTGGAAGAACTGGATTGGTCGGTCGGAACGATTCTGGACGCCTTGGAAGAGCTCGAACTGGACCGACAAACACTCGTCATTTGGACAAACGACAATGGCGCTCCGGACCCCCGTCGCCGGGGCGGATCCAACCTGCCACTCAAAGGCCATGCCTACGGCATCTCGGAAGGCGGCATGCGCGTGCCCATGATCGCCCGCTGGCCGGGTCGCATTCCCGCCGGTACCGTCTGCCGCGAGCTGGTTACCCTCATGGATCTGTACCCCACGCTGGCGCATCTAGCGGGCGCGAAGGTCCCGGGGGATCGGATCATCGACGGACGCGACATCCGAAAACTGCTGTTTGGAAAGCCGGATGCCGCCTCGCCGCACGAGGCTTTCTTCTATTACCACGTGAACGAGTTGCGCGCCGTTCGAAGCGGCCCCTGGAAACTGTATTTGCCCGCCAAAAGCGAAGGAGCGGTGCGATTATACAACCTCCGGGAAGACCTGCGGGAAACCGAAAACCTGGCGGATGAAAAGCCCGATGTCGTGGCGCGGCTGCGCCATCTGCTCGAAAAGGCCCGCCACGATCTCGGAGAAAAGGACCAAAAAGGGGCTCGCGTGCGCCCGGTGGGCACGGTCGAGAACCCGGTCCCGCAGGCCATGGAACAATGAGGATGCATCCATGGGGGGTTGGAAGCAAGA
>JBNJEM010000308.1:0-9068 GCA_051745935.1 Planctomycetota bacterium
TCCGGTTGTTGGGTGAGTAGCCGCAGGTAGTCGCCGGAATCCGGCTCGGGGGCGTAAAGCTTGAGCAACGCCGACGTGTCCCAGTAAATCGCATTGGCCATGAATCACAATCGCTCCTCGCGCAGCTCATCCCAACACCGTTGCGAAGTCGCCTTGGGCTGCCTCTTGCGAGCCGCCTGGGCAGCCCTGCCGAGTTCGGCTGCCCACTCTTCCCGTCCGAAGTTCCGCGCTTCTTTTGGCACCAGGCAGGTTAAGCGGGCCGTTGGCCGCCCCCGCACGGTGATCACGATTTCCTCGCCGTCGGCTGCGAGTTGCACCAGTTGGCTCAAATTGCTTTTGGCTTCACGTAGATTGGTAATCATGTGGTCATTGTAGTCACTTTCGCAAGATGTGTCAACGGGGAAGGAAAAGGCGTCAGCACTCTTTTCCTTTTGCAGGGTCGCGGTTGGAATGGCTACAGCGGATATTGCGGTCTGATCCCATATCTCCACGCCAGCGTCATTCCCTGAATTGGTCCGTGTGGCCTCTGTCCTCATTGTCCGGGCGCGAGGACTTCCACTGTCGCCTCGCAGTTGACACCGGTGGCCACGTCGGTCACGACGACCTTCCAATCGCCGGGTTGATCATTGCGAGCGAGCTGGACTTCCGTCGTTGCCGTGGGTTTGTCGATGAGCAGCTTCCGCGTGTAGTGCGAAGCGGCCGTGCCATCCGGTTCGAACCAGGCCACACGCAGACAATGTTGTCCCGCGAGTCGCTCGCCCGCCACGTTCAACGTAAGCTCCATGGGCACCGCCTCGCCGGCGGTAACTTGTTCCGGAACCTGCAAACCCACCGATTCCACCACGTCGGGCAGGCAGGCCAGGAGGGTTGGATCCCCTGGTTTGAGTGTCACCTCCACGTGCTTCAGGCGGCCAAGTCGCTTGCCGGCCCGCGCGTCATGGACCTCCGCCGCCTCCGGCAGGCTTATCGTGGCACGTGATGGCTTCGGTGACGCGCGGTTTTCTTCCTTGAGCACGGCCACGTAGTGAATTGAGCCGCTCCGGAACAGAACGACTTCGCAATCACCGAGTTCCGTCTCCTCCTGCGTCACCTTTACTCGTGGCTGCACGTCGTGGTCTTTCAGCAGCTTTCGAAACAGGCGCAAAACGGGCAGCGATTCCTTGCTCGCGTGCAGCGATGTATAGTCATCGACGCGGGCGTTCAGTAACACACCGGTGCCCTGTTGGTGCTGGTTGACCAGCACGGCGGGTGCCTTGCCCCCGGTGCCCCAGGCGGTCGCCCCGTCGATTTGGAACTGGCAGCGAGCCAACGGCAGTGGCAGGGTTCCGCTTAACTCTTGATGTGTCAGTTCGATCGGGCCGCCCTCGGGCGATTCAGCCGCCGATTGGGTTCCGGAGCGGATGCCAAACGGCGCGTCAAGTTGGCCGGCGGGTAGCGGCTGACAATGGTCGTCGAGGGTGCCGGGTACCCGGTCGGCGATGACCAATCCCCCCTGACGGACAAACGACCGGATGTGTTTCGCTTCGGTCGCCGAGAGCGCCGTGCTACCGGGAAGCAGCAACACGCGATAATCTCCAAGCATACCCTGCTCGACTTGTTTGTTGGAGACCATGTCGTATTGCAGCCCGAGGTCTTCCATGGCCAGCGCGAACCCCCATTGCGCGGAGGCCAGATTGTGTCCTTGCAGGGTTGCCGCATGAACGCTCGGCTGGCTGTAGTGGACCGCGATGCCATCCTGCAAACGCTTTGCATTCAGCAACAGCTTGTCGATCCCGCCACGGATCTCGGCGTGAGTGTTTTGCATCCATTCAAGCTGAGGGGCGGGGCGCAGATCCGGAAACAGCAACGCGGGACCGCAATGGTACGACGTCCAGTACCAACTGCTGTTATGCTGGTGCAACAGCAGATGCCAGGCGATGCGGTTCGCGGCGGTCTCGCCGCGATTGCCGATGCGATTGTACCATGCCCCGCGGATCGAGTCGGGTTGGTGCCAGCAACGGATGTATTCCAATTGCCAAAACCGACTGGCATAGACCTCGTTGAGATCGCACGCGCGGCAGAGCTCGTAAAAGTCGTAGCCGTGATGGCTGTTCAACGAAAAGACGCCGTCAAAGCCCACCCGGGCTTTCGGATCGCCGCGGCGAATCGCATCGCGGCCGGCCACGTGCGCGGCCGTGAACACCCGATCCATGTACATCCGATGATCGGCCCATCGCGGCCAATGCGGCGGGGTGTCCTTCACGTCTTCCAAGGTCGCTGGCACCACCTCGTCCCAGGCCGTGTAATCTTGATGCCATGCGTCATTCAACGCCTCCAGTGAGCCGTAACGCGACTTAAGTTCTTCGCGAAATCCAGCCAGGCAGGTCGGTGAAATGCACACGTCATGCGTGCCGCGAATCAGATAGTTTTCATCCCCCAGGGTGTAGGCCACTGGCCCGTACGGCGCCGCGCCCGCCGCCCGCTCCGCCAGGCCCTCCGCCCACGGTTTCATATGGTCTGGATCGGTTAAACAGGGTTTACGCACTCGGTCTTCACCCCGATCGCTGTGAATCCGGGTCGAATAGGGAATGCTTTTCAGATTCCAACGGCTCGCACTCTTACCATGAACCGCCGCCCGCGCCCGGTTCGCGCCCGTCAGTCCGACACTATCGATCCAATCGACACCGTGGCGCGCGAGTTCCCGCAGAATGTAGTTGCTGACGGCATTGTTTCCAGCCGAGGCCCATGCGAGAAAGTGGAAACCATCCACGTCGGCATCCGGTACGGTCAATGGTTCCACGTGCTGATCGAGCAGCTTTCCGTCCTGGTAGAGCCGAGCTCGCAATTGGTGAAGTACCGTGACTGGATGGTCCAGAGGCAATTTGATCGCCGTGTCGTGCTCTTCTGGGGCCAGTTTTCGCAACACGAGTTGCCGCGATAACGCGTCGACCAACTCGACCTCCAAGGTGGCTTCGGCCGGCACGTCGCTCAAGCGAACCTGGCCTTGGACAACATCGCCAGCGGCGAGCACGTCCGAGCGAAGATCGATGCTTTGAATCCGCGGTAGATCTTCCCCTTGGCTGCGAAACCCGGTGGCCCATCCCAGGCATTTCTTCTCCTTTACCACTCGCACGCTGACCAGGCACGGCCCCGTCTTGGGTTCCAGTGGAGGCAACGTCAGCTGCGTGCCACCGGCCGACAGCGAGCGAGTGAGGACGGTGCGCTGTCGAAGTGATCGTTCCGGCGCGTCGCAAAGCACTTCAACGGAGACGTTTGGAAACGCCTTGTCGGCTTGAAGGCTGACCTGGCCGCCCTCCGCATCCACGTGCACCCGAACGGGCGTCGTTCTCTGGCTTGCCCAAAGCATCGCCTCGGCGACCAGGCTGTGGTAGTAATCGTAGTAGTCCAGCGCGAACGGGTCTTCGTGGTTCAAGATGGGCGTGAAGCAGGCTCGGGAGTGCCTGCGAGCGGTCGGCCAATGCAGCACCAGTACTCGTCCTTCCCCCAATTGATACGCCGTCGCCAGCGGATTTCCGTCCCGCGACATCTCCTTCAACACGGGCAGCCGCGTTGCCGGCACGACCTCCGGCTTCCAGTCGGCCGGCTTTAACTCTTGCTTGCAATCAGCCAGCAGATCGTCGGCGCATCCAAACAACATCAGTCCACTTCCCTGGCGAACTTTGTCCAGCAAACGCCCCCGCAAATGGTCCGGGATCGCTTTGGCATGGACGCCGCTGACGACCACGCAATCAGTCTCCTGGGACAGTTTCTTTGAAAAGTCGGCCAAAATGTCGGTTTTGTTTTTCCGCGTATAGCCATACACGTCGTAGGAATCGTACAAGTACATGGACCACGAATCGAACACCATGCCGGCTTCGGCGAACGGCACGGTGCGATACCGCAGATCCAGCCGCTGAGCGAGTTCAACCACCTCACGCTGCAACCACCGGGGCGCGAGGATCAAGGTGTTGACCGGACCGCCAGCCAACGGCCGCCCCCAGGGAACGTGCGGTGTCACGACTTCGCGGGTCACTTCATCATAAGGCGTTGGCCGGCGGCGTTCGGCCACTTGACGCGCGAGATGCTCGCGTCGAGGTGCTGGTATCCGTGCCTCTGGCAGCGGTTCCGCCAACCAGTCGGCGGAAGCTACTGTTTCCAGGTCCTCGCTGATGATCGCTCCACCGTCGCGCAAATACGATCGGAGCTCTTTCAGATTGTTGTCCGGGGTGAAGTCCCACAGCGCAACCGTAATTTGCCGTACGCCTGGTTTGGTTTGCAGCGTGGGACTGACGGCATAGGTTCCCAAACCGACCTTTACCGGCTCAACCTCGTCCGGAACGTACGCGAAAGCGCACGGGCCGCTGAACGCCGGATCGCCCACCATCCGCTTATCGTGGAACATGACCCATTTCTCTTTGGCTGGATCGAGCTTGGGACTAGCCGGGGCGTCCAGCTCGCGAGTGGCCGTAACCATCGCGCGGCTGCGAGGCTCTGAAAAGTCCTGGGGATATGCCGTCAGACGGACCTGAAGCCTTTCGGCATCGGTTTCCGGTGGCAGGGCGACCTGAACGAGCAGTTTATCGTCACCGCCGCGCATGGCGACACGAATATGCACCGGCCCCTTGGCCGTGGGCCAAGTCCCTTCAAGCAATGCGTCTGGGCCGGTTGAACGCACGACGCGAAACGTGCCCGGAATATCGTGCAGGCTGATGTCATCGACCCGCACGCGCAGAAAACTTTGCCGGTACCAGTTCGCGCTGCTGGGCGACACCATCCCGAGGGTCAGGTTCCCGCCGCGGAACGCCCACAGTTCGGAAGTGCATTGGCCTTCCGGAGCATCGGCTGGAATGTCGATGTTGTAGTCCAGTCCGTAAGCGGCGAAGTTACTGGCAAAGTCGAAGCTCTTGCGAACCATCTTCGCCTTGCCCGACGAACTGCTTTCCGACTCCACATCCAAAAAGGCAAGCTCGTCGGCGCCAACCGATGCGTGGGCGAGGAGCGCGAATGCGAACAAAGCCCACGTCACCCATCTGGGCCAGCGGTCGTTCCCGAACGCGCCGCGCGTGGTGAGGGAGAGAGACGCGGCGCGGTATCCAAGAGCTAGACGCCTAAGGCGGCAGGGCCGCCAACCAAATAGGGACGCTGCACAGGGATGGATCGCTCCCGTTGGTCGCTCACGCCAAGCATGCGGGCGCCATGCGCGCATATTACACCGTAACACTCTAATACGAGACATGATGGTCCTCCTTTGGCAAGAAAGGGAAGCGCGGAAAGCCGAGTATCCGCCCGTGTCGTTTTGCCCGTTGGCAGCCTTCGCGCGCTCCCCCAACAGCCCATGTCGTTTTTGGACTCCGGGTTGTCTCGGTCCCGATGATCCGTTCATTGTTTTCCGTAACACAACACTGTCCCGTTCTCCGTGGACAAATACAGCCGTTTCCGGGCCGCCGCCACGCCGTCGAAAACCGGGGGGCTGGCCAGCTCGTATTCGGCGAGCCGCTCGCCGTCGGTCGCGGAAACCGCCCACAGCTTCGCGCCCAGCTTTCCCTCGAACGCCGCGTACGGGTCGTCCTCCGGCACGAGGTCCGGTGGGCCGGCCAGAAAAAGCGTTTCACCCGCCAGCACCATGGCCCTCGCCCGGACGGGGATCTTCACCGACCAGCGTTTCGCGTGTTTCGGACGGTCGTTGGCAAACAGCGTGTAGCCCTTCCGGCCGGGCACGAAGATGGCCCGCGAGTGACGCGCGGTACCGGGAAACGGTTTCACGCCGCACGCGGTCTCCTCGTCGAAGACCAGCAGCTTGGACTGTGACCTGCCGTCGACGGACCAATAGGTCTGGTTGAACCAACTATCGTCGAGCAGGCCGGCGACGGACATCAGGTGAGCGCCCACGGACTGATGCTCCCGTTTCCCCCGCTTTTCCGGCAAGTCCTCCACGGCGCTGCGGTATTTCAGACTGTCCGGCGCGAACTTGAGATGCCGCATGTAGACGTGGGTTCCGTTGCCCACGAGGACGTCGGGCAGCGCCCCGAGGGCCTCCGGGGGCATGTCGTAGCGCATCAGGCTTTCGACCATGTCGCCGGTTTTCGGATCGATGCTGTCGATCCGCCGTTTTTGAAGGACGTCGCCGGTTGCCGGGTCGACCGCGTACACGAGGATTCCACCGTCGAGGAAGGAGGACCGCCCCGCCGCGAAATAGGCCGTTCCGTTCTGGACCAGAATGTTCCCATGGATCGGCCATGTCGATTCCAACTGGCCGCGGTTCATCATCCGCCGTTCTTGCGGCGCGCCCCGGCGGCGCCAGACGAGCTTGCCGTCGCCCGCCCGTAGGCAGTATACCCAGCCGTCAGCGGACCCGAACAGCACCAGGCCCCGGTAGACGGTCGGCGGTGTGTCGACCCTCGCCCCGGCCGTGTACTTCCAGAGGGGCTTTCCTCCGTCGGCGCTGAGTGCCCACACGATATGCTTGTTGCACGAAGCCACGAAGACCTTATCCTCGGCGATCACCGGACTGGTCACGCGGCCGCCGATCGTCGTCTCCCACGCCATCTCAAGCTCGGGCTCGACCGCCGTCGTGGCGGAACCGCTCCGGGCGGCGTCGTGCCGATAAGTCGGCCAGTTTTCCGAATCCGCGTTGCTGGAATCCGAAAGCGCGGCTCCGTAAGCCGGGCCCTTCTGAAAAGGCGTGCCTCCGCCCGTTTTGCCTTGTGCGTGGTCCGCTCTTTCAGGCGCGAGCGCCCAGAATCCATTAAGTTTCGCGGTAATGTAGCAGACGCAGGGGTGGGGCGGCGCGTAAAGCAACCCGTTGCACGGCAAGATCCCGTAGCGGCACGTTCCCCGGACCCAGTGGTGCCGCAGATTCTCCTCCGACTGGAGGTCGATGAACTCCACGCCACGCCGGCCGGTCAGCACGTAGTTCGTCGTTGCCTTGTTGCGGTAACATCGGTGGTGGTGCCCCTGCACGAGTGCTTCTTCCGTCGAGACACTTCGCTGCGTCTTGCCCGTCTTCGGGTCCACGGCGTGCATCAGGAATTCCTCGTCGTCATGTATCCACAACCGGCCGTCGATGATGAACAGGTCGCCCGGATTGTAGTGGCCCCAGATTCCGCAATCGCGAGTCCAAAGCACCTCGCCCGTCTCCGCGGAAAGTCCCATCAGGTCGGCATGGGCCGGCACGTCCCAAGGCAGTCGCTTCACGGTGGGGTCCGGTTCCGTGAAGAGCACAACGCCGTCGTGATAGAGAAGACTGAACAAGTTCGTGAAATAGTAACTTCCGTAGGTCACCGGCTTCTCTCGCGGCGGCCGGTCTTTCCGCCACAGCCGCTTCCCGGTGCGCAAATCGAGCGCCACCAGGGCGTTTTCTTCGACCAGGAACACCTTGTCGCCTCCGGCCACCATCGTCAAATGGGTGACCCGTTCGATGGCATCGGCCTTCGAGGCGGCCCCTTCGAAGCCCTCGGTCCGCCAAAAGACCTCGCCCGTCTCGGCGTCGATCGCCGTCACCGCCTTCTCGACCGGCGGTTTTTCGTCGATACGTCCCGGTCCCTGGGGCGCCGTGTTGAGCGATAACACGAGCGTTCCGTCCTCATAAAGGATTTCGTCGGTGAACTCGGTCTCCGGGTAGGTCATGACGGTTTGCCCGGTTGCCCCGTCCAGCGCCGTCAGCGGCGCGTTGAATCCAAGCGTCGCATACACGCGGTCGCCGATGGCGACGACGCGCCGGGAAATGTGCGTGGGGTGATTCCAACGCCCATTGCCGTGGGAATGGTCTCCCCAATACTTCCATCCCCATTCGTCGATCGGCCGCTTCCACAAGAGTTTTCCGTTGAAGGCGTCCCGCGCGACCAGGTTCCACCGGTCGGGTAGGCCGTCCACGCCAGCCGGCGCCTCGTTGATGATCGCGAACAATCGCCCGCGCGACGACACCATCGCCTCGAGGCTTGGCGTGGTTTCGTGATGGCGTTGCCACCGCGGTTCCGCGACCCACTGGGCACGGCGCGGCGGGCCAACCACCGTGTCCTCCGCCACGGCGTTACCGTCGGCCCCGTGCAGCCAGTGGGTCCACTCGTCGATCTCTTTCGGACGAGGCTTGACCATCCTCACCCAACGACTCTCACCTCCGACAACTTCGACCCGATCCATACCCGCCGCCGTCGCCCGAGCCACGAGGTCCGCCGCCTTCGCCGGTTCGCGAGCGCCGAGGTAGGCCACGCCGTTGGGGCAGAGGACGCGAACGAGTTCCTCGGCTGAGAATCCGTCCTCCCCGACCATGGGCAGGCCATCCGCGACCAGCAGGTTCACCAGGTTTTCCGTGTAAGGCAACGCCCCGCCGGACCATCTGTCGACGGATACCTGCCCGTAGCGGTGGTTGGATTGAAGGGTCTGCCGCATCCGGTCGACGATCCGCCCATCGGGGTGCAGGCAGTGAACGACGAACTCGCCTTGATCGCAAGCCCGCGTCACTTGTTCCCCGTCGTCCAGACCGACGAAAACGCACAATCCGCCGCCTACCCCGCTGGCGCGGATCAGGCCGTAGGCCGACGCGACCGGTTCGTCCGCCGCGGCCGATCGCGGGCCTGCGAGAATCAATGCCAAAAGGAAAAACGCGAGCGGACGCCACTGGGATTTCCGCCTTCGATTCGCGGCGTTGAGCGGCCACCTCCGACAGCCACCGCTGAAAAAGAATCGAACCGTGTGGTCACTCATTGTTTTTCCTCCCAGAATTCGTGTACGAAATACGCCGCCACTTGCTGAGCTCTTTCAACGTTCAATGATTGTTTTGGCCAACCCAAATTGGCGTGGTCCCGGGAAGTTTCACGTGTTTCGCCATACTTCAGGCGTCCCGACAGCGAAGACAGTTGGGGGCGTGCGCATCGAAGTCCAGGACGGAATGGACGCTGCGCAATCTCGATCCCGGAACGGCATTCTTCATGGCGGCCTTGGAAAGCGACAGCGGCTTCCTCGCGGCCGCACGCTATCTGGCCGCGATTGAAGTAGCCGTTCACGGGTGCCGCTACATGACCTGGACACGCAAGGCCCGCATGGATGCCACGGGCTTGTCCCGTGGTGGTTCACGTTCGCCGCTACAAACC
>JBNJEM010000309.1:0-8992 GCA_051745935.1 Planctomycetota bacterium
GGGGTGTTCCGGCGGTTCGTCTCGGGAAAGGATTCCCGAGCTACGGGCGGGGGTCGTGGCGGGGTGTTCCGGCGGTTCGTCTCGGGAAAGGATTCCCGACCTACGGCGGAGCACCTCGGCATGGGCGAACACGAGTGGCGGTGTGTGATGCCTGTGGGCAGACGTACGTGTATTTCAACTCCTGTGGCAACCGGCATTGCCCCGCGTGCCGGGAGGCGTATCGGCAGCAGTGGGCCGAAAAGCTGGAGCAGGATCTGCTGCCAGTCCCCTATCACCACCTGATGCTCACGCTGCCGCGCCCGCTTACCCGGTTGGTGATGGCCCATGGCGACGCGCTCTATTCCCCGCTGATGCAGATCGGTGGGCGCTCGATTCTCACCGTGGGCGAGCGGTTGCTCGGTGCCCAGCTCGGCGCCCTCTGCGTGCTGCACATCGCCCGTTTAACCGCAAGGCCAGAGTCCGCTCGGACCCGGGGTGGGAAGTGGCATGGACCATGACAGCGGACGGCGGCCTGCGCGCTGAGGCCAGTGCCGGGTGTATGTCTGCGTCACGGGGTGTGACCCGACCGGCTGCGTAGCCGGCGCGGCTGGAACTCCGCAATCTGGTGTCCCAACCCGGCGAGGTCGCGGGGGGTTGGAGCCGGCGGAAGCCGCTGGCAACCTCCAGTGGTCCAGCGCGCATCCCTCCGTGCCGACCGGTGGCTGGACACCAGCCATGGACACCCAACGGCCGATCGGCACTCCGGGATTGCGGTTAAACGCGCTAGCCAGAGTCCGCTCAGAACGGCCAGCCGAGCGAGAAGGTGGTCAGCTACCTGGCCCGCTATGCCAACCGCGTGGTGATCGCCAACGATCGGCTGATCAAGATCGAAGACGGCGAGGTGTTCTTCTCGTACAAGGACTACCGGGATGACAATCGGTGGGAGACGTCGGGTGGCACTGGCTGAGTGAGCGATATATTCCTGACACGGGATGAAAGAATGAAAGGGTGTGCGATATCAGTCACGTATTAACTGCCTTGAGATTGAGCGAACGGAGCCAGTGTGGGTTGAGGGCCTGTACACAGTAACCGAGTCATGGCACAACGCGAGGGAAGTGGAAACCGTGCACTGGCTGCTCGCGTTTAGCGTTGTCAGAAATGGAAGCCTGTCCCGCGCTCGCTCAGCCAGTGCCACCCGACCGAAGACAAGCTTCACGGCGCCCAACGCGCCGCTCTGATCGCTCAGCCAGTCCAGCTCCGCGACATTGACGGTACCCTCGTCCACCCGGCGGGTGATCTCCGGTGCGCGGTCGGGCGCGATCCGCTTGAACACCCGTTCGGCCAGCACCTTCAAGCGGGTATTTCGCTGCCACGTATTGGCGCCCGGCTCCATGACCACGCCGGCGGCCTCCACCTCGATCAGGGCGTACTGGGTCTCGCCACGGTCTCGCGGCACGTAAACGACCAATCGTGGCGGAATATCGGCCCCGTCACGCACGCTTCCATCCTCTTCGATGAACTCCAGAAACGGGTCGATCCGGTGCCGAAGCTCAAAGAACCCGTCCGAGTACTGCAGCACCGTCGTGTCGGGCGGCGTGAGGCTGGCGGCCACCTCGCCGTACGCCCGCTCCGGATCGTACCAGACGACGATTCCCCGCTCGTCGACCTGCTTGGTGATCAGCTTGACCAGCTCTTCGGTTACCTTGCCCATAGCGTTGTCTCTCCATCTCCTTGGCTCGCGGGCTCTTCGAACAAGGCCACGTAGGGTTCATAGCGGAAGCGGCGATTCCGCTGCTGACCGGTGATCTCCCGTACTAGCCCCAGCTCCACGAACTGCTCGACCAACTTGCCGGCGGTCACGTAGGAGCAACCCAATGTGTGTTCGACCATGCGCACCGAAACAATCGGCTGCTCGAACAGGTAATCCAATAGCCGGGTGGCGGCCGCTCCGCTGGCCCCCAGGTCGGCCGTCTTTTGGCGATGCTCCTCGCGAAGATGCAGGATCGCCCGGGCCGTGTCGGTCGCCGAGCGGCTCACCTCGTGCACACCTTGGAGGAAGAACTTCAGCCAGCCTTCCCAGTCACCGTCCTGGCGCACGGCGTCGAGGCGATCGTAGTATTGCGCCCGATGGGCTTTGAGGTAGTAGCTCAGGTAAAGCAGCGGGCGCTGGAGGATCCCCTGCTGGCAGAGCAGAAACGTGATCAGCAGCCGCCCCACCCGGCCGTTGCCGTCGAGAAACGGGTGGATCGTCTCGAACTGGGCGTGGGCCAGCCCGCAGTGGATGAGCCGGGGCATCGACTCGGCTGAGTGCATGAACTTCTCCAGGTTATCCAGCGCGGCGTGCATTTCATGGACCGGCGGCGGTACGAAGCTGGCTGTATTCAACCTGCAGCCGGCCGGGCCAATCCAGTTCTGGCTGCGCCGAAACTCCCCGGGCGTCCGCTCGGCCCCCCGTACGCCCTCAAGCAGTTCGCCGTGGATCTCGCGGATCAGCCGCAGGCAAACGGGCAGCTCCTCCAGCCGGCGCAGGCCGTGGTTCATCGCGCGGACGTAGTTGACCACCTCTTCCACGTCCTTTGGGCGCTCCTCCCGCGGGGACTCCGCCTCGAACTCCAACACGTCTTCCAGGGTACTTTGGGTGCCCTCGATCTGCGAACTGAGAACCGCCTCGTGGCGGACATACATGGCGACGAACAGGTCGGGGTTCGGGAGGACCGAGGCCACCCCGTCGAGCCGTCCGAGGCTCCGATCGGCGTCGGAGAGTAGCCGCGACAGCTCGCCCCCTGTCTGGATGGGGGGATCAGGCGGCAGCGGCGCCGGGATGAATGCCCGATAGCCCTGCGGTTGTGTAACATATCGCCCCGATCGCATAACAACGCCCGCCCATGGCCTGGGTTATCACATCCGACTGAAACAAACAGCACGCCCGTGAGGCGTTATTTTACAGAATGGGGCTTTGGTAAAACAAGGCCCTCGTCCACTGGGGGTTATTTTGCCTCGGTGAGATACTGGCGATAAGCGGGTATTCGTGTAAGGCAGCCCGAATATCTCATGAAGCATCGTCTTTGACCGAAGGCGGCACGACCCATTGGCTGGCCTTGGAGAAGGCCTTTTGCACGCTCTTAGGCTTCTCGCCGAAAACCTCAGCGTGGGCCGGTTCCCCGGGGAGGGGGGCTCGTTGGATCCCCTGTTCTTTTTCCCTGGCCAATCCGGCGGTGATGGCCGCCAGGCTGAACTCTTCATGACCTTCCAAGACCGATTCAGGATTCCGGCCGGCGGCCAGAACGTCTTGGCCCAGAAAGACAGACATTGGCGTGCCGTTCCGGTGATTCTGGAAGGCGGCGGACGTTGGGCGACGACGTCCCAGGTTGTCGTCGTAGATAACCTGTTGCGGCGCGATGCGCCGCCACAAGGGCGAATCATCTGCAATGGTTCGATCATCGACGTAGGCGGGACCGGTCTGCGACATCGCGAGAAGGTTCAATCTGCTTGGGTTACACGTTGCAACATTGGTAGCAATGGGGCGAAATTGACGGACAGGCTGAGCTGCTGCTCTTCACCCGTCCGTTCGTCCTCGAAGAAGACCTCCAGCTTGGTGGGTGACTGGATCTCGATTTCCAGATCAGCGCCGGAACGATGCCATTCGAGTTGGATGCCGCCCCGAGTCGTCGGCACAATTGCCGGCTGCGGGGAGTCGTCGTCCAGGAACTCCAAAACGAAATCCGCCGCCGCCAACGCACATTGGGGGTCAATTGGTTGTGCCCCGTACGAATCCCAACCGCTCGGCAATTCTCCAAGCTCACTAATTTCCATCAGCAAGCGGTATGACCAGGATGGAATGGGTTCTTCAAAGACTAAATCATGCGCGCCAAAGGGGACCGCCTCTAATCTGCCCGCCGATGTACTGTCGCTGTAGAAGTCCCGGCGGCGATTTCGCGGAGGGGGAGGGTCGAGAGGCTGCCACTGACGAGTGGACAGGGCTTCGCTGCTTGGGCTCCGCTCCATTAGATCCGGACTCATGATGTGCGCTCCCAAACTTGATGCATTTCGGGTTTGGTAATCGATGCAAAACCGCGGACGATTTCCCTGTGTCCTCGGTCGAGGAACCGCATGACGCCGTCCATGCCATCCCCCTCGGGCTTTCCGCGAGCGGTCAACATCAACCGGATTGCCGGACGGTTCGTGGGTATGTGGTAAACCGCATTGGCCACGATGTGCAGCCGTCCCAGTGGCTCGTCGCCCTCGCGAAGGACGAACTGGAGGTTGACCGTTGCTTTCTCCGGCTCACCTAACCAATCATCCGAGTAACGCTTCGTGAAGACCGTCAGTACCTTGTCCAACTCGCTGTGGTCCTGCCAGCCTTCACCGGCCGGGATGATATTGACGTAGGTCACCTCGCACTGGTTCGGCTCGACCGTTCCCCAGCCCTCCGATTCGACCAGAGCGCAGAACGCCTCGAAATCCTGACGGAACAGTTTTCGCAGATTGCGGTAACGGGGATACTCGTCCGTGTTCTCCTGCTTGCGCCAGTTGCGGATGAAGCGGTCCAACTGGACCTGTACCAGTTCCGTTCCGGACTTGTTCAAGAACCAAAGCCTCGGGCACGGCGGGACCGAGGACAACTCCAGTCGGGTGCTCCGCCGGTCCTTCTGCGGCCCGAAACGCTCAATTACCGTGTCCAAGGGGGCCTGTTCCTCCGTTTGCGGGAACCTTTCCCGAAACGAGTGCCATACATAACCCAATTGGGGCGTCTGAAGCGATCGCAGTTTCTCGAACTGGACGCCGAGGACGACTTCCGTCACGGGCGGTTTTTGGAACTCGGGCAATGGCTGTGTCATCATACTCTTTTACGTATCGGCCGATGGAATCGCCTAACCTCTTCCGGTTTTCTATTCTACTGCGCGATAACGTCCCGACCAGCACCCCGTCTCACGCCAGTCCGTGGGCGATGGCGAACGACTTGTTCTCCTTGCACTTCTCCTTGACCCGGTCGGGCCAGTAGTCCATGGCGTGGTGCGCCCAGTCGTAGTCGCCTTTTTCGAGGGCTTTCCAGGCCTTCTTGGGCTCGGCCTGCCAGGAGGGGACCAGCTCCCAAAGCGGGGCCATGTTCAGCAGCACGCCGTCGTCGATGTGCGGGGTGTAGCCGCGCTGGATGATGTGGTCCATGCGGGCAGCGAACTCGCGGATGTCGGCCAGGCCGTCCTCGACCGCCGCCATCTCCTTTTCCGTCCTGCGGCGTTCCCGGCCGTCGGTAGCGTCACGTTTTTTGCGGAGTTCGGCGAGCTGACCGTCCAGGAGCTTGATCTTCGGGTCGACGTACTCGCGTTGGATGCGGTAGAGGCTGTCGGCGGTAAGCCGTTCGTGGAAGACCCAGATGCCGTATTTCTTCTTCGGCGACTGCAGGAGCCAGTAGACCGGCCGAACGGCCTCAACCGAAAGCTCGCGCTCTTCCAGTAACTGCACCAATTTCCAAGCGTTCGGCGGATCGCCCTCGACAAAGCGGGGGCGGAAGACTCGGCGGTAGGTGTCGAAAGCCCGGCTGCGAGTCTCCTTGCCCAAGAGGTTCTCCGCCACAATCGCATCACCCTGGGGACCGACTGGCTCCTCCGACCAGCGACGCACCAGCAAGCGCATATCATCCAATAGAGCACCCCCCTTCTGCAGGCGGGTGTTGTAGGGGCAGGGCGCTTTCGGCATGCTGCACGTCCAATCAGAATCCTTCGGCAATGACAACCAGACTCTTGGCAAGGGGTGAAAAGCGCAGTCTGGGTCGGGTGTAACGACTTCCATGCGGCGTCTCCCGGATGCTGAACATCAAGCCCAAGAGGGGGTTGAGGCCAACCAATGACCAATATAGAGCTTATCGACAGTGTACGCTAGAACCACCCCCGAGTACTGGAAGGTGGTTCTGGCAGGACGAGTGGTACCGCTGGGACGGTCTTGCGTACCGTCGTGTTGCGGTCGGCAGTCGATACGGTATGGCCTCTTTTTCGCTCAACCATTCGCAGAAGGCCGCCCCATCGCGCCAGCTCACGTACGTCACGGCCTTGTTATCCTCATTGGAGACACCGCGTAGCCCCCGCCACTTGCGATGTTCCGAATCAAATGCCTCGTACTGCGCATTGGTAACTTCGGTTGCCGAGACCAAGAACGGTTTTGAAATGATCACTTCGTGCATCGGACGTTCGTCCCATTGATCACAGGAGAGTTTCGTTTCTCCTTTTGGACTGCCCATACGGAAACTGCCCGGGCCAATGCGCACCAAATTCATGCCAAGCGAATTGGTCGTGGCCTTTGATCTGCTGCCCACCGCTGGATCCGCAGCCGCCGCATCGCGAGCGGAAACTCCGTCCCTAGCGGCTCCCTGTTCGGAAACCGACCGAAATCGCGGTTGGTCAAGCTTCGATGCGTGACACCACCAAACGGGGCGTACGACCATCCGCGCCGACATCAGCGCGACAGCCGCTTCAGTAACCATCCCCCGCACCCAAGAGCATTCCCTTTGGCCGGCCGTTTTTTCCTTGGTCGACCCCAACCGCCTTGCGCGGTTGGTGAAGGAGTCCATGCGGCTAAAGGGACGCGGGCCTCCCAAAGGACATCTCCCGCCGCGCCGCCCCAGGTGGCGAGGCGGGAAGTATGGAGGGTGTTGTCGGCATCACATTTAGCCTATCAGAGTTGTTTACCCGCGGGACGGAGAAGCCCATGGGGTTCTCGGACGATCAGCCTACTGCATGTGGCTAAATCGATACGCCCTCCCCATCCGTTGGTAACTCCGATGGGTATTCGATCCCGACTTCCACCTCGCCATTGCGAACCGCCAGGATGACAAGGTCGATTCCCCCGTTGATCCGTATGCGCTGATTCGGCTTGCGATCCAGAACAAGCATCTGATTCCGCCCTTTTTGGGAGAGGTAGTGGCTCCAGACATGGGTGGGGGTGGTCGGAAGGCCTTGACGGAGGTCACACGGAACCCAGTCGTTCGCCCTACCCTCGCGCGCTTGCGGAACATTCTCTTCCGCCCCCACCTTTCGGCTATTTGGTTCATCGATGCCTTGCCCACTGGTTCCGGGGTCCAGGCACGCAAGGAGGAGCGTGACAAACCGATCTTCTTCGGTTTCCTTAACGAGCACCGAATTGGCTAGGGTAAGGATTTCCGCCACGTCCCAGTGGGATTCCACCAGAAGCCGCAACATCACGTGGGTCGAGGCCATGATCAGAGCCGGCCCGAACCCGTGGCCCGCCACATCGCCGATCACGACTCCCACCTGGCCATTTCCGATGGGCAGATAATCAAAGTAGTCGCCGGCGGCGAACTCGGCCGGATGAACCCGCCCGGCCACGTCGAAGCCGGGCAATATCGGGGCGGCCGCGGGTAGGAACCTTTCCTGGTAACGGTTCACGGGCAAGAGACCAATATCCACGGACGTTCGGACTTCCGTTGCACAGCTTGAAAAAGGGCTTTGCCGGGTGCAAATGCCACGGGCTTGTCCCGTGGTCCGTTACGTTCCACGCTACCGACGTCAAGTGGGACGCCTGCATCCGCTCCGCCGTTCAACGCATCGCCCTGCCTCATCAGCCCACGTCATCTTGTCGACGGCGAGCATCCTCGCCCCATCCCAAGCTCTAGCCCAAAAAAACAGCTGAAAATCAGAGTGCCTGCAACTCCGCCCAACTCCGTTTCGGTGGTTTCCGCCGTGGCCGTCTATCCACCCATCGATTTTCGCGCCGCGGAGCTCGCGGCCCCTGTGGCCGTCTATAGCAGGATGAAGCCAGACACGATATATGCGATGTAAAAAATAACCAGCACGTAAGCATGCTTGTACTTGAACCAACCCTTGTTTAACGCGACGAGCGAGATCATCGCCAAGACGGGCAAACACCAAAGATAGACCGGAAAAAGAAACTGCATCCTTCCGGTCGTGTAAACATTCATAGGCTCGCCCAGCTTAATGGCGCGGAAACCGGCAAACGCTAGATCGATGACGTTCGACCCAAACAGCATGCCGAGCAGCGCACTCTTGTTGTTCGAAATGGCGTACCTATAAGACATCATGAATTCTGGAAAGCTACTTACGTAGGAGGTGAACATAATGAGAACACCTCCCACCGAGATCACTCCAACCGTAGCCATGTTGAACGTCGCGCCCATGCTTTCCCGCACGAAGACAATGAGGCCGAAAACCAGAAAAGCGTAAATGAACCCGTTGCCCAGAAGGTCGCGAAGCCAAGTAAACGGAGAAGAGGGAACAGGTGCTTCCTCCTCCTCGTCCCCGTCTTCATCTTCTTCCGGGAGCTCCGGCTCCAACCCGGCCGCCACGCGCCGTTTGTGGCGTTCCCGAAGAACGGACGGGAGAAAGAACTGAGAAATGATGAACGCGATGCCAATACCCGCAAGCACCCATGATTGCCATACGTTGAGCGTGTGCCCGATGATCTCTCGTCCGTTGTCCAACGTAATGACGTGGGAGCTCGTCTGGATGAACAGGCATAGGCACCCCGATGACACAATATAGAATGAAAGCCCCCCGATGACGCTTGGTTCCACGACCACCTTGTCCTCGCCATCGATATAGTTCTTTGCCATCATGAAAATCATGGCAACGCAGCCAATGCCGAGAAGGTTATCCATGGCTGAGAAACACATATTCAGCATCCCGGCGCTGCCCCTTTCTCCGAGGCCGAGTACATTCCAGCTTGAACTGGCTTCGATGTACGCCGATGCTGCCAGTACGGCCATCACGATTTCGGGACCCGACGTGGCCAAAGCCTGAAATGTTGAGGCAATCACGTCGTCGGGCAAGTGAAGGGACTTGCCGATACGACCGCCGACCTGTTCCAGTGGGTCCGACGTGATGAAAAGCAAGTAACATGCGGCTGCCATAACGAAAACACCAAAAATGACCAGAATACCGCCGGTGATAATGTACCAAGCGAGCAGCGCGGCCAATGCAAACGCAGCCAGTTTAGTTATAACCTTGATCATGGAATTGTTCTCCCCAGTTGCATTGTTGTA
>JBNJEM010000310.1:0-8967 GCA_051745935.1 Planctomycetota bacterium
CTTCCGGGCCCACACTCAGCCAATCTTGGAGCCACTGGCAGAATACATCCGTAGCGATGAATTCTCCCGCCGCCCACTTGCTGTGTTCGTCGCGATGCGTGTACAAGACGATCAACCGCCGCAAAGAAACCTGAGCGGCGGATAACTCCCGCTTCAGGGCCAGCAGCGCTTCGCTCAGCAGCTTGGGGTACACGAGCACTTTCCCATCGTCAGCTTGCGAGCGACCAATGTCCGCGTTCTTGGCCAAATCCAAACGGCTGCCAGCGGGAAAGGAAACCACATCTCCTTGCATTACGAAACGATGCTGTTCAATGATCTGTGTATTCAGTTCATCCGGCGCTACGATGTCGTAACCCCCCGGACGGTCCAACAGCCACTGGTGAAACACCCGGACCCGTTTGCCCTCCGGGGAGCAGCTGAACACCTGGCCGTCCCGCACGGCCAGCACCTGCAAATCCCGCTGCCCCAACGTCACTGCTACCACAAGGTTGGTCATGTCTGGTTAGTCCTTTGCCGAAAGTCGGTAATCATGTTCGCGGTCCGGGACGGCCGCCTCGTTTATCCTGGCACCAACAGTGACGGCGCATGAGTCCAGCACCATCGTCAATGTGCGGTTTCAGTCTGGCTGCTCCACCGGCTCGATCAATTCGTCGATGTCGCGGCGCAATGCGTCCACCAGCCGCTGGTATCGCTCGCGCACATCCGAGATCTCCAGCGCGGCGAGCAGGTCCCGGAGAGCTGGAGCGCCAAGGATCGTTTTCCAGTCCTGCTGTTCGGCCCAAAGTTGGAGATCTCTCAAGCACCGGTCGGCGGCAGCGATCCGTTGCCGCGAGGCATGGGCGTGTGTCGCGGCGTTTCTCGCACGGTTTACCGCACGACGCCGCACAACCTTAGAGACGGATAGCCAAGCTCTCTGGGCGTCCTCCGGAAGCCACGACGACATCGTCTGGCAACCTTTGAAGCCCTCCAGCCAATAGCGTTGGTCCGGGTTTTGGGCCTGAAACTCCGGCAGGCAGTTGTCGCGTACGATTTGGAGTTCGTCCCAGTCGATACACGTCACGTTTGCTTGACTCAAATGCCTTTCGAGCAATTCCAGCAGGGCCAATTCGGCAAAGGTGACCGTATCGCAGATGGCGTTTTCCAGATCTCCGCGGCGTAAAGCCGCTTCGATGCGAAACAGCACGACCACGGAACGCGGCTGCCTCTGGAGTGCGCACAGTTCCTTGTGCACCTGACCGCCGCATGGGGTAAGCTGACTTGCCCGCAGAAACCGGGCCACAGCCGTCACGCTTCGCCGCCACGGCTCGGCTTGAAGCGCCTCGTCGCCCAGCGGGTGCCGGGCCAGTTCCGCCGCAGCGTCGAAACAGCCCCGGCGGATCAACCGCACGATCTGGTGGCGAGTGTTGAGCGATTCGCCGGCCGGAATCACGACCGTGCCCCGTTGCGACATGGCGCGATCGCGCTCGACGGGGCGGATGAACTCGAGCCGACCGTCGAAGCGGTAATGGACCGAAGCCGTGAGCACCGCCTTAGTTTCCGGGAATCCGCCGATGTCGGAAATCAAACCACGCACGCCGTGAGCCCCACGGCTCAATTGCCGGACGCGGTCGTCGATTCTGCGAGCCGCGTCGCTGCGCAGATGCCGCTGGTTTCGGACGTCGATGTCGTACAGGTCACCCGCCGTGAGAAAAAAGCACTCCTCGACGGCGTCATCCGCCAACCCGAAAGCCCCAGCGACCGCGGGCCGAACGATTTGTCCCGCCGCGATGGGCTCCCCTCCCTCGCGCGGGCGGCCCTGCTCGTCCACATCGTCCCGCCGCGTGTTCAGCAGCAACACATGTCTTGCCCGTCCCAACTCGCCCCGGCGAATCTTCTCTTCGATCTGAGCCCACGCCCCGGCCAGCAACGGGGCGCACAGTTCCAAGTCCGGCGCCAAGGAGACTTCGACCTGTCCCTGACCGCCGAACGTCTCGGCCGAAATCAGCGCGGAGTCGCGCACGTATTCCATTTCCTCGCGGTTCCGCGGCAACAACGTCGCGGTTTCCGCCAGCGGTGTCACCCGGTAGCTGATCCTGCCGTCCAGACAATCCTGATGAAACGCCCGCACGCAGTCCTTCCGCAACGGATGCCGCCGCGGCGCCCCGCCCGCGGGACGGTAAACGACGTGCACGTCGTTCTGCCCCAGCGTGGCGATAAAGATGAAATCATCGGGCACAAGTTTGCTCCTATGCTCCTATGAATTCTGAGCTGAGAAGGTTGCTTGGTTTGGTCTTCTCGGCGCGTGATACAGTACCTGCTTCAATTCATCGATCCCGACAATCTATTGGTCACGCGAACCGCGCACTTTGCGGATGTGCTCGGCCGACTTCCGAGATGCCCAACGATTCCAGTTCGCGGAGCTCTTTCGGATCGCCAGCCGCTAGATGGTTCAATTCGGCGCGGGTCAGTGGATAGACCCCAGCGTTGCAAAAAAGTGTGATGCCACGCGGCCTGTCCCGTGGTCATTCACGTTCTTTGCTACACAACGCAGCCGCGCCACGACATCTCACATTGCGTTAAGCCTGGCAACACGGTCTCCACAGACAAAAACCTCTTTGTTTGTCGACGAAAATCAAAAACATTCAAAAGAAGTCTGCAATCATAGCGTAGACGAGACGATGGACGCTTTAGGCGTCGAAATAATCACGGAGCTACTCAATGTTGGCCTCGATCTTCTCACGTTCTGCGTTTTTAAAGTCGGTCTTGGCTTCGAAGGTCAACACCTCCCCCATCCCATACATTAGCAGAGTGTCCAATTCGCAGACCACCTGAGCTCCTGCGCGAAAGGTCACGCCCTGACGGGGGTAAGCCATTGCTTCGCACAGATTCCTCTCCTTTTCGATGATACGGCTTACGGCGTCGCTAATGCATGATTCGAAAAGATCGGCGGCTTTCTCACCGGCCGGCGTCAAAATCCCCCGCAACGGGCCGATGCAGAAGTACGAGATCAAACGCCCGCGGACACCTGCCAACATGCGGCGGGCGTTTCGTTCCCAGCCGCGATCGCGCGCGTGCGGCATGCTCAACACCAGGACGCTCTGTGGCTGCAACGTGCGGACCAACTTAGTCAGCACGATTACATCGGCCGAAACCATGCCAAGGAACAAGTCAATCGACTCATCCTTATGCACGGAAAAATTCACGGAATCCGTGGCGAGTTCTGGCATTCACGCTCTCCGCAGGTCGTGTTCGTCAAGCTCATCCAACGTCATCAAACCGCCAGGGGCAAGCCGATGCTCGGGTTCGGGGTGGGGCAGTTTCCTCCCTCGGGCGTGATTCTGTCGTTGCTGGGAGTGGTACTCATAGATCAGGCCCGTTCTTGCTTGCCCGTTTGGGCCGCGCGGATAGTCGTAATTGGTCCGTCCGGCGTACCGGTGGACTTGCAGCCAAGGCAACAGTACTTTCTCGACCCACAACGCGGCGTTGTTTCCTGAGGGGTGCTCCTCCAGCAGTTTGGTCGCGAAGGCTAGGATCGCGGCCTCCTGGACGTGGCGCACGGCAGATTGACCCTGATGGTCCTCCACCTGATGGTCCTTCGGCGTAGGAATCATTCCATTTTCCCTATCGAACCAGATCCGTCGAATGCTGTCGATTTTGATTTGCACGCTGCCCAGTCCCAGCGGGCGACCGTGGCCCACCTTCATCGCCAACAACGGGAAGCCGGGGGATTGCTGCTGCCACCGCTGAGCTAGATCGAGCCAACCCTGAAACCGCGGTGATAGATTGTCCGTCAAATCCAGTAACTCCAGCAGATTGCAGACCGGATCCAGGTCGGTGGCCGAAACTAGGAACAAAGCACCGAGTTCCCAAGCACGCAGATCGCGGAAACGAATCGTGAACTTGAACGTAGTGCCCGGGACAGAGACGAAGCGGGCGATACCTGCTTGATCGCTCAGAATCGCGGGGTTGTTTCTTTCTCTGGGACCGATGTACCAATCGGGATGCGTCGTACCGGTCAACTCGTAACAATTCGGTTGCTGGGCAGCATCGGGTTGGTGCAGGTAGAACTTCCGCCCGCGCAGCCCGCCTGCGGCGCTGTCGTCGTGCGACTCTCCGTAGGTGCACAGCGAGCCACCGTCCTGGCGCTGGTCCAGGCGATCCTGGGTCAAGTACATTTCCACGGCCGATGCCTTCGGTGCGCTCAGCGGCCGCAACGGCACCAGGCAGGCACGATCCTCGTTTAGAAATCGCGGGTCGCCATCCTCGCGCGGCTGTTCCACCGCCCAGTTGACGCTCACACGCCCCGCAAGCTGCTTGAAATCAGAATGTTCCCGGGCGATGCCGAAGTCGAGCGGTTCGTTGGGTGCATTACTGGTGTAAGTGTGGCGATGTTGAGCAACGTAACCGAATAGCCCGCGTGCTCCCGTAAGTCCCTTTGGAGCACCTTGATGCTTGACTTCCATTTGGACCGTTTGTTCCAGGGTCGGGGGACACAGAACCGACCGCAGACGATCGGCGTCCGATCTCGAAGTCAGTTCTCTGCCATCCTGTCTCCATGGGTCGCCCGCCAAGCGTACCGAGTCCCGATATCGCTGGCGATGATAGAAGTGATGTCCGACAGAAACGATTTTGGGTTGGGCATTCCGCTGCAATCGCAGTTGCTCGATGAAGAGTAGATTTCCCGCAGCCAAGCCGTGGTCGAGAAACTTTTGCAACCGCCGGTGGATCTGCTCGGCTTCTTCCCGTTTTTCAATCAGGGGATGGTCGCGCAAGTGTCCGGTCACCTGATCTCCCAGATGACGGATCGAGTCAAAATAAGCGGATATGGTCGGTGCATCCAACGGCCTGGCGGTAGCTCTCGGCGGCAGTTTCACCAGCACGAAGGGGTAACCCTTCTCGGACTTCGTATCTAGTCTCTCTTCCGTGTTCTTGCTGTGGAACCTCGCATTCAGCCACGCAGCCGTGTCAGCCCCGTTCAGATTGACCACGGGGAGCCAACCCTCAAGGGTATTCGCCGGGTCGGGACCGCGCGGCTTCAGGATCTTACCTTTGGTCAAAGCGACATGCTGCGCTAAATTTTCCACTTCCGTTCTATTGAGGAGCAATTGGCTTCGCGATGTAGCGGTTCGGTAGTGGCTTTCTAGTTCTTCGGCAGTACAACTACGCAGATCTTGAATCCGTCTCGGAAGATGCGGAACACTATCAGGATGCACGTAGCACACATCTTGCAAGCAGGAAAGCAAGATGACAGAGGCCGTCTGGGGTGTTCTGGTCGTGTCGACGGAGACGACGAGGGCAGGCCTTGTGTCTCGAATCGGACAATGCCTGGGAACGACGGTTTGCAGGTTCGGCCGGAAGGAAAACGTCCGTTCCTGTACCCGTTCCATCGGGGCGGACAGCAGGGCTTGCCAGGATTGACGGATGGCTCCTTTGATAGCTTCGCCGGGGATCACGACGCGCTCCGGTGCGCCGTTCACTTCCCCCAGCCGCATGGGCTCGATGATCTTCTTCTCCTTCTTGACTTCGCCCGCCGATCCATCGCTCCGGTCTCTGATCATCTCTTCGAACACCCTGACGACCTCATCATCCGCATGTCGGCACTCGAACTGGAAGTTGCCGGCGATCAGCGGGGTCAGCGCTTCGAGCGTACAGCGGAGTTCTCCCGTCCAGAAATCGTCGCCGGTTTGTTGGACGTCGTGGAATATGGGCGCGTCCGACACGGCGAGATCCGGTTCTACCGGCACGAAGTGATACGGCGCCACGCAACGGTCGGCCGACCGCACGCGATCAGCCGCGCCGCCCTGTCCGCCGCGACGGCCACCGCCTTGACCGCTCTGGCCGGATCGTGAACCCTGTCCTCGGTTGCGTTGTTGGGAATGCTTAGCCATCGATCGTCAACCTCCACCATTGCAGGACACCAGCCTCGCAGTACAACCGCACCGTTAATTGTTGCTTACCGACCACCGCCTCGCCCAGTCCCGTGCGGACAGCATTGTTGCCGGGCCGGGTTCGCAGCAATACCTTTTCGTCACGAACGGTGACCAGCTCCGCGGGCGGATCACCCTCGCCGTGAACCTTGAACCAACGCGGCTCCTGTTTGCCCTCGACCCAAACCGCCCAGCAGGTTTCACCGCCATGGGCAACCAGATGCAACATCCCATCCGGATAGAACAACCTCGCTTCGGCCAACGGCGCCGCGCTTCCCAAGCAATTCGGCGTTGCCAGCCCGGCGAATCCAGTGATTCGTCGCGGACCGTTCACCGGCTCGCGGTAGATCAGAAGCGGCTGCCACTGCCGCTCCTTGCCAAGTTGCCGCTCCAACATTTCTCGCACGTTCATCTTCGGATCGCGACCGGACCACACGCGCCACGTCTCGGGTCGGTTCGGTTGGTCTATCATGACTGAACCTTTCTCGTAGCCGTTCACGGGTCCCGCGAGACGGCCTGGACTCCGGAGCCCGCCTGGATGCCACGGTCTTGTCCCGTGGTGGTTCACGCTCGCCGCTACAAACCGGTCCCCCCCTCCTCCCCGTCGGTAGCGTGGAACGTAACGAACCAGGGGACAAGCCCGTGGCATTTGCACCTTGAAAAGCCTTCCCTCAAGATGTGCCACGGACGCGGGAACGTCCGCGGATATCAGTCTCTTGCCCGTGAACAGTTACCCTTTCTCGAGGCTACTACTTTGCGATTTGTCCTGTTGCGGCGCGCGCTTTTCCAGGACCGGCTCTAGCCGGACTTCGGCGGGATTGACGTCGTACCCGCATTACATGAATCTTCCGAGCGAAGGCTCCACAGCGCCTCAATACGCTGCGACGGACTCGTCCGCGCTTCCGGCTCGGACTCCCGTGGCGCGACAGCTTCCTCGTCCCCGATACGGCGCAACTGGATTTCGTCGATGTTCCATTTCAGCCAACCCGCCCCGCGCCACTTGCCGCCGCCGATGGGCACGTGCCCCCACGCGGCCAAATCCAACACCGGAAGCAGGGGCTGCAACGATTGCTTCAATTCGTCGCGGCTCGGGCCTTCCACAACAATACGGAATTCCAACGGACCGGACAGCAGCACATTGCGATCGAACTTGCCATGCCCGTACACGCCCGCCGTGAATTCGTCCTCCGCGTGATGGTCCACGCGAGCCAACTGAAAGTCGCGGCCGACCAACAGCGCGTCCCGAATCAAGATCCGACCGGCCAGCTCCTCCACGCCGAACAGTTGCGCCACGACGTCGCTCAAGGGACGCACGTCCGCATCGTACACTGGACCGTTCGCCCGCCTTGTTTGCTCCTTCAGTTTCGTGGCCTCCGGATCGTCCTTCCAATTCGGATCGCGGATCGCCGAGCGTTGACCATCCGCCTTCTTCGCCCGTTCCAAACGCGACGCCGTATGCCGCAAAGGCCCCCGCAGGCCGCCGCCGGGCAGATAAGGCTGCGGCCTCGGGGCGGCGTTCCCGTGCGTCGCGACGAATGGCGCGTCCGCCCCCTTGAACACCCCGTCGACCTGTCGCCAGTGTCGCAAATTTTCACCTTCGGCGGTTCCCTGTTCTCCCGCGTATTGTGGGGCCACGGACAAGGGTGGCAGCGGGTCGTCTTGGTGAGAAACCAACTCGACCGCAGGATGGCCGCCGACTTGGAGCACGTCCCAACCATAACCGTTTTGCGCCGGGCCAGGTGCCAGATTGACGTGAAACGACAGGTAGTGCCAGTCGCCCCGCCGCCATTTCGGGTCCTTGCCATCCCTCGCCCGCTGGTTGGCCATCTCGGTTGCGTTCCCCAAGGCTACCTCCCAACTCGGACATTCGGCTTTGGACCTGACCTTGGCCATCGCTTGCAGCGACGTGAGCCGGTTGTCGGGCCAGAGTTCCACGACGTCCGGGGTCTTGTCGAGACGCAGCACTTGGATGGGGGACGGGTCCACGTTGAACCACCCGGTGCCGCGGGCGGCCCCGCGTCCGAGCCAGCCGTAGCCGCGCACCCATTCGGCCAAGGCCAGGACGGCGATCGCTTCGGCCGCCTCGCCACCGCGATGCGTGTCGATTTCCAGGACGAAACACCAGCGAGTACCCGCCGGAACGAACTCGAAATCGTACAGAGCCCCTTTTTCCCCCGCGGAAGCCCCCGTGGCCTGCCGGATGCCCACGCCCTGCCGCCATTCGGGGCGAGGATTGCCAGCGTGTGTCGTGGGGTGCGCGTGCTCGAAGCGCCACACGGATTGCCGAAAACGCCGCTCTTCGTCATGCTCCAGCACCTCGGGCAACCTTCGTTGCTTCGCGGTGATCTTCCGTCCCAACAGGCGTGTAGTGTTAGTGTCGCTGACCAGATTGGGAAAGATCCTCGCGGCCGTCTCGATCAATTGCCCGGCCAGGCTTGTGCCGGGAATGGTGAGTCGCCCACACCCGTCGCGATAGCAGCTGTCCGTCCCCTCCGCGCCGGCTGCCCCCCCCACGGACAGGCCCGTTTCTTGGACGATTTCGCCATGAATCAGCGTACGATACCGTGCCGAGTCATTCGTCATTCGGATTCTCCTCTCCTCGATCTTTGCGTCGCTGCTGATCGGCAAGACGGTCCAGGCGCGCGACCACCCAGCGGCACAGGTAGATCAGGAACATCCGTTGCCGGAGTGCCGTCTCTTGCTCTTCCACGCGTTGCTTGATCGCCGCGTGCAACGGCTCATCTCCCGCGACGGGAAAAGCCCACACGTTACCGCCGAGCGTGCCGGCGTGACCAGCCAAGTCTTGGAAGATCCTGGCGATTTTCTTCTGCAACCCATTATCATCCGACGAAGTGACCGCTTCCACCCGATGCCGCAGACCCTGCCACTGCGAACGTCCGGGAAAACGTCCGCGTTGTTCGGCCGCCTTCTTCAGTCCCAAGCTCTTGGCCGCGCTCAGGACTGCCTCAATCACCATTTCCCGTTCGGCGCGCGACCCTGGCGACGGGTCTGTAGGTTGGCCGCCGTCTGAGTCGCCGGAGTTGGCACCGTTCTGTCGTTC
>JBNJEM010000311.1:0-8932 GCA_051745935.1 Planctomycetota bacterium
GTGAGATCTTCAAACAACCGCAAAAAGACATTTATGCGCTGTAAAAGACGGGCCTGGAGACCCGTCCTACGCCGTCTTTATGCAACAATAGGGTATATTTCAGGCGAACGCGCCGATAGGCTCCGCCTCAGATGGGGAACGGTTCGTCTTTGAGGGCGATATCCAAAAACTGTACCAATTCCTCTCCGCCGTGTTCCCATATCAGATCGCCCAGGTACCGCAACGGCTCGCGGTTGACACTAGCGTGGTTGGTTCGAGCGATGCGGCGAAAGTCCGCCGCATCGTATTCCTTTTTCTCCCGGTCGTGGAAATCGGAAATCATGGCGGCATATTTCAATGCCAAGGCGGCTTCCACCGTTGGAATCACATGTTGCGTCTCCGGATCGATGCGAACGTGTCCTTTCTCATTCAAAACCGCCTGGCTTAATCGGCTCCAAGGCAACATCAAATCGATCACTGGTTTGGGCTGCCCCTCGGCAAAGCAATCGTTTGGATCCTTGAAACGCACGACAGGTTCAAGTTCCTCTACAAGCAAACTCGGCCAAGCTTGGCGAATGGCGCCAATCGCCCGCGCGCGGTCCCGGTGAGAAATCAGTACATCGACGTCCTGAGTCGCTCGCGGTTGCCGCAGATAGCCGACATAACCGTGCAGGCCCACGAGAACCCATTTCCTTATCCCCGCCGCGGTCAGTGCGTCGATCACCTCCTGCGGTTTAATATCCATGGCGCCTTTGCAATGTGTTCGGCGATAGTCACTCGTAATGGCAACACTGATCCGCGTTCCACGGCCGTGCCCCGCTGCGGCTGTCGGGCCGCCGTCATCAACGCCCTTCCAGCTCTGCCCTTCCATGCTCGCCACCGCCTCGCGGCGCCGTTGCAAGTGCTCCCTGGTATACAATCGCGGGAACGACCGGGCGGACTCGGAACAGGGACGCATTCGCGTCTTGGGATCTTCTGACACGGCACACCGGACAACAAAAAGTTTGCAGAAGGATCAATACTCCATCGATTATACCACACCGAGAGCCGTGCCGATTGCCGCCCTCTGGGGCAAGTGGCTCGGTGTTGTACACAAGTTCCACACGGGTACCAAGTTGATCCGGCTAGTCTTCGACGTGGATCCGCGCGCAGCTGATGCGTTGATAGGGCCGGCCCACCTTCGTGCCGTTTTCGAACAGCACCAGCACTGTCCCGTCGGGCGCGACGGCCACGTCGGAATAGGCGGCGGCGCTTTCGTGGACCACGAACTCACCGGGCCATGTCTTACCCTCGTCCTCGCTGATGCGGAGTACGAGTCGCTGGCGGCGCCGGCTGAAGTTGTATTGGCGTGCCTCGCCGACCGGATCTGGGTGGGTAAAGAACCAGATCGGATGCCCATCGCCGCGCGGCCGAACCGCGAGCCCCGCATGACACTGAACATCCCGCAACTCATCGTCATCGCGCGGCTTCGAACCGTCGAAAACGGCTCGCCAGCCCGTGGTGGAGCGAATGTTGTAATAGACCTCGCCGTTTTGCTTCTCCGCCATGACGAACTCGCGAATCACATTGATGTCCGCCGTGTCCATGTCCAGGATGCGGCGCCAGTGTTCGCCATGATCGTCGCTGGCGAACACGCAGCAGCGCCGCGGGAGGCGGCCATCGGGGGCTCGCTCGCTGTAGCCGCCCTGGATCAGCAACCGGCCGCTGGAGAGCTGAATGCCGTGGACGCCGTTTCCGGTGGCGGCGCTGTGAACATCCGGCGGGAAGTCCATTTTCATCCGTTTCGGCTTCGTCCACGTCCTGCCGCCATCGTCGCTGGTTTGCACATGGTCGATCCAACCCAGCTCGGTCATCTCGGCGTAGGTCTTGGAATTCGTGATGGTTTTCGCGTTCTTGGCCGCCGGCCAAAATCGGCAGAACTTGAAAATGCGACCTGTCGCTCGGTCGTGCACGACCGGTCCACTGTGGATGTCCGTGCCCGGCCGGGCGGCGATTTCACGAATCGGGCCCCACGTTTCACCCCCGTCGGTACTGCGACGAAGAACGGTCGTTGTCTCATGGCCAAAATCACCGCGACCTTTGCGATCCGCGCAAAAAGCCAATACGGTCCCGTTTTCCAAAGCCAAGATGCCCGGTATCCGATATTCGCCCTGCGAGGACGGCTTTTCGAACAGCGTCCGCGCCGAGAGCATCTCAACGCGAAAAGCCCCCGTAGCCTTTCCTCCAGCGTCGCTTCCACCGCCGCCCCGGTCCGGGGCCGCGCCGCCGGCAACAGAGGCCACAAACAGTACGGACGAGATAGCAATCAGCGAGGTTCTGTAGTGATTCATCGCTTCAATCAGGGGATAGCGGTCGCGCCGGCGGACACACGGGGCGTTACTCGGACACTTTGCCCGTCGCGGCCCATTCCACGCCCCGGGCGATCAAGACCCGGCAACTGTCATTCTTGATGGCAATATGATCATGCCCCAACGCATTATGCACGCTTCGGCCCTTGCCATACGGGCGGACAAAAACCAACGGCTCGGTCTGGCCACTCCAGTCCGAATCAGCCTCCACGAGCACTTCAATCTCCTCATCGCCCTGCAGCTTGGCGTAGAGTTCATCGAAGATCTTGAAATCCTCCAACCCTTCGGTGATGGGGTGTTCGGAATCAACCACGTCGCACTCAAACACACTCCTGGGACCGTGACCCGAGGTGCCCATCACCCAGTGTCGACCGCAGAGCTTACCAAACTCTTCCCATTCGCCGTACGAGGCACTGGCCAGATGCTGGACATAGAACCCTTTGCCCCCCTTCACGAAATCGAGCAAGTTTTCCTTGCCGGCATCGGAAAGCATGGGGAGACTGTTGTTGTACAACATGAACGCAATCACATCATATTTCTCGAGCGCTGACGCGGATTCCAGAATGGCGGGATCCTCGCACACCCGCACCTCGAACTTTCCGGTCCAGACCAAAACGTCCCGGGTCGTTTCCGAGATCTCGCGCCAATGGTGAAACGGCGAGACATCATCACCGGTCACCATGAGCACCTGGATTTTGGCTGGTTCGGCGGCTTCGATGAAGGTGGGGATGCCGGCCAGAAACGACGAAACCAGTAATGAAATGAACAAACGGCGGTGCATTCTGCAACTCCTAGGAACATGGTTACGGCCGGTAACAAAACCCAGACCCCGTTTCCAAAACACGCTGGATGACGGCGGATCAGAACGGTTTTGTCATGGCTTTTCAAGGACGAAAAAGACAAACACTGGATGGCGGAACCAACGGGTGAAGCCGACACACCTCGCAACCATGCCGCTGCCGGCTGTATTCTTCCCGGCGGGAAAGCCGCTTCGCGCGGACCGGCCTTGAGTGGTCGGACGGGCGGCGGGGGATTCCTACCGCGACAGGCCCACGTGGACAGCCTATCGAATCCGCGGCCCCGCCGCAATAAGGCTAAACATTAGCGACGAACGTAACGATCCCTTGGACAAGCCAAGAACATTCCCGGCCACTGGCCTCACGCCGGCGGAGCATAGGTATAGGGCGCCTGCAATCCCAGGGGGATGCCAATCCACCAGTAGAGCAACAGGTACAGGGTCCAGAGGACGACGAAGACCACCGAGTAAGGTAACATCATGGCTCCGACTGTTCCGATGCCGGTGTTCTTCACGTATCGTTGGCAGAAAACCACGACCAGGGGGAAGTAGGGCATCATCGGGGTGATGATATTGGTGGTGGAGTCTCCCACGCGATAAGCGGCTTGTGTAAGTTCCGGGGACAGCCCGACCATCATCAGCATCGGCACGAAAATCGGCGCCAGCATCGCCCACTTGGCGGAGGCCGAGCCAACGAGCAGGTTAACGATTCCCGAAAGGACAATGATTCCCACGATCGTCACGGCCGGCGACGCACCAGACTCTCTCAATAACGCGGCCCCTTTCAGTGCGAGCAACGCGCCGATATTCGACTTCGTGAACACGGTGATGAACAGGGCCGCGAAGAAAACCAAAACCAGATAGTAGCCCATTGTCTCCATCGAACGGGTCATGCCTTTGACCACGTCGCGATGCGATTTGAACGTTCCCGACACGTAACCATGCACGACCCCCGGGACGACGAATACCAAGAAGATCAACGGCACAATGGTTTCCATCATGGGCGCGGGCGGTTTGACCGACGTCAAGGATCCGTCCTCGGCACGGAGCGCGGAATCCCGCGGAACGGACCAGATGACAACGGCCCCCACGAGGAGCAACATTGAAATCAAGCCACACCACATCCCGATAGTGTCGCGCCGCGACAGCGGTTCCATCTTCGGTAGATCCTCTACGTCCCCGTCCAATTCCTTGCCGCGCAAGCGGGGTTCCACGATCACGTCGGTCAGAAACCAACCCACCAGTACAATAAGCACGGAAGACGTGGCGGTGAAGAAGAAATTACAGAGCGGATTGACCGACCGTTCGGCATCCAATACGGCCACGCCCGTCTCGGTAAGGCCGGACAAGAGCGGATCGAGGCCGGAGGGGAGGAAATTGGCGCTGAACCCCCCGGACACGCCGGCGAACGCCGCCGCGATGCCCGCCAGCGGATGGCGTCCCGCCGCATAGAACATGACTCCTCCGATCGGGATCACCAACACGTACCCCGCGTCCGCCGCCGAGTGGCTGGCAATGGCAACCAACAACAACATGGGCGTGAGCAGCTTCCGGGGCGTCAGGTTGAGCATGTTTTTCAGGACCGCGTTGATGAACCCGGAATGTTCGGCCACCCCCACGCCCAGCAAAGCGACCAATACGATCCCCAACGGCGGAAACTCAACGAACATCGTGACCATGTTGGTCAGAAAATCCGCCAATTTCTCCAACGTCAGCATGTCGACCACTTCCACGGGTTCGTTCGTGCGCGGGTCGATCTCCGTGAACCTGAATCGCGACAGCCACTTCGACAGCCCCCAGGCCGCCGCGAGTCCTATCAGAAAGAGGACCGCGGGATCGGGCAGCTTGTTGCCAATCATTTCCAACAGATCAAGCGTCCGCACGACGAAGCCCTTCTTCGCGTTATCTGTTCCGGGGTCGGGCGTATCGGCGTTTTGTGAGTTCATGCGACTTTCCTCGAATGGGACTGATCATGGACATCAGGAATTCGTGAAAAACAACCATCGCGTCGCGAAAGAGGTGGCGCGACTCGTCGGTTCGACTCCGCCCACCCGGCGTGCCGAACGACAGGTCACTCCTCTCCCCCCTCCGGCGCGCGAACGTCAATACCGGCTCGCTGCATGCGTTCCTCCCATTTCTGACGGGCCAGGCGGCGCATGTTGTCGATCTGGTCCGCTTCATCGACGATTTCCATGCCAATTAGCGTTTCCACGACATCCTCCAAAGTCACGATGCCGCGCATGCTACCGAAATCGTCCACCACCAACATAATGTGGGCACGATGATCCAATAGATCCTCGAGTACCTTGGACAGCTGCGTCTGCTCATGGACCGCCCGCAACTCCCGTGTCAGATCACTCAATTTGACGTTTCCATCCTGTCCGCTCAGCAGAATATCGGTTTTCAAAACGAACCCTGTTACTTCATCTTCCGTCCCGGCATAGATGGGAATCCGCGAAAAACTGATCTCGGGATACGTCTTCAGTACCTCCTCCACGGTCAGATCTTGCTGCAGGGCGAAGACCACGGGACGCGGCGTCATGATGTCCTCCACGACCAGGCCAGGCAGGCGGAACAGATTCGTGAGGATACGAGACTCCTTGTCATCCAAGAGTCCGTCACGAGCCCCGATGTCCGCCATGGCGGCAAACTCATCGCGGCTGAACGTCCGAACCGGCTTGCCCCGCGCCAGCCATTGGGTAAGCAGCTCCGTCACCAGAATCAACGGATAGAGAATCCAGATGAGCCCTTGGACGAAAACAGCGGTTACAGGGGCCAACCCGCGCCAATAGATGGCTCCCAGCGTCTTCGGAACAATTTCGGACAAGAAGAGGATCATCAATGTCAGGACCGTCATGACGATCCCCACGTTCGTTCCGCCAAAATAGGCTGCTGCTTCGGCGCCGGCCCCCCCGGCGCCAGCCGTGTGGGCGATGGTATTGAGCGTCAGGATGGCCGCCAGTGGCCGATCAATGTCCTCCTTGAACCGGCTCAGCTTCTTGGCGGTCCTCGGTTTCGTGGTTTCCAACGTGCCCAAATAGGATGGCGAAATGCTCAGCAGAACCGCTTCCGCCACCGAACAGAGGAAAGAGAAACAGAGGGCCACGGCGGCGTAAACAAACATCATTATCAGATGCTCGGCCTGACCGGCATTCGCCGAATCGGTGGCTGTCGCCGCCGGCCCCGCCGCGCATGCCGACATCGGAGCCCCAAGCCCCGCCAGCAAAACCACCATGCCACCGCCGAGCAGCCGTGACGGATTCCGAAAACGGGCACGAGACGCCCCGCCCCCGCCGTTCGCATCGGAAAAGGCACGCCCCGTTCGTGTCATGCGTGGCCGGGTCGAGCATATTGGCAGCCATCCCGCGCGACACAACGTACTTGGCCAACTATCCTTCAGGCGGTCCGATTTGTCCGAATGGAAAGCTGCTCGACGCAAACCGTCCTCCCGTTGGTCGGATTCGCGGCGGACAAAGTCGCCCGCGACCGGTATATCTGGGTACTGCATGTCAATGTGTGGGGCTTGGATTGAGACGAGAACCGGAATATGGCTTACCGTCGAATTACCGGCAAATCAAAAACCTGTTGTGGAATCCTATTGCCAGACACAGGCCGGGACTGGATGGCATGCTGCCCGATTCACAACACGTGAGCCGATTGGCGGCCATGTACGTCAGCCTTTTTCACCCTGAGCCTTTTCACGCTGACGCCGGTCGCCAGGGAATCGCGCCGCGTCCCGCCAGATTCACGGCTGTCAGGCTGGAGAGCCCGACGTACGCCAATCAGACAAATCGTTACCACGACTCCAGTTCACCACCAGAACGTCCTCGCCCTGACATTGCCAGCCGAGGCCGTTCCACCATCACCGTACTCATAGGTTAATTCAACACGGGCACGAATGCCACACTACGTCCCGCGCATTGGATGGCCGCCGCCCCTCCCGCTCGGCACGCTCGCCAACAACATGCGCGCCGTCAGGCATTTCGAGCATCAGCGGCCGGCCCGGGGTGGGTTCCGTCTCGCCTTGCCCCACGGCTTCCCAACACGCATATACGCCCGCGAAATGCGATTGCGTGCCTCTCATGAGAGGAATCCTCCCCCGTGAGTCCGAACAAGAGGAGGACGGACCGCGCCGGGCGCCTTTCCAATTGGAGCATGGGTAGCACTTGAGCCGTCCGAAGTAGAATCCTAGCTTCGTGATCACAAACTCCTTATGACGTACCCCGTTTCACCACAAGGCCAGAGTCCGCTCGACCCCGCGCTGAAACCGGCTGGGATCATGACAGCGGACGGCGGCCCGCGCGCTCTCCACGGGCTTCGTAAAGCCCTGACCGAGGATGAGTCGACCATGCCGCGGGGACGCCACCGCAGCCCGCGCGCTCTCCACGGGCTTGTTAAAGCCCCGACCAGAACGCCTTACTTCAGTTCGCTGGAAAGTTACCAACATTCTAACCGACAGCGTCATAAAGCGAAATCAGTTGGCGAACGTGCCTGGCGATCGAGATTTGTTCATCAAGCCGGTCTTTTTCGATGGCTTTCCGAGCCTGTTGCCGCCGATCGGGGTTCGCGTACATCCGCATGGCCTCCGCCAGCGCCGCGGTATCGGAGGGTTCGCCAACGACCATTCCATGCCGGCCGCTCCGCATCATCTCGGCGGCGCCGTTGAACCGTGTCGTGATGACCGGCTTTTTCATTGCCAAGGCTTCCAAAACGAACCGTGAACTGGGGTCATAGTAGGTGGGCAGCACGGCGGCGTCGCATGCCTCTAACGCGGGTTTCAGGTCCGAAACAGGTCCTGTAAACACCACTCGTTCTCCAACCCCAAGCCGAATCGCCAACCGCCGATATCGCTCGGGCCTCCGCCCTTTTCCAGCAACGGCCAATACCAGCGCCCCCCCTGGACCCGTGGCCGCTTGTGCAAAAGCCCGAATGCACTCCTCCAGTCCTTTCAGGCGAAAATTGTGGGCCGCGAACAAGAAGAGGGCCGCCGGTCGCGTGGAACCATGGCCGGTTGATCGCAATAGCTCGCCGCGAAACCGCTTTCCCGCCAAAGAATCCGAAGTGCTCCGAAGCTGGACGCCGTTGGGAACGGTCACCACGCGGTTTTTTGGCACCGCATAGTAGCGCAAGAAATGCCGCTCAACATAATGAGACAATGGCGCGACGATCGTTTTCGAATCCCGCGCAAGCAACCGCTGCTCGGCCCAAAGCTTTTCCGTTCTGCGAAAATTCAGGAAATGGAAAGTTTTTTTGAAGAACCGCTGATCAGCCCGTCCATAACTAGCCGCGTTTCTGACCATGGCTTCGCGGTAGCTGCCGCCCCGGGGCTGGTAAATGTCAGCCAACGCCAACGGCAGCGTGGAATGAACGATGTCGACCGGGCGCGCATCCAGATACTCCCCCGCCCGCCTTGCAAAGGCCGCGAGCGAGACTCGCTGGCGCTGTTCGCCGGTTCCGAGAATCCGCACCTCCGGATGGCTCGTATCACCCGATGCCGCCAGAATGGTTGCCTCGACGGACTGCCGCCGCAGTTCCCGCGACAATTCCAGAATACTGCGTTCGGCGCCTCCGAGCTGGGCGTCAGCCCGTTCAATGAGAATGGCTACTTTCAGCGTGATCGTCCCTCACTAACCGCGGTGGCGACCCTGATAAACTCAAACGGAACGTTTTACATACATGATGACTACCCGCCAAAACCCGGCTCCGAGGGTCTTTTCGGAGAGGGATGCCGCCGGAAATGGCCCGAATTCAATCCACCTCAAAATCACCGGAAACCAGGGCTTTTCCAGCGTCCAGGCCGCTCGAACAG
>JBNJEM010000312.1:0-8920 GCA_051745935.1 Planctomycetota bacterium
GGCGTTTTCGCGGAGGCAACAGACTCATTTTCATTCTCCTCTAAAAGGAAACAACCCAGACGGCTCGCTATCCACGCAACAGCGATTCAAACGCTTCAATATAGGGAGGAAGTAACACGCTGGGTCGCCACATCTCGGCCCGGGTGCGACAGCGCTCGCTAATCTCTTCATAGTACGACGGGTCATCCCACAGACGGATGATTGCAACTAATCCCAGACACGTAACTCCTGGGCAATCTTGGGTACGCGAGTTCTGCAGCGGGGGTATGCCGTGGGGCAGCCGATGCTGTCCGCCGACGTGCTGTGGCAGGGCATGGAGCGGCCAGCCCGCCTCGCATGTCGCCTTGGGGTACTTGGCTGCCAGCGCAAATAGAAACTCGACATTGCCGTAATCCTCGCGCATGGCCCGCTTGTGCGCCGCACGGACCTGTTTAAGATGTTCCTGCAACGGCGCCACCACACTGCGCGGCAACATGGTGAAGCGATTCTGCTTGCCCTTGGTGTCATGCACGGAAGTCCGCATCCGCATGCAGTCCAAATCCTTGACGCGCAGCCGCAAGCATTCCCGGATCCGCAAACCGCTGCCGTACAAGAGCTTGTCGATTAGCCAATTCCGGCCGTCGAGCATCGCCAACACCGTTTGGGCCTCGGCGTGGGTCAGCACCACCGGCACATGCCCAGGACGTTTGGCACGCACCACGTCGCCCAGCCCCCCGAACGTGTGTTCGAGCACGTGGCGGTACAGCAATAGCAGTGCCGACAATGCCTGATGTTGCGTCGAACGTGTTGCTTTGCAGTCGACTGTCCGGCGCGTCAGAAACTCGCTCACCTCCGCGGCGATGTGCCTCGCCGCGCTTCCGCTCGTCAGGCTGGAAAGTCTGACGTACACCAATCGACCTAAGAGCTGCCTACAATGTCACTGTCATCCCACCGTTTTCCTCGTGATTCACGCGGATCGGCATGTCTAGGAACTGGCGAATGACTTCCAAGTGAGTTGTGCTGTGTGGCGATGGGTCATGGGTGCGGAATGTGCCTCCGCCCATTTCCCAAATGGCGGCCGAGGGCAAGGGGCAACATGAGTTAATCGGCCAAATCAATTCCGACCGGGACGTTAGATTTCAGATAGGTTTGGACGTCGCGGTATACCTCCATGGCCACCTTCTCGGCACGCACGCCCTTTCGACCGAATCCGGTGAAAACTTCCGTAACATGGTCCGATTCGAGCTCAATCAACCGCTGACCGCTCCGGAGTTCGAAGCGTTGCGCCGGTGTACCGAACGTGGGCGACCATTCGGCTGTCGCGAACGGGTCAAGATGACGGCCGAGAGACTGGGACTGCAGTACACACTCCGGGCACGCGGCCGCCCACGAAGGCAAAGCTGACCCTCTTGAAACGCCAGCGTCGTGTCAGCAATACGTCGACACCGGTTGCTATGTCGTTGCGCAGGCGCAAGAACGAACACTCCCTACCTATCCTGCCTCACCGGCCGGCAAAAATGTCCGACTCCGGCCTCGATCCTCGTGCTAGCTAACCCTGTCGCTACGATGAAGTGGACTTTGCAGCCTTTTCGCGACGTGTTATCGCAGTTCTTGTCGTAGATCGGCTATTTGAGGGTATCGGCGGTCCGAACAATAGGTGTAAGACACAGCTTCTGAAAATGACAGGCACAGTGAAACGCTCCCAAATAGAAGATACCTTCCTCTGGGTTCAGTATTCTCGTTCTCCATGGAGTATCCGATAAGCGATTTGGATCACCGCGCCAATCAACGATCAAACGATCACAGCAGTGCGCCGTGATTCGACGATCGCGAACGGTAATGCGCATTATGACCGGTTCATTGTCTACAAGTGTCTGACCCAAGACCGTCGCTTCGTTAAAGTCCCATTGCCTTATCCCGTCGACTTCCGTCAGCCCACTCAGGAACCCGAGCTGAGGAAAAGTATCTATCTTGATGCAAGGGTAGTGGTCGACTCCCATTGGGAAGGTAAACCAGATGCTGCGGCCGTTATCCGGCGGAGTCACGAAGACTGCTTCAAGAATATAGGCCTCAGGGGCAGACAGGGGAATCTGGATTTGGGGGTGATCTTGATTCTTCGACTTCGGTGAGACCACTCCGCCACCCTTCAATTGCCAGCCCGGAGGAAGCGAGTCTTCCTCAAGCCGGGCGAGGAGATCGACTGGCGTGCCGATGGAGTGTTCCACGTCGAGCTGTGGCGCCGCCTTCATGAGTGCGGTGAGCTCTGCCTTCGTCAGCGCCGTGCCGACTAGTGAGACTCGCTCAAGTGCAGGCATTTCCGCAATGCGGGGTATTAGCTCATCGGAAGTATCGGCATACTGGAGCGACAATTCCCGAATCTGCGGCAGTTCCGTCAAGACCTCCACGGCTTCTGCGTCCAGCATCTGGTGATCGAGGTTCAGCTTTCTGAGTCCCATGAACTTCGCAAGTAACGTGCAACAATCCGGGGAAATCGATGTTCCAGCAAGGTTAAGCTCCTGAAGTTTTTTGCACTCACTAAGCTGCTCGATTCCCTGGTCCGAAACTCGCGTGCCGGCCAGATCCAGGACCCGGAGACCAGGCAAACTCGCAATACGCGCCAGGCCGGAATTGCCGATACGGGTGAAAGCCAAATCAAGCTCCTCGATCGTATGGGGGCCGGCCCCCTTTTCATCCTGTCCGTCCGCCTCATCTAAACCTAGCAACCTGAGCAGATCCGCTTCCGAGTGCTTCGACTGTCCCCGCAGACAGACCTGCTTCAAACCGCCGAGGCCGTCCAGAAACCCACAAAGCCCGTCCAAATGGGCAGGCGCGCGCAGGTCGATTTCCACGATTTCGTAGTCCGTAGCGGGAATGTCTCGAATCCAACGAATCTCCGATAACCCTCGACGCACTTTCGCGCCAGACGAAGCAGCATCCGATTGTTCCTCACAAACCCCGACAGTCCCACCAACGTAAATGATTCGCTTGATCAGTTCCTGTTCCACTGCCGTGGAACCTTCGTCAAAGATCGGAGTCTCTTCGCCTGAAAGCGGTTCTACGCGTACTCGCCCAATTCGTAAACCGCTGGTCTTGGACATAATCAAGTCGCCTAGGTAGACGAAGCCATCTTCCAGCGGCAACCACGTGTCCTGGGACAGCTTGCCTTCACCAGACTCGCACAGTGTCAGGCCGTCCCAGACAGCCTTGACGGCCGGCACGCCTTCAGAACGGCGCACCGTGAAACGGATAGTCTTTGGCACGTCTCCCTCGTTATCGTCGATATGGAGGGTGTAGGTGCGACCGTCTATCCCAAACGCCAGCTCCAACCGACCATCGCCCCACCGACGTTCAATGTCCTCCAACACCAGGTCATATTCCCGCGGCATGCGGTACGGCAGCCTCAACACGGAATGGTGATACTTTTTTCCCTCCACGACCAATGAACGGTCACTAGCGACGCGCCACTGGCCTTTCCAGACGTCTCGGTCAGCGTCAATGGCAGGCACTACATCGACGCCCGAGACAGGTTCGGGTGGTACGTCAGGTTCCACAGGGCCCTCGGACTGTAGATTAGGAAGTAGAAATCCCCCACCTCGCGTACCGAATAATCCAAGCAAAATAGAAATCAGACCAACACCGATAGCGCCCCCAACAAGAGGCCATTTTCGCTTCTTTTGGGCAGACGAACGCCAATACTGCTCACGCGGCGGCTGGACTTGTGACGGTTGCTGAACATGAGCAAGATAAACACCGAGGAGTTTCGCGACTTCATCGGTCGTTTGCATGCGAGCATCGGGATCCTTTTCCAGAAGGCGGTCGATGATGGCCGCAAGCCACTCGGGTATGTCGGGATTGATTTCGCATATTGGCCGCGGCGTATCTTCGCACACTCGATGGATCGCACCAATTGCAGTCTCCGCTCGAAAGGGTGAGCGGCCCGTGCACATTGAGTATAACACGCACCCTAGACTGAACAAATCGCTGCGGTGATCGACCTGTTTGCCCTTCGCTTGCTCCGGCGACATGTATTGCGGCGTACCCGCCACTGCATTGGTTTGCGTCAACTGCGCTTCATGAGCTACACGAGCCAATCCGAAATCTGTGATCTTTACCCGTTCGACACCGTTTTCAAGAAGGATATTCCCCGGCTTGATGTCGCGATGCACCAGCCCCTGCGCGTGGGCTGCGGCCAGGCCGGAAGCAGCCTGCATACCGATCCTCAATATTTCCCGCACTCCTAATACTCCATCTCGTTTAATACGAGAATCAAGTGAGATCCCTTCGATATACTCCATCACAATGAAAGGCACGCCGTCCATTTCATCCACGGCGTACGTGCGCACAACATGTTCGTGATTTACCGCCGCGGCGGCCTGAGCCTCGCGCAGAAAACGCTTCCTGGAAACCGTGTTGGCGACCAATTGTGGAGCCAACACTTTGATGGCAACACAACGGTTTAGCCGCCCATCAAGCCCCTTGAGAACAATTCCCATACCGCCTTGACCGACGACCTCGGTGATTTCATACGTGCCCAGTGTTCCTAAGCTTCCTTGCTCGGATTGGTGAAGAAAGCTCAGATCGATTTTTTGGGCAGACGTATCGCCATCCGACGCACTTTCAGGACCAACGACCACTTGCATGTCTGCCGCCAAATGATTCATCAGCGTTTCCGGCACACGGCTAGGTTTTTCGCCAGTTTCTCCAGCGTAGTGCGCCATACTGTCATCAAGTTGAGCAAGTGACTCAAAAACCTGTTGGCAATGCTGGCAGTTTTCAAGGTGCGTACCCAACCTAGCCTCCTCCTCAGCCCCTAGCGAACCGGCAAGCATCGATCTGATGGTTGCTTCATCAGGACAATTGGTATTGGTACCCATGTCGCTTTCCTCAAATTCCCTGAGTGTTTATTTGCCTGTCGCATATCACAGGCATGAATGCCGTTTCTCACTTGCGCATATACGCATTACGCAGGCTGACAGCATAACGTCGCGGCCGTTTGCCGATGAAAGCGAAGAATCGCGTCTTCCAAAACGGCGCTGTCTCGGCCAGTCAATTCTTTCTAGAACTACCCATGTTCCCCAAATTCAGTGATGCTGTGGCTGCGGTTTTTGGGTACACCGTCCTCGAGCTGTGAAACCGTGAATCACCCTCGTTTGCTTCCCCTGCTCATCTATTCGCTGCGAAACAGCGAACTCGTGTAACGATGGTTTTCGGCTCACGTTACGCTTCTAATTGCGCAATCTGCTCTTTCAGTCTTGCGAGGACTCGACTCCTAGCGATATACACGGCACCGGCACTCATTCCGAGTGCATTGGCAACGTCCTGAGTCGAACGCCCCAGGACATTGGTTTGCCAAAACGCCTCCCATGTCGACTCCTGAAACTTGCCTCGTATCCGCCCCGAGGCCAATTCAAAGATGCGCCATTTGTATTCCCGTTCGAGCATCTCCTCGTCAGTATCCTGGGCAGGTTGCTGATGCAGCAGACTGAGCACTTGTGTATCTCCCGCAGCCTGTTCCTGTCGTGAGCGTTTTTCCACAAAATCCAATAAACGGCTGCGGGTGACTTTCGTCAGCCAGCTGCGAAACGCCCCCGGACGTTCATTGCCTCGAAAATCCCCGATGGAGTTCATTACCGAGCGAAAAACATCCTGTGTGACATCTGTGGCGTCCGCACTCTGGAGCCCCCGGCGACGTAGGAGGCCGTACACAAGCGGCGTATAGATCTCGATGAACTGTCGCCATGCATCACGGTCGTCACGGTCTCGGATACGGGCCAACAACGTGTGTCGCGTGTCTTGCGAATTCTCCATGATGATCGCTCCACTAATAAGACAGGCCATATCACGTGTATCTTTCACCATTCTCAAAAAAACATTCACCCTAACAAAAGTGTCACATTACTTGTATAACGCGTACTAACCAGCGTGCAAGGGTCAAGAGGAATTCTCGGCTCTTAGAAGCGGACAGAAAACTGCGGGAAAGGGCGCCAACCCCTTGCATTTACAGGGGATTGCGCCGGAGCCCAGAGGTTTTCTGTCCGCCTCTTAGACTCGGAGGGTGATTTGCCAGGTTTTGACACGCATCACCCTCCCGCATCACAGTGACGAGTCGCGTAACGTCACCGCCAGGACGCCCCCTGCATCGCCTCCGCACTCGCCGGGACCGCCAGCGCCACCGACAACTTGACGTCGCCCGGCACCGGCAACCGTCCTGGCGATGGAGGCGAAACGAAGCCGACACCCACGATCCGCTTTGACAGTGACGAGCCGAGCTGAGAGAATAGGCGGCGTGGGCGGCCGTTGGCTGGCACGGTTACCGGCATCGCGACTACCGTCGGGAATTGGGGCGATTTCCGAGCCCGGATGCGACCGTGCACATGGGAGATAAGGGGAGGCTAATCATGTGCCCAGAAAAAGGCAAGACCGGCTTCAGGTTGATTGACATGCTGGTGGTGATTGCCGTCATTGGCATCCTCGTCGGAATGTTAGTGCCTGCTGTTGTGATAGTTGAAGACGACGCTCGGCAGATTCGCTGTAGTAATGAAATGAAGGGCTTGGCGCTTGCCACCATGAACTTCGAGGTCAGCAGGAATCGATACCCGGGCTATCAGGAGATTAACAGCGCGGATAGGCCGGCCAGTTGGGTGGTGCAGCTGTTGCCTTATCTGGAACGTTCCGATCTGATGGACCGCTGGAATGCACAGATGGACTTTGACTACGGCACCCTGACGCCTGCGCTGGAGATCATGGTCTGCGATAGCATGACCACTCTCGATGCCGGTATTCCCGCCACTACGTATGTGGCCAACGCCGGTTTCTACCCACCTTCGCAGACGCAGGATGCGCTCGAAGCGGCACAGAAGCCGGCCAACGGCGTCTTCCACGATCGGATTAGCTATTCCGGCAGGCAAGTGAGCAGATCAGAACTCCGAGACGGCTTGTCCAATACCCTTCTCGTCTCAGAGAACTTGTCGGCAAGCACATGGCCGGCGATTGGGAATCCTCTCGGCGGTCCCGATACACCACTGTCCTCGTTTTCTGGACTCCCCAAGAAGTACTTTTCGCACAACCGATTTGGGGCGACATTCGTATGGCTATACGCAGGTGAACCTGTTGATTCAGGAGCTGCTGATCCGCTGCCGGTTCAGCCGGTCATGAGAATCAACGGAGAACTATTGACGAGACCACATGTCGATGCTGACGGTCCGCCGAGCGCCGAATATGCGGGGCTGTCCGCCTTCCATCCCGATGGGGTGAATGCGGCGTTTGCTGACGGCAGTGTCAAACTTCTAGCGATGTGCCATATCATTTAAAGCAAGACACAATGACAGATACAATATACGGGGCTATACGCATTCTATATCGGTTCATCAGAAACCCATTTTCTGAATCACTTGATGATGTGGAAGATGATAAGAGCTTAGTTGTGATTGCGTCGATTTTATCTGCTTGCACGGTTTACGTTACAGCCGTAACGACAATACTAGGCAGGCAGTCCACCTACTATGAAGCAGAAAGGTATTATATATTTTACGTTTTAACTGGCTTACTTCTAACGCCACTGTTTGGCCTGCTTATCGTGCATTTCGCAGGTGGAGTCTTCCATCTTTATTTGAAATATATAGCATCTCCGCTATTTAACGCGACGATAGACAATATGGTTAGGGCAAAGCAAGTTACAACCTTTGCAACAATTGGCTTAGTTGTTTCCAGCGTTCCAAGTTTGACACATCTCGGGACCGTTATTGCGATGATAATTGAGGTATTAGGTCTATACAGGCTTTTCGACATTGGTCTAATTAAATCCTTGTTTATTGCGGTGCTGCATCGAGTATTGTGGGGCGCGGCGATCGCGTTCATCGCCAGCGACACTCGCTGGATTTAACTTGAGGCAGAGTAGCCAGTCCGCGTGACGCTGACAGGGCGCGTGGAAGCACCGTCAGGGAGTCGGGGGGAACGTCCAGAGCGGGTGGTTCATTACTTAAAGGGATGAAGTAATCGCGCCTCTGATCCCCGTGGAGTGAGCTCAAGTGGAAGGTCAGTGGCAAACACGCGCCACCGGGGCGTGAAAGCGATGGCGTGGAGCGTCAATGTCTGAATGAGGTGACAGCATACGGTCATTGTCGCGATTTTTCCTATCCGCAAGGCGAGACGGGGCCTGGTTGGTTTCAAGAGTCGCTTGAAAAGATCCATGAGACGCTCCGGTATTGGGCTCAGTGGGCGCCGGGCGGAACCGTTACGAGACGGCGAATGCCAGACGCCCTTGTCGGTCGGGCGGTGGGCCACGTCGTGGGTTGGCCGGATCCACTGCCTGTGGACTCTTTTCCTGGGTATCCGGATTGAGATCCGCCGTATCGTTGTCACGCGACGGGTGGCACCCTACGCCGGTAACCAAAACTACACGCCGGCAGACGCAACTCGTTTGTTCACAAACCATTCGAGGTAAGGGGCGTAAAGCCGACCAGACCGATCCAGGTCACCGGCGGCACTCGTCGAATGGACCGCAAGTAGCACTGCGATACTCATCACAAACGGTAAGTAAATTGCTAAGAGGCGGACAGAAAACTCCGGCAAGCGTTGCTAAATCGTTCACATTACAAGGGTTTGCGGTGACGTTTACAGGTTTTCTGTCCGCTTCTAAGGAGCGTGTTTTCTTCATCTTTTGCGTTCACTTCTTCCGAATCGCGGCGACCCAGCCGCCTTTATATGGCGCGGAGAGCGTCACCACACGATCCCCTTCGATCGTCTTGTCCAGCGGGCGGTACCCGCCCCTCTGCGACGTTTCGACGGGAATGCCCATCGCAACGCTGATCCACGTAATGCTGAATGTGCCCGTGGTGCCAGAAAGATCGAGCCCAACGGATCCGCCGTTAGTGAAATACAGTGCGTAGCGTTCACCCGGATCCGCGGCCAGGTAAGCCTCGTTGGAGTCCCGGTCGGACAG
>JBNJEM010000313.1:0-8889 GCA_051745935.1 Planctomycetota bacterium
AGCCCGTGGCATTTGCACCCGGCAAAGCCCTTTTTCAAAATGTGCAACGGAAGTGCGAACGTCCGCAGGTATCGGTCTCTTGCCCGTGAACGGTTACCGTTTTGGATAAGAACCCAGGACGCCACCAGGCTGGGGTCCCGTCATCCAAGGGGGTTGGAAAAGAGGGCTCGGTTTTGTTATGGGCTGTGAGACTTTGGCCGCTGCGGGTACGTCAGGCTTTTCAGGGAGATCCGCGTGAGTCTGGTGAAACAGGGTAAGGGTCCCTGACCGGCGGCGATCAGCCTGCAAGGGTCGACCTGCAGCGCCGCCGCCAATCGGCTAACCGGCCACCAGTTCGGCGGGCTTGACCGTGAGCTCGAGACTGCTCGCCGGCGTGGACGTCTCCTTGCCCCCCAATAATGGCCCTATCGGGCGGACTGGACACTTGAATCTTTGCCGCATAGAGGATGTAATGAAGGCAACTGGCGAAAAGATCTAATACGAGGACCCAATAGGCATGACTGCAACTATCGCAACAGGACGACCGAAAACCGCGGCTACCGTGGCTGTCATCTGTGTGTTCTTCCTATCCAGCCTTTCTGGTGCGGCCAAGGAACAGGTGGTTACCGTCCAAACGGAGGCGGACAGTGAAGCGGTCAACTACGAGAGCTATCGGGCCATGGATGGTGACCCGGAAACCATGTGGCATACGCAATGGGAGGACGGTGAGACGGCTCATCCGCACGAATTGACGGTGGATCTCGGGTCGGTGTATGTGCTGACGGGGTTTCATTATCTGCCCCGTGTTGGTGGTGGTCAAAACGGTACCATAAAAGCCTATGAGGTTTATGTCAGCAGCAGCCGGGAAGACTTTGGGGAACCGGTTCTCAAAGGCACATTCTCGCATGCGACGGAAAAGAACGAGGTGTCTTTTCCCGAGCCGCTGACAGGACGTTATTTCAAGTTGCGCGCTCTGTCCGAAGTGAATGGTAAGAAATGGGCGTCGGTGGCGGAACTGAAACTACTTGGATCCAAGAAAGGGGAGGCTGGAAAAGGGGAGGGGGATCTCACGTTTCGCGCCGATCGCTGGGGGGGGTTCGCCGTTTCTGATCCGAAGACCGAGATTGAGCTGCAGTACGAGGCATTGCGACGGGATTTGAAGCGACGAAAGGTATTCGAGCAAGTTGCTCCTCAGGCATTTCATACGGCGGCGTTGATTCACTCCTCGGACCGGGATCCCGCCGATGTCGTGCTGCGTCGCACGAAAACGCTGCTCGGGGACATTCGCACGATGTCTTCCGCGCCTGATTTGGCGTCTTTTGGGAAACAGCTAAGCCAATTGGAAAGCCGTTGTTCAAACACGGACGTGGATGACGGTGAAGCGCGGTTCGCGCTCTATAAGGACATTTGTAGTCTGCGGCGCGAGATTGCGTTTTCCAATCCGCTTTTGAATTTCGACGAGATCCTTTTTCTGAAGCGGCATCGGGCCACGTTCAACCACATGTGCGATCAGTACTACGGGATCAATGCCCGGCCGGGGGGCGGTTTGTTCGTGCTTTCGGATCCCTTTGGGCCCAAACCAACGACCCGTGATATTCTTGACGGCGCCGTGGTCGAACGGGGGCGATTGAAAGGGGAGCAGCTGCAAGGCGGTTCCTTCCTTTCCCCCGATCTTTCCCATGACGCGGACGAGATCCTGTTCGCGTATGTTGAATGCGAGGGGGACACGAAGCATCGTCATCACACGGATCCGTCCAGAGGTCATTGGCATCGGGGACGCTGCTACCATGTTTTCAAAGTCAACGTGGATGGAAGCGGTCTTCAACAGCTGACCGATGGCACGTGGAACGACTTTGATCCCTGCTGGCTGCCAAACGGTCGAGTGGCTTTTATCTCGGAGCGTCGGGGCGGTTATCTGCGTTGCGGGCGGGTTTGCCCGACGTATACGCTGTATGACATGAATCCAGACGGTAGTGACATTCTGTGGCTCAGTCCACACGAAACGAATGAATGGCATCCTAGTGTCACTCACGGGGGCATGATCATCTATACGCGGTGGGACTATATTGACCGTCACGGCTGTGTCGCTCATCTTCCCTGGATCACGACGCCCGACGGACGAGACTCTCGGGCGGTGCATGGCAACTTCGCGCCCCGGGAACAGCGGGCGGACATGGAGCTGGACATCCGGGCGATTCCCGGATCGGACCGGTTCGTGGCCACGGGCGCGCCCCATCACGGACAGGCTTTCGGCTCCCTGGTGATGTTTGATTCGAAGATTCCCGATGACGATGCCATGGCGCCCGTGCAACGGCTTACTCCGGAAATCAAGTTCCCGGAAACCGAAGGAGGATCCCAGGTCTACGGCACGGCTTGGCCGCTGAGTGAAACGTATTATCTTTGCGTTTACGATCCCACCATGGGACCCGGCATGGGCCGGCAAGGGAGAGGGTATGTCCCTGGGAATTATGGCATCTATCTCCTGGATGTTTTCGGAAACAAAGAGCTTCTGTACCGAGATCCCGAAATCGCTTGCCAGAATCCGATGCCGCTTCGACCACGGAAAAAGCCGCCCGTCGTCCCCGTGGCCTCCGAGCGACATGAAGACGTGGAGGCCGAGGAGACCACGATCGGGGTCATCGACGTGTATGACAGTCTGAAACCGTGGCCGGCCGGCACGGAGATCAAGGAACTGCGGGTATACCAGATCATTCCCATGTCAACGCCGTCCGGCTCGCCGCCGCACGAAACCGGATTGCGACTTCCCACGGCTCAAGATTCCGTCAACCCGGTGCGTCATGTGCTGGGAACCGTGCCGGTGGAGGAGGACGGAAGCGCCTATTTCAAAGCCCCACCCATGAAAGAACTCTTCTTTCAGGCGATTGACGAAAAGGGCCTGGCTGTTCAATCGATGCGTTCCGCCACGTATGTCCAGCCGGGTGAAAAGCTGGTTTGTCAGGGCTGTCACGAACCCAAGCAGAAAGCGCGCAAGTCGCCGGAAACCGTTCCACTGGCGTTCCGGCGAGGCCCGTCCACCATGGAACCAGATGTGGAGGGAAGTAATCCGTTCAGCTACCCGCGCCTGGTTCAGCCCGTGTTGGACAACCATTGCTTGGAATGCCATGAAGAGCATCCGGACACGGCGCCGCGCCTCGACCGGGAGGTGGTCGCGCAGGGAAGAAAGAAGTGGTATGCTTCCTATTTCAGCCTGGCTCCCGACTATGGATTCTGGAAATATGGGGACCGTTTCCGAACCACGCCCGGTGAATTCGGCGCCCGTGCCTCCAAACTCTATGAGCTGCTACAAGAGGGCCACCATGACGTGGACCTCTCGTCGGAAGAGATGCACCGCATCACGCTGTGGCTCGATTCCACCTCGCTGTTCTACGGGGTCTACGAGAAGGAGGGCGGAGAAGCCCAATTGCGGGGCGAGATTGCACAACCCACTTTGGAGTAAGGCGGGGGACTGATTTCACGACGTGTTAGAGGATGGGTAACTGTTCGGGTATGTAACCGTTCGCGAGTAGCGAGAAAGAGAACCGCTAATCAACGCTGATCAACGCAGGCGTTCAACGCAATGCTCGGATCACAATGGGCCGCCGAACGGAACGAACAATGAAAAAAGCTAACCGTTCACGGGCAAAAGACTGATGTCCGCGGGCGTTCGCACGTCCGTTGCACATTTGAGGAAAGGCTTTTCGAGGTGCAAATGCCACGGGCTTGTCCCGTGGTTCGTTACGTTCCACGCTACCGACAGGCAGCAGTGGTGTGTCTGGCCGGTGTGTAGCGGCGAGCGTGAACCACCACGGGACAAGCCCGTGGCATCCATGCGGGCCTTGTGTGTCCAGGCCGTGTATCGGCACCCGTGAACGGTTACCCAAACCCAAATACCCTCGGCACGAGGCCAAGGGGGCGATGCGGGATTGGTGCCGTTGCCGGTAGCTTCCAAACCCGATACCGTCGGCACGGGGCCGACGGGGGAAGAAGCACACAGGTTCGGACAGTCTACAATTCGCGCAAAATCGGGAGCGCTCTAATTAGCCTGTGTTGTCATAAGCATAGTGTACAGGCACGTCCAGTCTAGCCCGACGCGAACCATGTTGTAATCAAGACCCCGCCAACCACCTGAGAGCCAGTTACTGTACAAGAGTTCGAGCAGGTCTATCGTGACGATGGCGGGGCCAGTAAACGGTCCAGCTTGGATTTGATCTGCATGCGGATCAGTTCGCCCAGTCCAAGTCTTCCACGAGCGCGGCCTACGTTGAGGGCGGATTCGGCGTGATCCTTGGGGATTTTGGGTTGTTCCGATGGCGGTTTGCGCACGAGCGTTAGGCATTGGTTCGGACACGTGCTGACACACAAACCGCAGCCAATACACCGGTCCACATCCAGGACCGCCTTCCCGTCATTCCAAGAAATTGCCTCCATTTGGCACCGTTCCGCGCAGCGACCGCATCCCGTGCACGCGCGGCCGTCCAGGCGCGCGGAAAAGGGACTGCAGACACTCTCGCCCGGTTTCGGAGAGCGCTTCAGGGAACGCAGTATGCCACAGCAGCAACCGCAACACGTGCACATGAAGAGAGGTTCCTGTGCATTATCCGGCTGCAGCACCAACCCGCTCTCTTCGGCCCTCTGCAAAATGTCCAAGGTCTCCACCACGTCGATTTTTCTGCCTCGCCCGCTTTGCACTATGTAGTCCGCAATGGAACCAAGAGTTAGACAGCTTTCCTCGGGCTTTTCGCAGCCCTGCCCCAGCAGCCGCATGGCTTGTCGACAGATGCAATTCGACACCGCGAAACCCGTATTACTCCGAATTACGTCCTCGGCTATTTCATAAGGCATCACATCGTGACGGAGCTCAATGCTTTTTCCGACGGGGATCGTGCGCATTTGCGGAGCTTTCCGCCAATGGTCGGGTTGGATGTACGCCGGCTCGTATTCCAGGGCATCCTCCACGAGCTCTGGCGTGAGCCGATTTACTTGGCCCTCCCAAAACCCTAGAACGTACTGCAACGCCATATAACGAGGCGGTTCCTCGTTCTGTTGCGTCCGCATGATGAGCCCCTTCTTGTCCAATGCATCCAGACGCTCCGTAGCCTCGGACACCGAGATTCCAGCACGACGAGCAATCACTCGAGCCTCCTCGGGTATGATCGTGAGGCGGATCGCGAGCTCGGCATCCTCAGGCGTGAACAAACGCCGTAGAACGCGCATCTCCACCCCGCTTTCCGTTCTCGGAAATCCGGCCGGGAGACTGTCCAAGTGCGTGGCCAATTTCTCATACACGTCTTCCACCGTGATATCTCCTCCGAGATCGGGCCCTTTGCCCAACGTGGTTACTGTTTTGGCGAGGCGTTTTGGTTCTCAAGTTGCGTTAGGAATGCCTGAGCCCACATTGAATCGGGCAGCCAATAACGAACAGTAAAACATGCCCGTAAGTGCTCAATGGCTTGCTCCTCCTCGCCACGACTCAGATGACGGAGCGCAATCAACTTGTGGGCCATGGACAGATTGTTTAGTGACTCCTTGCCAATCGCGGAGACCAACTGTTCCGGTGACATCCCTGCATCGGCCAAGAATTCCATCATATGCCGTTGTGCAGACGCCGGCATACCATCCAGCCGTCGCTTCAATTCGCGCCTCGCTCTGGCTTCATCACCAATGAGCAAGAGAATTGTCTCGGGGATTCCAATGAAATCATCCGGACCGACTGATAGTTGCTCAATTACTCCCAAGGCCTGTGTATACATACGCCGCGCATCTTCGGTTCGTCTGGGATCCAACGCCAACATCTCGCCACAATGGATCGCCGCCACCACTGACTGCGAACTGCCGCCGACAAGAAGGTCCTCTGCTTTCTCTATATTGCCGTAACGGCACTCAAACGCTGCGTAGTAATCGCGAATATATCCGCCGTCAATCGAATGGATGTCGCCGGTAACGGCATCCCAATGACGACGAGCGTCCCCGGGTCTGCCGTCCAGGTCGGCCCAACACGCGAGGGCGTGCCGTGCGGCTGTATAGTTTTTATATTTATGCAAGTCCCTGACCACGTCCTCAACATGTTTCCGCCGATCGTCTGGAATCTCGTTGTCGACTTCGAATGGTACGTAAGCCCAGAATTCAAGCACGGCAAGAAAGGCGCATTCGGGCATCATGAGTTGCGCAGCCTTGAGCTCAGCTAAGGACAGGGCGCGTCTCGCTTGATTCGGACGGTCATAACACTGCTTCATCAAGATTTGGCTGTGCAAGGCCAAGGCGAGTGGTGAGGGATCGTTACTCAGGATGTTGGCCAGTATCTTCTCTCCCCATTCAATGTTACCGAATTTTATGGCGTGTCCGACTAGCAGACGATCTTCAACCGACAATTCGGACCATTCGGGGTGGGATACGATGGTCTCCAAACGATTCCGCGTCTCAATAAACTTATCCTGCTGCCCCGATTGCAGATAGGTACATGCCAATAAGGCTTCCGCTCCGGGATCCTTTTGGGTTTCGACAGCTCCCTTTAGAGTTTCCAGGGCGTTGTCAAGTCGACCGTTGAATAGATCCAGTAGTCCCCGGATCTTGGGTTCCCAGTCAGGTGAAGAACCGCTTGCCTTTGTAGCCTCATTAATAGCTGACTCAACCTCCTGATGGTCATCTGAAAACGCTGCGGTGAGGGCATGAAAATATAATTCCCGCTGCCAGTTGTTTAGGATCTCGTGCAACTCCTCGTTCTTTGCTTTCAATTTGCTTCGTGCATCGCTAACAGCGTTCAAATTCCACAGGGTACCCCCCAATCCAATAACCAATCCGACAAAAACGGTGACCACCACCCCCACGGCAGCCTTGTTTCGCTGGTAGAACTTTTGAGCTTGATACCAGAGTGAGGGCGGCCGCGCTTCGACCGCGTCGTTGGCGAGGAGGCGGCGAATATCGGTCGCGAAACGGCTGGCTGAGTCATAACGTCGCGATCGTTCTTTGGCCAACGCCTTCATGACGATCCAGTCCAAGTCTCCGCGTATTTCGGAGGCAAGTAACTCTGGTTTTGTGCTGCGATACGCGGCGGTGGCCGTAGCGCGGTCTCCCAGCGTACTCACGCGAGTGCTTGGTTTCAGCGGCTCCTGCTCCCGTATCATCCGGAACGTTTCGAGCAGCTGTCCCTCTCTCAATTGTTGTCGATCCAACGGTGTCTCACCGGTCAGCAACTCGTAGAGAAGCACTCCTAGTGCATAAACATCAGACCGCGTATCGACATCCAACTGGTTCAGCACCGCTTGCTCGGGACTCATGTACTCCCACGTGCCGATAATCGTGCCCACGGCTGTAAACAGTGTACGTTCGGTCAGATGCTGGTTTGTCGCTTTCACAACACCGAAGTCGATAACCTTTGGGACAGGGTTATCGTCGTAAAGCGCGACCAGTATGTTCGATGGTTTCAAATCCCGATGAATGATGCCTTTTTGGTGAGCATGATGCACGGCTTGGCAGACTTGGAGGAATAACTCCAGACGCGCTCGCGTCGGCAGTCGGTTTTCATCACAAAACGTCGAAATGGCGACCCCTTTCACCAATTCCATGACGAAATAAGGACGACCGTTCTCGGTGCAACCGGCGTCAAGCACTTTGGCAATATTTGGGTGATCCATCATGGCCAGTGCCTGGCGTTCGGCATCAAATCGCGCGAGGAACTGGCCGGTGTCCATCCCATGTTTGATGATTTTTAAAGCAACACGCTGCTTTACGGGATGTTGACGCTCGGCCAAATAGACAATCCCCATTCCGCCTTCGCCCAATCGCTGAAGTAGCTTGTAGTCACCAATCAGGGTCCCCGGTTTGTCGTCTAACGAATACTCCGCTGTGGCGGATGGCGTGTCATCGGGTGGGGTGGATTCCATGAACGAGCCCATGCCCTTCCAGTGGTCCAACAATCGCTGTACCTCCTGGCGAAGGGCCTGGTTCCCATTGCACTTCCCGTTGATGAATGCCTCCCGGTCACTGTCCGAGTCGATTTCCAGGGCACTCAAGAAGATCGTTTTCGCTTTTTTCTCCAACTCGCACATTTTGGGGCTCCTTGACTGGGCGTCGCCGCTTGGGCGTTATGGTGAGTTCCGTGGTGCAGTGCGAGTAAAGCGTTCAAACCCCGCCACACTTTTTTTCCATATTTCATGCGTTCGATTGGCCGTCGCTGTCAGCCAGCTCGGCATGCAGCCATGTCTTGGCGTAAGTCCAACTCCGTTCAGTAGTTCTGAGCGAGGCTCCCATTGTGGCGGCCGCCTGGGCCATGGTTAATCCCGCGAAATATCGCAATTTCACAACCGTCGCCGCTCGCGGATCGACCTGCTCAAGACGTGACAGTGCGTCGTTGAGTGAGAGCAATTCCTCAGAGGGGTAGACGCAAGCATCGGCATCGTCAAGTGATGTCCGATTTCGTCCGCCGCCGTGCCGGTGCGATTTCTTTCGCCGCGCGTTTTCGACCAAGATTCGGCGCATCGCCTCTGCGGCTGCCGAAAAGAAATGGCCTCGACTATTCCATTGTTGGGCCTTCTCCACGTCCACCAGTCGGATATACGCCTCATGCACCAACGCCGTCGCCTGGAGCGTTTGCCCTGGTTTCTCCTGAGTCAGTCTAGCCGCCGCCAGTTTGCGCAGCTCGTCATACACGAGCGGCAGCAGCTGCTCGGCCACCGCCGCATCGCCGGATTCGATCTCGGAAAGAATCTGGGTAACTTCGCTCATGCAGACTAAGATACCGCGAGGCAAGGGAGGCTTCAACTGTCGAAAAGGAAAACCGGAAAGCATGTCGCTTGGACGTCACCCAGCGCCGTATCCGCCATCGATGGGTATTGCGGTTCCGGTGATGAAGGATGCGGCGTCGGAGCATAGCCAAAGCACGCTCTCGGCGACCTCTTCGGGCATCCCCTTACG
>JBNJEM010000314.1:0-8862 GCA_051745935.1 Planctomycetota bacterium
ACAAGCCCGTGGCATTTGCACCTCGAAAAGCCTTTCCTCAAATGTGCAACGGACGTGCGAACGCCCGCGGACATCAGTGTTTTGCCCGTGAACGGTTACTTCCCGCCTTTCGTCGCTTCTCTCGGCAGCGGCCGAAGCGGCAGCGCGATTAGTGCTCGCGCGTTGTTGGTCGTTGATAGAGTTCGTGCACCTTGCCCACGATCTTTTCCTCCAGACCGGGTTTCCAGGGGCAGCATCGGGATTCGTAGCCGCCTTCTTTCAGCACGCGTTCGCTGGCGATATAGTTCTGGTAGCTGTTTGAGTAACCGGCAACCCAGATCGCGGGACCCTCCGGTTCGGCGAGTTCCCGTTTCAAACGGAGCGAATAATCGACGACGACTTCGTTGCCGAGCGCGATGATCGCAAGCTCGTCTCCGAAGCGAATGATCTGGACCGGGTAGGGAAAATCGGAACGGTCCGGTTTGGCCGCCGGGAGGTCGACCGTTTCCAGCACGCAACGGAGTGGACCGTTCAAAGGTCGTTGATGGAAGGTTCTCTTTTGGCCGACTTCGAGAGCTCGTTCCACGGCGGTGGCCAGTGCCCGCCCGTGCTTGTGGGCGTAATGCAACTCGCTGCGGGGGTACGGGTTCTGGTCCGCGCCACAGCCCATCAGGAACATGGCGGTTACACCGGGATGATCCTGTTCGAAGTACTCCTGGGCAAAGCCGGCGTAGTCTCCCAGCCACTTTCGAAAGCCCATGGTGGTGTTGTGGCACGCATAACCGAAAAGCACGGCTCGGCGCTGTCCATTCGGATCCAGCACGCTGAGCGCGGGGACGGTATGATCGATCGGGCCTTCGGGGTTGGGGTGGTTTCGGTAGCCGTCTTCGGTGGGCGTGCGGCGATTCATGGCGAACCCGCAGCGGGCGTGGCCATACGAGAGCGTGGCCGGTTCGAGCTCGTCGAGCGACTGGCCAACGATATCGATCAACGTGTCGGCCAACGTGTCGAAATACGGTTTGGCGTCGTCTCGCCCATAGGCTGGTCCGCAGTGGGTATGAGAAGCATTCATGAGCAGTGCGTGGCCGGGAAGTTGGTGTTTCTCTTGAACCTGTTGGGCAACGGTGTCCCGCAGCCGGCCGAGCACTCCGATCAGGTCCATCGTGACGATCACCACGCGCTGGCCGTCGCGATCTTCGATGGCCAAGGCCTTGGCGAACAGGTCTTGTTCGGTGCCCTTGGCCGGTTCTTTCCGAGCCGCGTATCCTCGCATCCGTAACGGCTGTTCGGGCGTGATCACCGCGGATGCGGTTGCGGCTTTCCACTCGGGACGGTTGCCGTCGGCTCGTTCATCAGCTTGAACGATCCATGCGGGTAAAAGCGCTGCGAGGATCAAGAGGACGATGTTCCGGAACGTAACCATGACTGGATCTCCTAATCTGTGTCGTTTCGTGGCCGTGACTGTTCGTCGATCCAACGGCGGCCCCGACGCAATCAGCGTCAGCCGCGGCGCTAATCAAACGCTCGACTCTTGAGGCCGAAGTTAATTATATACCGGTCGCGGATGATTTTCTCCGCCGCGAGTCCGACCACCGGGAGGACGGCTTGCGTGGAATCGAAGCCCCACGGCTTCGGGTGAAGGCCCCGGACTTCGAACGTCTCCAGATTACGATTCGAGACGCCAACGGACACAAGGATCGCTCGACGATCCTGCCCAAGACGGTTGTCGAGCGCCTGAAGAAGCATCGGGCGAACGTCCGCCGCGCTCACCAACGCGCTATGCGAGACGGCTATGGTGGTGTGCAATTGCCTGACTCGCTGGCCCGCAAGTACCCGAAAGCACCGTTCGAATGGGCTTGGCAGTACGTGTTCCCCGCGGCGAAGCCATCGACCGATCCTCGTAGCGGCGTTCGCCGACGGCATCACATCGACCGCTCCTCGATCCAGCGCGCCGTCCGTCAGGCGATGCGCGAAGCCGGCGTCCACAAGCACGCCGGGCTGCATACCTTTCGACACAGGTAGCCGTTCAGGGGGGCTGTTACACGGCAGCCCGCGCGGATGCCACGGGCTTGTCCCGTGGTGGTTCACGCTCGCCGCTACAAACCGGCCAGACACACCACTGCTGGCCGTCGGTATGGGAATGGCCGTTCGGGCATCTTTTCCCATTATCCGTCGGATTCTTCGTCTTCTTTCTCTTTAAGCGACTTAAAGTAGGCCTCCCATGCCTTGGCGTCAGCGCCGACCTCTTTTCCGGTGAGCTTGCCCATGGCCCAGCCGGCGCTATACATTACACTATCGTCCTTGGCTGAAAGAAGTGGCTTGAGGGTTTCAGCATCCTCCGGTTGACCGATCAATGCCAACGACCGCACAGCTTCTCTCCTCACCGAACGTGTTTCGTCATCAATAGCTTTCAGGGCTATTTGGCGTCCGCGCTCGCGAACGTCTTTGCCAGGCGCGTTCGAGCCCCAGAAATCGCCCAGGAACCCCAATACCCATGCCGCGCGCCAACGGATATGCTCCGGAAGCTCCTCGTCTTCTATTGCCTCGGCTACCTTGTCCAAGCCGGCGCCGTCACCGGCATGAGTCAGAGCCAGCGCGGCTTCATAACGGTCGGTCGCCTTAGGGGCCTCCAGCCCCGCGCGTAACATCAGCAACACCTTTTCGCGATCTTCACGCAAAGGTTCCGGCCATTCTATCCGGCGGGCGAGCGCGGCGCCGTAACCGGCTTGAACCTGCTTCGCCCACGGCGCGTCGAGTTCCGCTAGGACGTCCAGCGCGTCCACATGCATCCGCGAAAGCGTCTCACGAACCATTTTCGCCAGCGTATCCTTGCCGCCTGCGACCTTGACCATTATCCGCGCACCATCAGCACCGGCGAGACGAAGCGAAAGCATCGCCGATTTCGCCACTTCCGGATCATCGTTGACCAATCGCTGCATCAGCGCTTCTATCGCTGCCGGCCCGACTTCATTCACCGTATTGATCCTTCCGCGCCTGGCGCGCATGCGCATCGGCTCGCTCGCCCCCGCGGCAACTTCATCAGCCAGTGCTGCGTATACTTCCTCGCCGCGTTTCGCGCCGCGCTCGTTGAATGCCTCCTGCGTGTCCGCAAGTTCCGAAAGTTTACGCGGTATATCCCTGTCACGCGTCTTCATCATCGCCACGCGAAATTCGTCCGGAAAACTACTACCGTAAGTCTCGAGTATCTCCACAGCGCTCTTGCCTTGTGCTTCGGAAGTGCTCTCGATCAATCCCATTGCGATCTCGCCTTTATCCACACCGCGCGCGTAGCGCGAGGTGATTACGGCCACCGCCTTCTTGCGCATCTGCTCATCATCGGAACCAAGCTGTTTCTTTATATGTTCGCCGATGATATCCCAAAAAGCGGCTATATCTGACACAAGGCCACGATTGACATCGTCAGCTTCCACGAACCGTTCAAACACGCCGTCGGCGATGTCGGACCGAATCCCGGTAGCGCGTTTAGCAGCAGATTCCGGGCCTTCCTCGATTACTTCTAAAAGCTCGCTGTTCGCCCCGGAGCCAATGACTTTGAGCGCCTTCACCGCTTCGGAAACCGCCGTAGAGTTACTGTTATCGAGCAGCGCGACAAGAACATCGGTCGCGCGCACCTGTTCGAGCGCCCGCCTTGCCGCTTCGCGCGCCCCGTCCGACTTGGAGCCGAGTGCCTCAACTATATCGTTGCGCGTCTTCTCGTGTATCTCCATGTCCCAGATATCCCAGCCGCCACGCCAAGCGTTCGCCAGAGGGCGCGAGGCGCCGGACGCCGTATCCGGCTTCTTTGCCGACGAGGATATCAGTTGCGTTACCTTACGCCGTTCCGCTTCGCTAATCAGCCGTGCGACTCTTGCGACATTCCGGCTGTAACCGGCACCATACTTGTCCGCAGCTTCCACCAGTCGCCGTAATGTGTTCCCACCCTGCCTCGCCGCCTCTTTAATCGCCACGTCAGCGGCGGACTCGTCAGTACCTGTCAATGCCGTAATGATTTGTTTAATTGACATGTCCGGTTTTTCGGTTTCCTTGGCAATCGCTGATGTGCCAAACAAAAAGCCCGACAGTACAATGACCAATATGCAAGTTGTTTTCATGATCATTATTATCGTTTTCCTGATTTACGCACTCACACGAGCGAGGATTGCTATTTTACGTCAATGTACCGGCGCCGTCAGAGGATTGGCGTCCCGCGGGGAAATACCCTCCCAGCGGGTCCACTGCCACGGATACATCCAGCTCTCCCGGTTCCACTTGTCCATGTTCTGGTTCACGTGTGTAAAAATAAGTCTGTCGAGCCGTATCTGTCGTTCCTCTTCCGGCACCTCTTGCAGTTCTATCCCACCGTAGACGACGTTGTGCCGCAGCTCGATAATGATCCGGGCCAATGCTAACGGATAATCAACCTTCCCTTCACCGGTCTCGCTCGGATACATATAGCCGGTTTCCTTTCGCCACTGGTCCGTATTAGCGATCTGCGGTTTATGACGCACGCCTTTACCCTCTTCGTCCTCAGCCAGGCCCGTGCCGTGTTTCCATTGGGCATTCTCCGCCGCGTGAAATCCGTCGGCTGTCGTGGACGGCAGCCCCACCTCGATGTACCGCCAACCGTCAAAATCAATTGACGAAGTACTCTTCATGTCATTAGAGTTCCACACATCCTTGGGACCTATATGCGTCCAGACTTCGCCTTCAGCGTCGACAAGCTCGAAAATCACCCTCCCCCAGTCCGAGTTGCCGCGAACCCAGATGCCGAGCGCGCCCGGATGCTCCGGCGCGCTGCGCGAAAGTATGAGCGGCTGCGGAAGCTCGAGCACCGTGTACTGCGCGGTGAGCGGACCGCTGTCTTCCGCTAAATCCTTCAGCTTTACGCTCAACACTTGTCCCTCGCGTTCATCGTCACGAACCGTTTCCAGCTCGAACTTGGCGCGCCCGCGCGGCGAGTCAAAGTTGTTCTTCTGGTAGTGCAGGTATTCACCGGGCCGTTCCTTCCATCGCATGCTTTCAAAGTCGTCGAGTACCGTTATCTCGCCGCGCGGCTTCCAGCGGTCATGCTGGGGCTCTCCCAGCTCAATCCCGCTGATCCGGTCCACACCGGTAATAAAGAACGGGGAAGCGCCGAGTGTTACGGTAAGTTGTCCATCCCGCGGCGTCGCGATCGTCTCGTTCCCCATGATGTCGGTCAGTATAAGGGTATCCCCGGCACCGTCGAGCGTGAGGACTGCCTTGCGCTTGCCGCGCACGGTCCAAAGCGCGTGCGCAGGCCCGTCCCACTTGCGGTCGAACGAAATGCAGAATGCCGACCGGCTGCCCGTGGGCATCACCTCGCGGAAACTCGGACCGTCAAGTATGCGCGTCATCGTGGCGTATGCCGCAGCCAGCATACGCGGCTGCGCTTCCCAGCCCCCTGATGTAGAATAAGAACCGCGCCGTCCGTAACAGAGTCCGGTTGAACCGTAAAAGCTGCGTCCATAACGGCCGCCGGCATCCACAACGTTCTGAACAGCACAAAAGCGTTCAAAACCGCAGGCAAACGAAAGCAAATGGCAACGTAGGACGTAGTTGGCCTGTTCGAGTTCCGTTAGTGATCCAGGATTGGCGCAGATGAACATATGTTCGGGAGCGGTGGTGGGCACGTCCCCGTAACCCTGTTCCTTCCGGACTTCGTTTGCATAAAAAACACGGCTGTGCTCTACTTGGTTCGGTTGGCGTTCCGGCATTCGCTCGAACATGGGCACGTCTACGCCGAACGTGTCGATAAGCTGCCGGGGCAGGCGGAACCGCATGTACTGTGCCTGATAGGGCGGGTCGGCTGCGAAAAAATCGAAGTCCAGATCTGGCGAATACTCACGCATCCACAGACCTCGCTGGAAGTGCTCGCGCCACGACTCCCACATCCTGCCATATACGTCGTCGGAGATATCCTCCACGTTCCTGAGCAGACCCGGATCGCACGTCATATACCGTTCCCCGGCCCATTCCGGAGGCATGGCGTATGTGCCTCGGCCAAGATTACCCTCCATAGGTCCATATTGATAACCGGCAGGTTTGAGATGCATCAAAATCTCAGCATGATGCTTTTGATCAATTCGAACCGCTTCTTCGCCAGGTAGGTTTGTCAAACGCTCCTTGGGTGCTGCCGTTTCCCTTGTGACGCCTCTAGTAGGCGCTACCCTTATGTCACGCGGCCTGTAAATGGCACGATGCTTAACATGGTCGAGTTCACCGAGCGCAGGACCATACCAACGTACCCCAAAACGGCGCATAAGATTGGCAAGAGCTTCGCTGCTGCCCCACTTCCACAGCCCGAACGGCGAATTATCGCCTTTCGCACGGCGAGTGTCACGCGGTAATTGCACGAACGTAGTATTGCGGCTCAAGGCCACGCCGTCACCACTGAGCCCGAATTCCACCTCGTGCCAGCCCAGCGCTTCATACGGCGGGTGAACAACGATCTTCTTAAAGGAACCAGTAGGCAACGATATCACCCTCGATGTTGTCAGCCGTTCCTCATAAAAATTGCGAGTCTCGATATCCAAGCTCATCCGCAGATCCCGGTCACCCACGTTCCGGAGCGACACAGTAAACTCCGGCTCCTCGGGCGTCTGAAAGACGTTTCCGGCTACCACAGGATCAGATAAGACCACCATCTCCACCCGCGATTCCTCGAACGTGGCAGCTATAACCCGCACCGCCGAGGCCGGGCCTCGGGCCATGGTGGCGCCAACATTCAAATCCATTGGCTTGGTGAACTCGTAATTGAAGTTGCCCTCTCCGGAATATGAGAACACTTCCTGAAAGTAAGACGGTTCGAGATCAGCCTTTACCATGAATACACGTCCGCGATTGCGAGACTGCGCGCCGTCTTTGAGCATCCTGCCTTCCCACACGATTCTTGCGTCGTCTATCTCATCGCGGGCTGTCAAAAGACTCATCAAGCTGCCTGCTCCCTCCTCGTTCCACCGCGGCACCGCGGTCGGCGCGCTTTCGTAATAAAACATCGGCGGATTCCATCCGCCGCCCGCAAGATATTGTCGCACGTTCATCGCCGGGATATGTTCAGGGACGCCGTCGGAAGTCGCCAGCAAATATACCGTAGTGTAAAAACGCTTCGGCATGGGGATGTTGATCCGGGTAGGATGAATGTTGTAGCTGCTGCGAGACATGTCACCCTTTCCTGCCCGGCTTCCCGAGAGATCAACCGCGTCACCGCGCTTGTTTCCCTCCGGAATCACAAACGGAACCCCGTCAACCTCCACCTGGGACAGCGCCTTGCGCGCTTCTTCCGGAAAAGATATCCCGGAATCAAGATCGCCTTCAATTCCAAATACGCGGGTGTTGTAATAACTCGAAAGGTCAACCGGCATAAACCGGTCGGAAATCGTTATCGGCTCAACACATAGCGCATCCAACATCGCCTGGTCAGGTAGCTCCAACTGTACATCCACGGTGTCCGCCTTGAACTTAACTGCCGAAACAAACCGGCCGTCAATGAAGAATGTAAGACGGTCATTTCGGACAGTAGCCCGTACTTCCACCCACCTTTCATCCGGCGGCCTCATCGGGCCATACTCCTCTACCGTCTTCTCGAGTTGCTCCTCGTTCATCCGATTGGTATTGGGATAGACTCGATAACTGCCTTCGTCACGGGATGGCCGCGGCGTGCCCCTTTCATGAATCACCCGGCACGAAAATACGTCGTCGACCCCTGGCTTGACGCCGAACGCGTATTCCACCTGATCCCCGTCCACATCGCCGCTGACAGTCAGCCTGGTTTCACCGGCACCACTTCCGCGATCACCCATCAGTGCCCGCGCGCGAACGTCCAGCGGCGCCGGCAGAGCGCTCAGCGGTCGAAAGGTTACAGGCGGGCTACGCCGTGGATGCGTTTGCCGAGCATATAAGGTATCCACACCGTTATGATGGCACGCTTCGAAGTACCCACGCGACTCCCACCCGTCATCCAGCCCCGAAAAATCGCCTGAAAGCTCGGACGGAAATTTTCTACTTCCATGCGCATCTTGCCAATGTACTCCGATTATCAATAACGGGACGATCAAACAGGCCATCGCGCGGTAGCATTGTTTTACAGCCCGTAACAAAACCTCGCGTTTAGTTCCAGAAATCCCTGGATAACACCCGACCTGCCCGGTTTTGTTATGGGTTCTTAGTTCCAACATGTTGCGCCTCCTCAGCCTATTGTACATTGGGGTGATAAGGTCAATTGAAGAACGGTGCTCGTCTAACATGGTGTTAATGGTTTAGAAGGTCTTTTAAAAAGGCTCTTCCGTTTCTAGGTGCAAAGCCCGGGAAAAGCCGCGAAGCCCTGCTATGTTTGCGTGCCACTTTTTCACCTGCCCGGCAGCCACGCTTTGCCGGTGCCGGCAACCCGATTGCCAGCATGACTACTCTTTTAGTTGTTGCAGCATTTTAGCCGATGGGCAGGACTTTGTCGGCTTCATGCCCAGCTGTGCGAGGTCGGTGCTGTTCGATGTCACATGTTGTGCCGAGGAAGCGCCGCGGCACGATGGGTGGCCATGTTTGGTGAAAGTGTGAAACATGGGCCAAAAGCTTACGGTGTTGATTCCCTGCAAGGACGCATGACGTGGCGGAGTGGCAAGAAAACCTCAAAAGGAGGGGGTCCAATTAGATGAAATGCACCGTTTGTGGCTCCGAGCTAAAAGCGACGAATACGAACCTGCCGTTCAAGCTACGGGACACGACCATTGTGATCCTGAAGGACCTTCCGGTCTTGCAGTGCGGAAACTGTACCCTAACGTTGCAGAAAGTATATGTAGGACGGGTCTCCAGGCCCGTCTTTTCAAGTGCGAAATCGTACTTGATCTGGTGTCCGCGGATCTCACGAAA
>JBNJEM010000315.1:0-8846 GCA_051745935.1 Planctomycetota bacterium
TGAGCTACGCGGCGTCCAACCGGCCAGACCCCCACGAGTTCACCTCGTGGGTGAATCAGACTCGTGAGCTACGCGGCGTCCAACCGGCCAGACCCCCACGAGTTCACCTCGTGGGTGAATCAGACTCATGAGCTACGCGGCGTCCAACCGGCCAGACCCCCACGAGTTCACCTCGTGGGTGAATCAGACTCGTGAGCTACGCGGCGTTCAACCGGCCAGACCCCCACGAGTTCACCTCGTGGGTGAATCAGACTCGTGAGCTACGCGGCGTCCAACTGGCTGTAGCCCGTGAGTCTTTGGCTCCCACCAGACAAGCTCGTGGGGGGCCTTCGTCATTCATGATTCCTTCAGAAATGACTGCGTTCTGTCACCGCATTCGGCCATTATCCTTTCACACCGCCTGGATCACGTCTCAGCACGCCGCTCTCAACCACATCCCCCCGCTTGGACTCGCCACACCGCGATCAGAGGCTCGGTTACTTTTTCCTTTTAAGTAATGAGCCCCCCGATCGTCACCCGCTCCCGCAGCCCGCCGGATGGTGTTTCCACCCCCTCCGTCACCGTCACGCGGACTGGCTATTCCGCTATTCCCGAAGAAGGAAGAAGGAGCCGAAGTGCGGGCTTTCACTTGTCGCCTTCAGGTGGCTGTTCGATGGTCACGTTTTACGGATCGGACTAATGATCGTCCTCGAGAGTCGGTTGATTTAGGTTGCCTCCACTTACCACAGAAGACATCCACTTCGGGATCGAAGGGCGTCTCTCGGAATCCAATCTGTTTTTCCACGACTCGTCGGTAAGCCGCGATGTTGTTACCAACTCGTAGTATGGCATGACAGCGCCTTCGCATAATACCGTCCTTCCCTTCCATGGGTACAAAACGTACAGCTTTCGCGGGCGCGCAATACCAACGTGAAGGTAGCCGCCCTCTTGCGGGCTGGCATAGACATCGACCACTCGTGGGGCATCATCTCTTGGGGTCGAGTACGAATTTCCACCATACAACATGATGCCTGCAATTGTCCTGCCGTAGCTCTTGATGAACGCAACTTCACTTTTGTTTAGATCTGCTTGCCGGAGCTGTTTGTGGGATATGACTTCAAGACGTCGGCTTATCTTCTCGAAGCGTTCCCATAAATCCTTGAGATCAAAGTGGTACTGACTTAGCATTTCCTTCAGCGCGGGGTACCTGTCTATTTGCCCCTTCTTGATATCCGACACCAGTGTGCCAAGCCATTGCCTTTGCTCTTCGAAGAAAGCTTCTGATCCCCTCTCTGCCTCCGGGGTGTTCATTTTCATCAACATGAATGGTAACTGAAGGGTCATCATGTCTTCTCGCGGCAGTTCAGAGACTCTCTTTCGGAAACTGGCCTCATCTTTAACTCCTTCCAAAATACTCCTGAACTTCTCAAGGCCGGCAATCAGTCGACCGTAGTCGGGCTCAAAAGCACCGGCTTGCTTGAACACGTCCTGCGTGGCATCTGCCAGTTGGGCCATTCTCCCAAAAAACTCCGGCTCTGGCTCAACGAAACCTTCAGGGACCATCGCCATGCCTAGGTATTGGACGGTCTGCTTGGCTTGCAATGCCCACGTGTGTCTCAGTTGTGCCCAACCGGCAAGCGCCGTGTTGCAGCTCTTGGCTTGCCACGCCTCGCTTTTCATGAATTCGGGCGCATCAGGCTCAGGCGTATCCAGAAGGGGCTTGAGTGCATCTAGATATGCAAGGTACAAACTAAAACTACTTCCTTGCAAATAGGTCCGGCAGGAATCCAGGGCTTCCAGAAGGTCTGCTTTCTGGGAATCGCTGAGCTGTTTCCGAGCAAAGGTGGATCCCAGCACGATAGATATTTCGAGACCGTTAGGGTAAGGACGTTTGAACTTGCGGAGGTCCGTGGTGCGCTGAAAAAGTAATGCGCTCGGCGTCCGGTGTGCCGAGATGATGCGGAAATTGGGTTCCGCTACTTGTTCGGAATCTTCAGGGGCAAAGCGAAGTTGATCATTGATTTGTGGCCCTTCGCCGTGGCCTTCGGCTTTCTTCATAAGCCACGCGCGCTTTTCTTGAAGATCGTCCTCGTTCATATCCATTCGGAGGTCCCCCCGAGCCTCGCGGGCAGCGGTCATCAGATCCCAATCGTCACCGGCGCCGATAAATGAACTGTATGCTCGGAAGAATGATTCCGTTTCTCGTCCTTCCGTAAAATAATCCAATCTGCTGGATGTAACGCAGTTGCCGAGCATCAGCATTGCAAGGAACTCTTCGTCTTTCTTAACCCGAAACGGTATTGACTGAAGCCATGATACGGCACGGAAGTATCGCTTGAGCCGTTCTGAGCGTGTGTAGAACCCCCGGGGCTTGTATCTTGAATAGTCGAGAGCCGTGAAGGAAGCGTCGGGCTTGCCCAGCCACGCAGGCATTCTAACGCCTTCAGCCTTTACAATTCGCCTGGTTTGCTGTGTCAGTATCTTGTCCAGCTCATCATCCTTGAATCGAAAGGAGTCGTCGATGAGTCTCAACGCAATGCCTGTCACGAGTACCGCGCGCCTCTTGGCGGCGGACACAAGTGCCGGATCGCCTTCCAGATGTTCATCCGTATCGTCGATGTTCTTCAGGATCAGCCGCAGTATAGGCGGTAACCGCGCAGCCATGGCGTTCTCGAACCGAAAAACAGATTCCTCATAGAGGACGTGGTATGCGTTCAGAAGTGAATCGGACGTGATGAACAACGGGTTACTGGCGGAAAGATATGCTGAGAATATCTGCTTGTAGGCGTCGTTTGTGATGACAATTCGATTCTTCTCAAGGGAAGATATGCTCTCTGCCGACAGAAGGTTTTCCCGAGCCGCTTCTTGCCATGTTTTGGCCGAGGGTTTGGCGTCTTGGCCTCCAGAAGCCTGTCCGCATACGAGCGAAGATGCCATAAGCATTGCGAGCAGTATTTGCCTCGACGCCATTGTTGATACTCCTGCTATTGTGTCATCTAACGTTTCCGGTCACTGGTTGCCATGAAGCGCAGGGTAATCGCAATCCACTACACCGGGTTGTTAATGTGGTCAGCACGTCAGCTGTAGGCTACAAGTTTGCAGCCTAACACGCAACCAGCCAGCCGTGGTATCTCGCATCGTAGCAACCGTTCGCTCGCTTTCATGCGTCTTACCGCATGATACACTGTTTCAGCTTAGCGCTCACCGGCCAAGCGACGCCTCAGCCGGACTGCGAACGCCGGGACCGCCTGGCGCATTATCATCACCCGCTCTTTGTCCTGTTCACGTCGTGGGCTTGTGTGCCTCGATGGGCGAGGCGGCGAAGCGGATGGAGACGTCCAAAATGAATCCGAACAGGGCGAGTGACATTCATGGTGGCGAATCCTTGAATCCATCTCAGTAAGCAACGAGCGAGAAAAAACTGCCGAGGCCTTTTTGTGGCCCGTCCGGGTTTACGGTGGATAACGCGTGCAGGTGGGATGCAGGGACCCAAGCACGGGAGTTCCTCACGGCCTGACTCCGTTTCTTCCGCCCTTCTCAGGCTAGATGAACCGCCCCGGGAAACCGACCATCAGCCACTCACTTCCGCGAAGAGCCGACCGCATCCGTTCGTGATTTCCCCGCTACTGGCTCCACAGCGCCTGCAAGGCCTTCACCGTCTCGTCGGTAAGCACCTGGCCACCCTCGGCGCCCACGTCGTTGCTCTGAACGATCGCGCTGTAGCCGCCACCGGACGCGGCGAGGGGGGTGGGGACGTAGGTGCCGGGGCCGCAGAGTTGGATGAGGAAGGTCTGGAGGGCGGGGCTTTTGGCCTTCATCTGGATGCCGAACTGGAGGAACAGCTCGAAGTCGTTGGTGGCAATGGCGATGTCGCCGATCCGCAGGGTGTGGAGGTCGTGTCGATAGGGCACGATCTCGCCGCGCTGCTGCCGCTCGTATCGCTCGGCCACCTTCCGGTGCCACTTCACGCGGCGGTAGTACTTCGGGTTTTCCTTGTACCTCTCCGCCTGTGCGAGCGCGTCCTCCTTCTCCTCTTTCGTGACGATGCGCTCGGGCAATTCGATGTCGGCGACCTGGTGCGCGAAGGGTACGTCAGTGAATTTTTCCTGCTTCGCGCCGGCGTAGGCCTGTTCCCACGCGTTGACCAATCGCCGAGCCAGTTCGCCAATCTCATCGAGCCCGCGGAACGCGTTCATCCGCGCCTCGGCCTTCTTGCGGATCTGGAGGTGGGGCACGTGGTCGCCCGCGGCGCTGATCCAGCCGAGCACAACCAGATCGTCGCCGTATTTCGCCTGCAGCGCCTCGCGCACCGGGTGGATGAAGTCCGCGTTGATCTTGCTGCCGCTACCGGCGCGCTGGGCCGGGCAGGCCATGCTAAACGCCGTGGCCACGAGCTTGTCGTCCTCGTCCCAGAAATAGAGGAACTCGATGCCGGTGTCGTTGGGGCCTTCAAAGCCACGGAACTCGGGCTTCGTCTTGCTGCCGTGCATCACGGCGCTGCCGTCGGCGTAGATCATTCGGCGGTTGTGCCCGAGCATCGCGTGGGCCATGCCCCAGCCCGCCTTGACGTTGCGGCGGGCGTCCCACGCCTTTTCGATCGCGTCCACGACCTGCTTCGTGAAAAACTCACGGTATTCCGACGGTCTCATGACTCCCTCCGGGATGTGGTAGTTCCCGTCCACGAGCACCGGCGCCGTGTGCGTGTGCGTCGCACTGAGGATGACCTTGGTCGGGTCGATTTCCGGGATCCGCTCCGCCACGGCCTCGCGCACCATGTCGCGGATGCCGCCGCGGATCGCCACCAGCCCGCAGGCCACGAAAACGGCTTGGTCCACGGCCTCGCCGTCTTCCCACCCCTCGATGGCGAGGACATTGGCCTGCACCGGCGTCTCCTCCTCCTCCGCCACCCGCGTGTGCATCTGCCCCGAAAGAGCCACCGGCAGCTCCGGGGTGATCGAGGTGGACGCCGTACCAACCTGCAAGCTGGCGGCGTGGGCGCACGTCGTGGACAAAAGCAGTACGGCGGCGATAAGAAAATTAAGATGTGGCATCGGTACAGGCCTTTCGTTCATTGCTTTCTCGTCAACGGAATTGATCGTCTCGGGACTCCAACACTCACAATGATAACTACGTGAATACCTCAACTTTCTCCAGGATCACATTCGGCAAAAGCATTATCAAGCAGCTGAAGACACACAATGGCTGCGCCGGCTTGAAGCAGGGGGGTAGTGGTAATTGGCAGAGCCTTCAGCAACTGGGGAGCGAGACGCGAGAAAATTGTGAGTGCCTTTCAAATTAGCCTGTCGCGCACCCTCTCTTTGCACGAACACCAGCGGGCCATTCTACCACGCCTAGCAACCACAGCCAAATTTGATCACTATAAATGGGGGGGCACCTTAGCGATCAACATTCCTTAAATGGCCCGCCATCTGTTCAGTGTTCTTGAAGTGCCCGAGAAAAAGACACGGCTTGAACTGTCAGTGGCGGCTGGTGGCTGGTCCATTTTCTCGGTGTGTTCGGTCGAGTCCGCCAGCGCTTGATCGCGGGCAGAGCGGTTGTTGGGTGATTAAACTGGAGGGGTGAATCTTCGCCGTGAACGGAAAGATACCGAATTGCATGAGGAGTAAGTTCAATGGCTGTTAAGAACGTTCTTCCGGTTGCTCTTACAGTGGCGCTGATACTTGCCGCAATGTCTGCATCGGCCGAAGATCCATTGCGCCTGTACGTGGCCGTGAATGGCGATGATAATTGGTCAGGGCGCCTCGCTGAGCCAAATACCGAAAACACGGATGGGCCAAAGGCCTCCCTGCAGGGCGCTCGTGACGCCATCCGTGCGCTGAGGGAAGATGGAGCGCTCACTGGGGCGGTTGAGGTGCTGGTGCGGGAGGGGAGGTACCGACTGTGGAAGGGGTTCCGTCTGGAGCCGGAGGATTCAGGGTCGCCCGGGGCCTCTGTCAGCTACGCAGCATATCCCAAAGAGGATCCAGTCTTTTCAGGTGGCAGACCGATCAGTGGCTGGCGGGAAACTGAAGACGGCCTGTGGACCACCCATCTGTCGGCCGTCGAAACGGGATCCTGGTATTTTCGGCAGTTGTGGGTCAACGGTCGGCGCGCACAGCGGGCACGGAGCCCCAACAAAGGCTACCTGCACCTGGAAAACCTGATCAAGCCTCATGACCGTGACGACGAGCGCAACCGGCAGGGCTTTCGATTCAAAGAGAGCGATCTGGACGGTGACTGGACCAACCTCGAAGATATCGAAATCGTGAAGATGTTCTCGTGGAGCACCACCCGCATGCCCGTGGCGGCGATTGATGATGAACGCAATGTGGTCACCTTCACCGGCAAAACCGGCAAACACCCGCGATTGTTCACATGGGCCGGTGATCGGTACTACGTGGAAAACGTTTTCGAAGGCCTCGATGAGCCCGGCGAATGGTATCTCAACCGCAAGACCGGCATCCTGTACTATCATCCGCGTCCGGGGGAGCGGATCGATCAGATTGAGGCCTTCGCCCCGGTAGTCGAACGCCTCGTGGAGTTTGCCGGAGACACGGAGAGCGGCGAAGCGGTCCATCACGTACATCTGCGGGGGCTGACCTTCGAACACAGCACCTGGCCGATGCCCGAGACAGGCTGGCCCGAGCGTCAGGCCCAGACCGGCATGATCACGGCCGGCCTGTTCGCCGAAGTTGCCGAGGACTGCGTGATCGAGGACTGTGAGTTTCGGCACATCAGCACGCATGGGATGTGGCTGTACACTGGCTGCCAGCGCAACCGTATCGAGCGCTGCCATACATGGGATTGTGGCGCAGGTGGCGTGTACCTCGGCGCGATGGATAACCAGACTGCCGGTCACAATACTGTACACAATTGCTTTATTCACCATCTAACAGAGGCGCACGGGGGCGCAATCGGTGTGTGGATCGGGCGCAGTTCCCACAATGAAGTGTCACGCTGCGACATCGGTGACACGAATTATACCGGGGTCTCGGTGGGATGGAGCTGGGGCTACGCCGAATCCAGCGCCCATCACAACCTCATCGCCGACAACCACATCCATCACTGCGGACACCGGAAATTGTCGGACATGGGTGGAATCTACACGCTCGGTGTCTCGCCGGGCACACGGCTCCGGCACAATCGCATCCACGACATCTGGTCCAATCCCGGATATTCGCACGGTTCCGGCATCTATCCGGATGAAGGTAGTTCCGAGATCACCATCGAGGACAATATCGTCTATCGCTGCACCTCCGCCGGCTTTCACCTGCACTATGGCCGGGATCTGCAGGTGGAAAACAATGTCTTCGCCTTGGCGCGGCGACACGGCATCCATCGGAGCCGCGAGGAGGATCACACATCGTTCGTATTCGAGCACAACATTGTGCTCTCGGAGCATCCGGACATCCTCGGCGGGCGCTGGACCAATCGAAATTACGTGATGGACCGGAATCTCTACTGGTGCACAACGGGAGAGCCGGTTACCTTCAACGGCCGTTCGCTGCAGGAATGGCAACAGATGGGCAATGATGAGCATTCACTCATTGTGAGGCCACAATTCCGCGCGCCACGTCAGGGTGATTTCACGCTCGCCGAAGACTCACCGGCGGGAAAGATCGGATTTGAGCCGATCGATCAGGATGGTATCGGCCTTTATGGCGACGCCTCCTGGGTGAATCTGCCGGGGCAATTTGATCATCAGCCGGACGACCCACTCCCACCGGAGCCGGAGCCGACGGAAGTCAGCACCGGCTTTGAGACCATTTCCGGAAGCGGAGAACGCGCGCCGCTCGGCAGCCATCCGCCCGGCGCCTCGGTGCACACGGAAGGACATCCTGAATTGGTGGGCATCACCGACGAGACCGCGGCCTCGGGTACTCGCAGCCTAAAAATCGCCGACTCGCCACAAATGGAACGTAGCTATAATCCCCACATTTACTACCGGCCGCATTATCGGAAGGGCAGGGCTCAATGCAGCTTCGATGTGCGCATTGAGGAGGGCGCGGTGTTTTATCACCAGTGGCGCGATTACAGGGGACGCTACGCGGTCGGCCCGAGCCTGACGGTTCGGCAAGGCAGCCTCATGGTTGGGGACAGCGAGTTGCTGCAACTTCCCGTGGACGAGTGGGTGCATATTGAGGTCACCGCGCCCATAGGGACCGATCGCGGCACATGGAAGCTGGAAGTGACGCTCCCCGGCCAATCACCGCGACTATTTGAGGATCTGGCGAATGGATCGGCGCGGTTCCTAGAACTGGACTGGGTCGGGTTTGTCAGCAGCGCGACCGAAAAGACCGCCCTCTATCTCGACAATATCGAGATTCACCCGATGCAGTAGCATAACGCCGGTGAACTAACCCGACGAACTCCCCACCAGGAGGTCCGCTGACAGGAAGTGTGGATTGGGATTGAGGGAATCGCCCTTAATTCTTGTTGTAGTCGTGCGTAAGCGTGATGGCGTTTGGGGCCTTCACGCTCAACCGAAAGTCCGATGAAACGGAGTGGCGATAGTCCGCCACGTCCTCCGGATCCGGAAGCTTCGGTTTGACGCCCTCAAGCAGGCTCCAGAACCGCTGATCGACCTCGACGGTGTCGTACTGCCGCGCCTGTCCCGATCCCAACAAGTAACCAAGTGCGACTGACGCAAAGCAACACATCGCCAAAACATTTCAACCCCGACAGCTCACAGCTCACAGCTCATTGACATCGTGCGGACCGTGGACGCGTGCCCGGAGTCCTGCACGGTCCGCACCCGGGTGGACGTGTGCCGCGAGCGCATCGAAGCCGCGCTGGCCGCCGCCCGTGAACGCGAATCGGCGGATGAACAGCGTGGCCCCAAGGCGGAGAGCCAAGAGGCACCGGAT
>JBNJEM010000316.1:0-8836 GCA_051745935.1 Planctomycetota bacterium
GCGAAATCTTCCACTCTTCAATCAAGCACGCGCGACAAACTCGGGACAACCCACTTGTTCTATTTTGTCCGATTTTCGGGTTTTTCATCAGCCCAGGGTCGGGCAGGGAGGGGATCGATGTCCGTGCTGGGGCTGGAGAGCCGGGCTGTTTGGAATCCGTTCTCCGCTCGAGGGTCCACGCCGCTTGGCGTCCTACTCCGCGGGAAGTTGCTGTTCGGGTTAGGGGCCGAGGGGGCGGAGATGATCGAGGGTTTGGTGCCGCGGCTCGTCACTTGCCGTTTGACGATCTCCCAGTAGCCGTTGCGTGAGTTGAATGTGCGGGATCAGCGTTTGCTTGATCTCCCGTTCCGCGTCAGTCAGTTTCCGAAAAGCCGCCGTCATCGCCAGAGTGGTCGTCGGTTGTCCGCGCCCAGTCTCCGTTCCTCCGAGAAAACCAGTAGATGGGCACTCCCAGCAGCAGCACGACCACCCCGACCAGGGCTATCCGAGGTTTGTAAACCACGGCTGAGTACACGAGAAAAGCGCAGACGGCCATGAAGAGTAGCGTGGTCACCGGATATCCAGTAACGCGGTACGGCCGGTGTGCATCCGGGTCCCTGAATCGCAATACGATCACGGCCAAATTGGTCGCGAAGTAGAACAGGTAGACGGTCGCTGCCGTGTAAAGCACCGCGTCCACGAAGGACCCCAGTGCAAAAACCAAAAACACGGCCAGAATTCCTTGAACGATCAGCGCGAAAGCGGGAGTCTCCGTCCGCGAGTTCCACGCGCCCATGTACCGGAAGAGCCGATGGTCTGTCCCAAGAGCGTAAGAGATTCGCGCGCCCGTGAAGATCAGGCCGCTTGTAGCGCCGAATGCGGAGACGCAAATCAACGCGCTGATCAAATTGGCGCCCACTCGGGGAAAAACCGTCGAGACGGTGTCAGTCGCTACAGCCGAAGACTCCATGACCCCTTGGTATCCCAGCGCGTACAGAAATGCGCCATTGACGAGAAGGTAAAGTATGGTCACGGCACTCGTCCCTAAGACAAGGGCTCTGACAATGTTTCGATGTGAATCCTTGACCTCCGCGGCCACGTAAGCCATTTCGTTCCAGCCCCCGAACGAGAACAGGACGAGGATTAATGCCAAGCTGAGGCCCTCCCGACTCAATTCGCCCGCCGCTGTCGCCACCGGCCTCGTGCCCGGGGCAAACAGAGCCACGGCCACGATGCCCATGAGACCGACGGCCTTGGCTACAGTCAACACGTTTTGCGTCCACTTTCCCTCGCGGACGCCAATAATGTGAATCGTTGTCAGCGCGACAACTGCCAGGCAGGCGTACATCAGTTGACTGGCGGCAACGTCTGCCTTCTGGAAGGCTTCCCACGGCAAGACGTGATACGGGACCATGGCGCCGCCAAAGGGATCGTACAGCTCTCGAGCGTAAGTCGCAAAAATGAAGGCCATGCCAACAATGTCGCCGGGCCGGACAACAATCAACTGAATCCAACCGAAAAGGAATCCTGCCCAGGGGCCGTACGCCCGGTTCAGGTAGACGTAGTCGCCTCCCTCCTTGGGATACGCGGAGGCCAATTCGGCATACCCGAAGGCACCGAAGAGCGACAGGAGACCTCCCACGATCCAGATCAGCAGAAACCCCCACCATATCCCCGTTCCTTCAGCGACCTTGGGAGCGACTTGGTAAATTCCCGCCCCGATGATAATCCCAACAATCAAACACGTGGAGTCGAAAAGCGTTAGTTGTCGCTTCGGTCTGTCTTGCACGGCGCACCTCGTGGTTGTGGACCAGAAGTATAGGAAGAGCTCAGGATAGCAGAACGATCCAGTCGCCATCAAGTCTGCGAAGCCCACAAGCTCAAGTTAGACTTGCGCCACCCCCGCGCCCGTAGCCCGATGGTCGCGAATATCGGCATAGCGCACCGTGCGGCCCGACTTCCGCCACGCCCGCGCCCGTAGCCCGATGACTGAAGTTGGTCGGCGGGATGTCTTTTCGAATGTCTCGATTGAAAGAAAGGACGTGATTCCACAGGTTCGTGGCAATACATATATATATACCGGTCGCGGATGACTTTCTCCCCCGCGAGTCCGACCAACGGGAGGACGGCTTGCGTCGGGCCGCTTTCCACCCGGAAAAATCCAACCGCCTGAAATATATTCGCACCGCCGACCCCGTTTTCCACGCATGGATACTCCCCCGCGTCGCGCAACAGCAACGGCCATTGGCCAACGTAGAGCCCCACGCCAACGTCGGATTGCAGCGGCGGTGATGATCAGCCAAAGTTGACCACGCGGGGCCTGGAACGGGTAAAGGTCAGGGCTTCACTGACCGCTGCAGACAGCTAGCAACAGCTAGCAATCGATCGGAAAACCGCAAGAAATGCCAAAAAGGGAGTGTTCTTTTCGCGGTCGCGTGATAAACTGAAATATAGATGCGGAAGTGAATGCTGGCCAGCAAAAGTAAACGCCCGATTTCATGACTTTGGCAACAGGAGGGCGACCATGTATGTACCACCAGACATGGTAGGGTGAGAAGCCGGTGACCCACCGGACTTCTCAAGGTATCGTCAGGGTCCTTTTGTTTCCCCTCAAGTTTATCCTCTAATAGCGTTAAGGTGGTTTTCGCGCGACACGTCATGAGTAAGCGGCCTCCGTGCCGCTTCAAGGCAAAGGCACGTTCGGCTGATTCCGGTGCTCTTACAGACGGTTTCATGCGACTCTCGGTGGTCACTCACCAGACTTCGCATCCGTGACGCCCAGTGGGGTTTGATGGAAGTAGGTTGTGAACAGTTGACCCGCGCCGCCGTGACGTTGGTTCCGCGCTGTCTTTCAATGATTTCAATTGGTTACCAGATACACAGACTGTCGTGGCACGGGCTTGGTCAGAGTCAAGCTGACCAACATCGGGTTCGACCTCTGTGGTGAGTCCATGCTTGCGTCGGACGTTCAGATGCCGTGTCGAGCGTCGTCGCGATGACGACAGGGCAAATGCGTCACGCCCAGCGGGGCAACAGGTGGATGACACTGCGGACAAAAGACCCGTCGCCTGGTGCAGTTTCGTCCATTTCACCCTAAACCCCCTCGCCAGCCGCGACTGGCGAGGGGGTTCTTCATGGGGTGATGCCGAATGGCATGGATGGTGTATCCGGGATCGATGCGCCCCCACGTCCTACCTCGTTCGCGCTTCTCGCGTCTCCGCCCACCCAACCTCGGCGGTCGGACCAAAGTCGCCCGTCCTCCGGACGTCCAAGTCCATCCAACTGGCCGTACGACGGATTTGGAAATCCCAGACAGACCTGTCTTGCTTTGACGTTCGCGTTCCCGTTAGGATGACACTTATCGAACAAGTCTCGCGAGCGGAGGATGGAATGCATTCGCTCTCTTCACAGGCTTCATCTAAAGGATTTCGAGTGATGATCCACTATTCGTGTGATCGCTGCAAGCGGACTATCGATCCCGAGGAAGATCTTCGGTACGTCGTGAAATTGGAGGTACAGGCCGCGATGGAACCGCTGGAGGTCGACGAATTCGAAGATGATCGCGACCATCTACTAGAGGTGCAGGAGATTCTGGAACAACTCGACGATTCCGAAAATGACGCGATTAGCGATGAACTGTACCAGCGGTGTCGCTACGATCTCTGCGCGGATTGTTATCGTGAATTCGTCAAGAATCCCTTTGGCTACGAGGGACGATCCCATCTAGGATTTAGCCAGAACTAAGAACCCATGACAAAGCCATGCGGATGTCCCGTAATCCAAGGGGGTTTGGAAGCGAGGACGAGCTTTTGTTACGGGCTGCAAAACGCCATAATCGCGGTCGGGCAGGCGTGACACGGGCTGCAAGCAAAGGAAACCACCACGCGCTGGATTCTCACGGCCGGTAACAACCCCTAATTCCCGGTTCTCACAGCCCCTAACGAAACGTGGTTCCCGATCCCGAAGCTCCCTAAGTGAAACGAATCCTGACTGGTTTTGTCATGGCTTCTAAATCTCTTGGGATGACGCGAAATCGAAATGGTTTCGCGAGGGCCTTTCATACCGGAAACGTTTGATGCAATGTGTGTCGTTTGGGATCATTCGCGATATACTTGCGAATTGACCGGTTTCAGTTCGCTTTCCGTGTGCGGGGCACGCGGCCGCTCTTGTCCGGATGGCACGTGTTCCGGCCCCGCGCGAAGGGCGTCATTCATTCTCCGCCACGCCATCCATGTCATCTTCCCTGCTCCTTGAGTATCCTTACCGGGCCTGCTAGACTTGTTGGGATTACGGTCCAGACGCCGTTCGCGTTGAGAAGACGCGGGGCTTCGAGGGGGGTGAGAACGAACCGAGTCGTGGAGGATGGGGTGGAAAACACGAACGTGCGGGCGGGGGAACCCGTTTTCGAAATGGCGCTGTACACCTAGAAAGCAGTGGAAAGTAATGGTCGACGAGAAAAACTCCATCAAGATTGCCGTTGTTCCAGGGGATGGGACGGGACCCGAGGTGACCGCCGAAGCCCTGAAAGTGCTCCAAGCCGTGGCTTCGTTAGAGGGATTCAACTACGAGCTCGAAGAGTTCGACTACGGAGGCGATCGGTATTTGCGGACGGGCGAAATTCTTCCGGCCGGGGCCGTGGCGCAGTTGAGCACCTTTGATGCCATCCTCTTGGGCGCCGTCGGGCATCCCGACGTGGCGCCCGGGATCCTGGAAAAAGGCTTGTTGTTGGAGCTTCGCTTTCAGCTGGATCAGTACATTAACCTCCGGCCGGTTAAACTTTATGCGGGAGTGGAAACGCCGCTGGCCGGCAAAGGGGCGGACGACATTGATTTCGTCGTCGTGCGGGAAAACACCGAGGATTTGTATTGCGGGGTCGGAGGATTCTTGAAGAAAGGGACCCCGGATGAAGTCGCCACCCAAGCGGCGGTGTATACCCGAAAAGGGTGCGAACGCTGCATTCGCTGGGCGTTTGAATTCACCCGTCAGCGGAATAACCCCACCGGGAAACGCTTGACGCTGGTTGCCAAAACCAATGTACTTACCTTCGGGCATGATTTGTGGTACCGCACCTTTCAAGAAGTCGCTCGGGACTATCCTGACGTGGAGCCGGACTACAATCACGTCGACGCCTGCTGCATGTGGATGGTCAAGAATCCAGAGTACTATGACGTAATCGTGACCACCAACATGTTTGGCGACATCATTACCGATCTCGGCGCCATCCTCCAGGGCGGCATGGGCGTGGCCGCCGGTGGCAATCTCAATCCCGATCCCGGTGGATGCAGCATGTTTGAACCGATGGGGGGCAGCGCCCCCAAGTACACGGGCCAGAACGTGATCAACCCCATTGCCGCCATCAGCGCATTGGCCATGCTGCTGGAGCAAAGCGGCTTCCCCAAAGCCGGCAAGCGAGTGCTCGATGCGATCCAGGTCGTGACTGGTACCAAGATGAAAAGCCAAAGTGCGGGCCGAATGGGATACGGCACGAGCCAAGTGGGGGATTTGGTGGTCGATGCATTAACCCACTGCTGAGCGAGACGGCCAAGAAGACCCGGTATCCGCTACGCACGACGAAACGGTAACCGTTCACGGGCAAACCACTGATGTCCGCAGGCGTTCGCACGTCCGTTTCACATTTGAGGAAAGGCTTTTCGAGGTGCAAATGCCACGGGCTTGTCCCGTGGTCCGTTACGTTCCACGCTACCGACAGGCAGCAGTGGTGTGTCTGGCCGGTGTGTAGCGGCGAGCGTGAACCAGCACGGGACAAGCCCGTGGCATCCATGCGGGCCTTGCGTGTCCAAGCCGTGTAGCGGCACCCGTGAACGGCTACACGAAACGAAAGGCCGGCCCTCAAAGGACCTTGCTTGCCGGCCTTTCTTTCCCACTCACCTGCTCGCCGCCCTGGCGTGGCTTCCCGTCATCGACATGCTGATCCGCCCCGCTCCCGTTGAGTTGATACATTTTTCGCTTGGCCTCCCGGTACCTATTGGCCATGCGGCGTATACGCCGGGGCAAATGCGAGTAGAAATCGTGCTCACTGATGTGCGTGGACCCGTAAACAATCCGCTCGAGCCACGAGTCGGGGATCCGGGGATCCACCACGTCGAACCACGTTCCAACCTTATGAGCGAGCGACGGGACGGCGCGCTGCTGGATTTCTCGTTGCTCTTTATCGACGATCCGGCGCAGAAGCCTTTCGGTCAACACCAGCTCCTCGGCGGCCGACTTGGCCGAATGATCTCCCGCCACGTACAGTCCAACGACGAACCTCGAAACCCCGCACGATACAAGTTGCCCCAACCGCTTCCGCCGCGCTTCACAGCGAACGTACATCACGTCCCCTCGCCAGGACCGGGGAGCGCGCATGACGACGACGAACTTTCGAGAACCTTCGAGCGACCGGTTGGGCGATGAACGAAGTTTAAAGTAGGCTCCGGTGCCTCGGGCCACCGTTCCAGAGACAAGCACGACTTCCATCGGAGGCTTCAGTTCGTACTTCATGTTGGACCCACGCTTGGACCCGATATCGGAACCGATGTTGCCGCGGAGCAGGCTTTCAAAGCTGCCGGAAACCGAAATCCCCAGGGATTTGTTGCTATCCTTTTTCCGTTCCACGCTGACATTGCCGGCCGCCATCGTGGCTCGCTCCGTTTTCGGCGTGAAGTCGACAACTCTTAGTTCACCCGCCGGGCTCAGGAAACGATACACGCACTGCGTGTCTTCCGGTAACTGGCTGTCGACCATTGCCGTGACATCGAATTCCACTTCCAACAGTCGTTCTTCCGGATGCGTGGTCGCGAACTCATCCGTTGTCACATCCCGACAACAGACCAAGGAATCGATATCAAACTCGACGGCTGGACGCCCCGCCGTCACCGGAGAAGCGGCCAGTAACACAACGAAAAGAACCGTCAGCGCGGCACCACGAAACCCGCTTGAAAGCGGCGCGTCTCGTCCGCGAACCGCGGCCGCTCCCCCACGAGATTGCAGGGATGGTAATCGAAGCCGCGCCGGACTACTCGCCATTTCGGCGCGACGGGCTCCAGGATCCTGCTCGCTTGCACCGGACAAGGAACGCGGCGATTCGACCCGGGGGACGACACGCGTCACGGGACCGTCTTTTATAGCGGTCGCGGATGATTTTCTCCGCCGCGAGTCCGACCAACGGGAGGGCGGCTTGCGTCGGGCAGCTTTCCACCCGGAAAAATCCAACCGCCTGAAATATAAATCCCACGCACGGCCCCGGCGGCGAGTCGTTTGTGATTGCGATACGTATGCGTGATGTGAGTGCGGGCCAGACATGGCGACTCCTTTCAGAGAATGGCATCGACCGGCGCGGTCACCAGTGGATCACGCGGGCGGTCAATCACGCCAGCATCCAGTTGGCTGCGTATCCACCGTGACGGGCATCCCGGTCCCAGCCCGTTCGACGCCGTCGACGGCTGCCATCATGGCCGACAAGAAGCTTTGAATCGAGCGTTGTCCAGCTTCCCAATGAAATCATGAAGGAACGGAACCACCGTCTCGGCGCGGCATCCAACTCCGTCAACGCGTCTCGATGCCTGGTGAACGTTCCTCGCGAGCCATAACAAAACCCGTCCGATTCCCTGCCTTCCAACGACTTTTGGAAGCGGCATCCAGGTTTTGCCACTGGCTGTAACGGCCGCCGTCAGTGGCAGCGAAGAGATTCCGATGTCACCGCGCTCCGCCGGTCGACATCTGGAGGCAGTCCCCATCTTGAGGCTGCGAATCACGGGGTGACTCACCCCGCCTGACGAGCATGAGTAAGCCGGCCGAAAAAAACCGTCACAAAACCATGCGAACCGCCCACCATCCAAGCGTATTGAAAATGGGAACGCCGTTTTGCTACCGGCTGTTAAATCCGACGGCAATACCGATTGTGCTGTTTCTTCCACACGCCAGTATCGTAGCGCGTCCGGAGCAAAAGTCAACACGCCGTCAAAACGAACGAATGTGCCCTGGCCCGCTCTTTACGCTTCACTCGCTCAAAGGCGGCGCGGATGTGGTTTAGCCTCTGTAAAGAAAGCCTCGTCAGCAGAATCTGTGGGTAGATTCTGGCTCGGGTAATGCTCCGAGGTTGTGATATAAAGCGGTTTCGTAGCCTTCCTGCGTGCGGAAACCGTACGATTTTATTCAAAGCTATGCTAGCAGTTGTGCGGTGGGTATCGACTTCAAAACGATTACGGGCATGTGTCAGCCGGTTACACCGGGCGAGCAGTTGGGTGGGACGATCGCGCCGTCGGTCGGCCAATGCCGTGCTCACCGGATGTAACGCCGCGCATTTCCTCCCGTTTCCCTCTTTTTAGCACTCTGTCGCCAATTGCCTCAGTTCAGCGCGCCGTCGTGCCATCTCGCGCACCAGTTTGGCGAGGTTGAAGGCCGTGCACGCCCAACGCCATTCCGTTTTGACTTTCTCCAGTCCTCGCAGCAAGAACTGCCGCGGGCCCATCACCCGCTTCAGCAGACCGAAGGTTGTTTCGGCGATGTGCGGCCGCTGCTTGTACAGTTTGCGGCCCGCTTCGCTGGCCATCCGAGAAGCCGTCCGGGCTCGCACTTCTTCGTATTGGTCGCGCGTGACCGTGCGGCCGTGTTGGTTCTTCTGAGCCAAACAGGCCTCCGCTAACGGGCAGCCCACGCAGTACTGGCAACGATAGATGCGTTTGGTCACGTGGGCACCACCCTGGGGTGGTCAATTTCTTAGGTGGTTCACGTTTCGACTGTTGCGCATTTGAAGATCCCTCTGTGTTCGGCGTAGGTGACGTTACGGCGGAAGGTGTCTATCGTGTTGAAGCTCTTGGCGTACCTCGTGAAATAACAAGTTGCGCAACAGACTCGC
>JBNJEM010000317.1:0-8826 GCA_051745935.1 Planctomycetota bacterium
AGGGTTTTGCCGGGTGCAAATGCCACGGGCTTGTCCCGTGGTCCGTTACGTTCCACGCTACCGACGGCCAGGAGTAGTGTTTCTGGCCAGTTTGTAGCGACGAACGTGAACCACCACGGGACAAGCCCGTGGCATCCATGCGGGCCATGCGTGTCCAAGCCGTGTAGCGGCACCCGTAAACGGCTACCCGCTGGATATGGTCGCAAAGCGGCGGCGGCGGCGGCGGCGGCGTGTTCTTGCCGTTCCCCTCCGCCATGGTCTAACGCGGGCTTCGCCCGCACCCCAAGAGGTCGGAGGTTGGGGGGGCAGAGGTCGGAAGTCGGAGGTCGGAAACTTCTCCGGCGACTGGATCACCGTCCCCAGCATGCGACCGATCCGGGCGCACTCCGCAGTCATTTCGTCATGTTCAGCGTTCGTGATGGAGCCGCGGTCGCGAGCTCGAGACAATTAGTGTTCTGATCAGCATCCAAAAGCCGAAAACACAAAGGTCCACTGTTCTTGTCCGAGGTCCTAGCGAGCGGTACCCGTGCCAGCCTTTGTCCGGAAGACCATGGTGAGGGGCCGGCGTGCTAAGAGTCGCTCCAAGAACCGTCCGGTGAGAGAGGGGGGCAGGGATATTTCGCTCCGAAGACCCCGCGAAATGAGCCAGTCCCCGACGGTTTTTGGATGGGCTCGAAGTGTCCCGGAACATAGGCAAGCTAGGTTCAGTGGGGTTTTCGGCGTTCGTGACGGTTCTTGGGTTCACAATTCGGCCACCACCGACGTGCTCTCTTGGGTCCTTGGTTCAACGCGGGCGGGATGCGGGACACAACAAAACGCGTTGCACGGACTTCGGCGGGGCATCCCCCCAGCGATGAACTGCAAGTCAGTCTTTGCCGACAACACGCGCACCGTGGGTTTCGGGGGCTCGCGCATTTTTGGGCTGCTTGAAGGCCTTGCGAATCCGTGGAATCGCCATTTTTCCATCGACTCGATTTGGCTGGACTACCCGGCCGGGAGTTTTGTGTAACTCGAATGGGTGGAGCAAGATATCAGGCCGGCAGCGTGAGTGCTGGGGCGCATCGCCTCGGCGGCGCGGGCAATGGTCGGGCGGGTCGCGGCTGGCTGATGAGGTACAAGGAGGTACGAATGTCGGATCCGCCACTGTTTTTCGCGCAAACATCCGACTTTCAGTTGAGTCCACGGTTGCAGGGTTTGGGCGAACCGGTTTCAGGCTATGGGGGCGACGTCTTAGTCGACGGATCGGAGGGCACGGCGGACCACTTGTCGGCCCTGGGCGGCTCACGGGCCGTGACGTTTGCCGCGATGTCCGGGGGGGGCTCGGATCCATCTGCCGGGACTGACCACGGTTCGTCGCGTGGGGCGCGGCATGGCGGGAGGCCTTGTTCGCGGCCGGTCGCGCTGGCAAACACGTCCGCGAACCCGGCAGCGTGGCCAGGCGGCGAGGATCTGGGGGCGGGCGAAGAAGAGGCCCGTGCAGCTTCCCGTCGCATTCCGGTTTTGGTTCCGGACATGCCGCCGGCGGAGATGGTGTTGCCCTATCTGCGACGCATGGACGAGACGGGTTGGTATACCAATTTCGGGCCTCTTGTGGGCGAATTGGAGGAGCGACTGGCCAACCGGCTGAGCGGCTCGGAACGGGACCTTGCGATCCGGGTGGCCACGACCAGTTCCGGGACCATGGCGATCGAGTTAGCAATGGCGGCTTTGGTCCCGCGGCCCGGTACGCGGATCATGATTCCGGGATTCAATTTTCCCGCGGCGGCGACAGCCGCTCTCCGGCTCGGCCATGAACCGGTCCTCTGTGACGTCGACGCGGCGGCGTGGATATTGACCCCGGAGATTGCACGGGCTGTATGCCGGCGGTTCGAGGTCGGGCTGGTGGTCCCGGTGGCGACGTTTGGCAGGCCTCTGGACGTGGAGGCTTGGGACGCGTTCACGAACGAGACGGGGATTCCGGTGCTGATCGACGCGGCGGCTGCGTTTGATGGACAGCGGGTCGGACGCACGACCACGGTTGTCTTCAGCTTTCATGCGACCAAGCCCTTCGGCATTGGCGAGGGCGGCCTGGTCGCGACGACGAGTGGACGGATTGCACGCCGCGCGCGACGGCTGTCCAACTTTGGGTTCGTGGACGGGGTGGTGCGGGAGGCGGGCGGCGGCAACGGCAAGTTAAGCGAATATCACGCGGCGGTCGGGTTGGCTCAACTGGAAAGATGGGACGGGATCAAGCGGCGCCGACGGGCGCTGGCCCGGCAGTACGCTTATGAGCTGGCGCTCAATGGCAACCGGGTCTGTGTTCAACAAGGTTGGGGAAGTTTCGGCCCGGCCAACCTCACCGTGGCGTTGGGGGAGGCGGCGATGACCCATGGTATCGCCGACAAGCTCGAGGCCGCCGGTATCGAGACGCGCCGCTGGTATTGTCCTTCACTGACGCGGCATCCGGTCTTCCGGCAGTTGCCGCGCGCCGCCACGGACGGGGATGCACTCGATGTGTGCGAGTCTTTGTGCCAGTGTACGTTGGGCTTGCCATTCCATGGTTGCATGACCGCGGAAGACGTGACCACCGTGTGCCGCCACTTAAGTACTTTGATTCAAGAGCCCTGATTCGACAGCCCCACTTTTGGCTGGACCGATGAACGCAAGGCGTTGCGGTAGGAAGAACTTCGCCCACCGGCCCCGTGCCAGTGGTCAGACGGTTTGAAAACCAACCCAATCGTCGAGTGGCGCTGGGTTCCCGCCATTCAAGGAGTCTTGGAAGCGTCCCCCAGGTTTGGTTACCCGATGTTAGTTGAATCTCGAGAACAAACCAATGAGTAACCCGGAAAAATTCTCCCTACCTCGCTTTGAGAAACGAGTGTACGAGCATGATTTGCCAGGAGCCGTGGACGAACTAAAACGCATGCTTTTGGACTCCGTGTTGAGCGGCAAAGGCCATGCGGACGTGACGCCCGAGCAGGCGGCCGGGGCAGTCGTGTGTCCCGACCTGGTGCGCATGGCAGCTGCTTTGTCAGCCCTGATGGCGGACCGCAAACTAACATTCGATTTAGATACCTTTCGGGCACTGGTCATCTCGCATCGGTACATCGCCAGCCTGTTCGTGGCGGCTGGCATGGGCAATGCGGATCACCTGATCGCGCTGCTGCTCAACCCGCCCATGGAATCCGAGGCTCGCCCCAAAGTCACGGGCAGCAATCTCGCCAAATTGGGCTTGCTATACTGCGGAGATTCGAACGCGGAGCTTTCCTTCGAGCAACTTTGGAACGCGCATCCCCAGATTGCCATGGACACCTTTCTCGGCATTCTATCGCATCCGGTGCAAATGACCGAACAGGCTGAAGCCAGGCGGGAACAACTTTTGACTTGGCTGCCGGAACGTCTACGAAACATGAAATTCCAGCCACACCACATGAATCTTCTGGATCATGTATCGATGTTCATCAGCTACGCGTCCGAAAAGCGTAAACACGACCTGAAAGCACCCCTGAACCGAATCCTGGTGGAGTCATTGGAAGAGCAGGGCGTGCGACAATTAAAGCCTCCCGCCAAGCGGAAGCTCAAAGAACGGCCCGTGATGCTGGTGCTTTTGGAGCGGTTTGGCTTCCGCCACGCGATGTACCGCTGCTATGCTCCCGTGCTGCGGGCCCTCCGGGAAGAATTCGAGCTGGTGGGGATGGGATTCAAGAAGGAAATGGACGAGATTTGCCGTAACCTGTTCGATAGGGTGCTGACCTTTTCGTATCCCGTTGAAGTTCCTGAACTGGTTGATCGGATCAAGAAAGTCAAGCCCGATATCAACTATTTTCCCAGCGTCGGCATGCGTCAGGTGATTATCGCACTGGCCGCCCTGCGGCTCGCCCCGATCCAATTCATGACCCTTGGCCACCCCGCAACCACCCGCTCACCGAACATCGACTACTTCATAACAGAAGAAGGCTTTATGGGGGATCCCGAGTGCTTTAGTGAAACGGCTGTTCTGCTTCCAGACTGTTCCGTGCCTTTTGAAATGCGGCGTGACGCGGTTCCCGTTGAGCCAAAGGAACGCGGTGACGGCCACGTGGTGCGCGTTGCCGTGCCAGCCAAAATGATGAAGCTCAACGTGCGTTTCCTGAAGGTTTGTAGAAGAATCCAGGAACGTTCCAGCAAACCCGTGGAATTCCACTTCTTCCCGGGGGCGGTGGGCGCGTTCCACGCGCACGTCGTGTCCGCCATTCGACGCGTGATGCCGCGAGCGCGCGTGTATCCCATTACCGGCTATAATCCATACATACGCAATCTGAATGAATGTGATATTCAGTTAAGTGCTTTTCCCTTCGGTAATACCAACGGCATCGTCGACGGTGCTCGTCAGGGACTACCGATTGTTTGCATGGATGGCCCCGAAGTGCATTCTCGCATCGACGCCGAATTGTTGCGCCGTCTCGGGTTGCCGCGGTGGCTGGCGGCCAACAATGAACGTGAATACGAGGATATCGTCTTGCGACTCATCCATAATGCCGAAGAGCGTATCGCCCTCGGCAAGTCCCTCTTGGAACAGGACTTGGATGGGATGTTTTTCGACGGCGATGCCAGTGAATTCGCGAAAACAGTGCGCTGGATATACGAACATCACGAAACCATTCAAGCCGATGGCCGTCCAGTGTGGAGCGTCGCCGACCGGCGGAGCATGTTGGAGTCTCAAGCGTCCACGCTGATCGGAGCGGATGGGTAGACCCCGTAATTGCGAATGTTTGTGAAGTGTTTGTGATTTCGATAGGAAAATATCGAATATCGAGCAAGGAATTTCGAATGATGAAGTTAGGCGGAACACTGATCAACACGGGTGAACCATGATGTCTCTCAAGCCTGTGTCCTCCGTGGTTGAAGCAGATCCCGCCGTTGCATACCACACGGGCCGAAGCGTCCGTTCAACGTTGCCCCCTCGAAGAGCGTGTGACGCCATGAAATGCGACACTCGGGAGAATTGCATTCTCTGATTTATGCAATGCTGGGGTCGACTCTGGAACGGCCACGAAGCAGGCATGAGCCATCGAGCTATCACCGGCAAGGGCAAAGTTGCTCAATACCACAGTGTCGCAAACAAGCTGCCTAGGCATTGGCCGTGTCCTGCTCGCCATGGACGTTGTTCTGGGCGCACCCGTGATCACTTAACCAACGGCGCAGTTGCAGCACGTTCATCCCCATCACCTTGGCCAATTTGCCGATGCTGATAAAGCCGCCTTGATAGGCCGCCAAAGCTTGACGTTGCTGAAGCGGCAGGTCGGCGAGCGTGGCTTGATAACAGGCTGACAAGGCTTCCCTGACAAGCTGTCCTTTACTGGTACTTCGCTTCATCGCGAGCTTCTTCAGGCAGGCATCCGTCTCTGGATCCAGCTTCACATGCAGTGTCGAGCTATTGGACATTGGTTTGTACCTAAAATTGTTGATTTGTATACTCCAGCATTGCAAAAAAGTGTGATGCCACGTGGCTTGGCCCGTGGTCATTCACGTTCTTTGCTACGTAACACAACCGCGCCACTACATCTCACGTTCCGTTACGTCTAGCTGCACCTTCTCGATAGACGGAAACCCCTTTGTTTTTTGACGGAAATCAAAATGAACGTGGAAAAATATGCAATCATAGGGTATACAAGAGGCGCTATTGGTTTTTAAGGACGATCGCTTCGCCGTTTCCAATGAGTCGGATATTCGGTCTCGGTGGGGCTCCATTGCCGACCGAGCGGTAGCTCGCATGTGGTTGGCGGCCCTGCCGCCTCAGGGCATCCGTGGTCCATTACTCAATTGAGCGGACCAGGTGAATGGCTATCGTACTGGAAAGGAGTAGAGGTTACAGTATATACGTGGCGTGGACGAGTTTGTCCGCCGTGAGTCCGACCAACGGGAGGACGGCTTGCGTCGGGCAGCTTTCCAGTCGGACAAATTCGACCGCCTGAAATATCACGTGATAAATGGGGGATGGACTATGGAAATCAGCAATGTGGAAACGATCCCGGGCAAGGAGATCGTTGAGCTCCTGGGACTGGTCCAGGGGAGTACCGTTCGCGCGAAACACATGGGACGGGACATCATGGCGGGGCTCAAGAACATGGTGGGCGGCGAGCTGCGGGGTTACACTGAACTGCTCAACGACGCCCGCAACCAGTCGCTGCAGCGGATGCTGGAAGAAGCGGAAAAGCTGGGGGCCAACGCCGTGGTCAACGTACGGTTCACCACCTCCACCATTTCCCAGGGCGCGGCCGAGTTGTTTGCCTACGGCACGGCGGTCAGGGTGCAATAGGAGCGTCACGATGTGGGATTTAATTGTACTGGGCATACCACTCGTCGTGCTGCTCGTGGGACTGGTGGCGGGCCGGATCACCGAGACTGCTCATTTCGCCGCGCTGAAGCGACGCGAGGAAGAATCGCGCGGATTGATCCTCTCGAATGTTCGTCGCTATGCCACAAGCCCGAACGTGGTGGATGGACAATTCGTGACGGGTCACGTGGTGATCTCGACCGACTATTTCAAGTCGGTGTGCGCCGCCCTGCGGCGGCTGGTGGGAGGGCGGGTCATCTCGTTTGAAAAGCTTGTTGAGCGAGGTCGGCGAGAAGCCTTGTTGAGGCTCAAGACGGAAGCGGCCGCCGGAGGCGCTGACCTGGTCCTCAACGTGCGGTACGAGACCATGACGATCGCCCGATCCCGCCAAGGCAGCGGCGTCATGGGCATCGAAGTGCTGGCCTATGGAACCGCTGTCAAAACGGCCCGCTCGTAGGGGAGGCCATGGCATTGCGGAAAAGCGTGACGCGACACGGATGCCACGCGGCTTGTCCCGCCGTGGTTCACGCTCGCCGCGACGAACCGGTCAAAGTGGCGACGCCACGCCGTCGGGGGCGTGGAACGTAAGGGATCACGATATCAGCCCGTGGCATTTGCACCTTGAAAAGCCTTTCTGCAAGATGTGCAACGGACGTGCGAACATCCGTGGATATCAGTCTCTTGCCCGTGAGCGGTTACGAAAGCGATATAACAATGGGGCCAGACGATCAGCGGTTTGGGCTTGTCGAACTGTTCGTGGTGGCTGCCGGCTCGCTGCTGGCGGTTCCCGGCGTGTTTGCGGGCATGTTTATCAATCGGACGAGCTTTCTCGGCCCCATTGTGGCCGGGCCACTGATGGAAGAAATCCTCAAGCCGGCTGGAATCGTTATCCTGCTGACCCGCCGCCCGTACCTAAAACTGAAAGGGATCGTGGGGATCCTGGCGGGCGCCTTTTCGGGACTCACGTTCGCCGCGATCGAGAACCTCATTTACCTGGAAATCTACGTTCCCGAACACGATAGGCGGTATGTCGTTTGGCGGTGGACGGTTTGCGTCGGCGTTCACGTGATTTGCTCCGCCGTCGTCGGATACGGTCTGGCTCGCGGCTCGGGCCTCCGGGCGGCCAGGGACGCGGAGGAATTCCGCCTGCTCCCCGCCCATCTGTTGGATCAACCGCGCGAACGGAGCGGCGTGTTTCAGGGACCAAGCTTCATCTGCCTGCTCGTGGCCGTGGTGTTGCACGGCGCCTACAACCTGGCGGTGATCCTGCTGCCGTTCGGGCATTTTGCCGCCGGCGTCGAGCCGTGAGCTAAGCTCGCGGCGTCCCACCGTCCAGCCCCCCACGAGTTCATCTCGTGGGTGAATCAGACTCGTCAGCTAAGCTCGCGGCGTCCCACCCGCTAGACCCCCACGAGTTCATCTCGTGGGTGAACCAGGCTCGTGAGCTAAGCTCGCGGCGTCCCACCCGCTAGACCCCCACGAGTTCATCTCGTGGGTGAACCAGGCTCGTGAGCTACGGTGGCGGCGTCCCACCGGCCAGACCTCCGCGAGTTCATCTCGTGGGCGGCGGCGTCCCACCGTCCAGACCCCCACGAGTTCACCTCGTGGGTGAATCAGGCTCGTGAGCTACGGTGGCGGCGTCCCACCCGCTAGCCCCCCCCGAGTTCACCTCGTGGGTGAATCAGGCTCGTGAGCTACGGTGGCGGCGTCCAACCCGCTAGACCCCCCCGAGTTCACCTCGTGGGTGAATCAGGCTCGTGAGCTACGGTGGCGGCGTCCAACCCGCTAGACCCCCACGAGTTCATCTCGTGGGTGAATCAGACTCGTGAGCTAAGCTCGCGGCGTCCCACCCGCTAGACCCCCCCGAGTTCATCTCGTGGGTGAATCAGGCTCGTGAGCTACGGTGGCGGCGTCCCACCGGCCAGACCCCCACGAGTTCACCTCGTGGGTGAATCAGACTCGTGAGCTACGGTGGCGGCGTCCAACCCGCTAGACCCCCCCGAGTTCATCTCGTGGGTGAATCAGACTCGTGAGCTAGGGCGGCGGCGTCCCACCGTCCAGACCCCCACGAGTTCACCTCGTGGGTGAATCAGGCTCGTGAGCTAAGCTCGCGGCGTCCCACCCGCTAGACCCCCCCGAGTTCACCTCGTGGGTGAATCAGGCTCGTGAGCTAAGCTCGCGGCGTCCCACCGTCCAGACCCCCCCGAGTTCATCTCGTGGGTGAATCAGACTCGTGAGCTAGGGTGGCGGCGTCCAACCCGCTAGACCCCCGCGAGTTCATCTCGTGGGTGAATCAGGCTCGTGAGCTACGGTCGCGGCGTCCCACCGTCCAGACCCCCACGAGTTCATCTCGTGGGTGAATCAGACTCGTGAGCTACGGTGGCGGCGTCTCACCGGCCAGACCCCCCCCGACTTCATCTCGTGGGTGAATCAGGCTCGTGAGCTACGGTGGCGGCGTCCAACCGGCCAGACCCCCCCGAGTTCACCTCGTGGGTGAATCAGACTCGTGAGCTACCGTGGCGGCGTCCCAC
>JBNJEM010000318.1:0-8823 GCA_051745935.1 Planctomycetota bacterium
GTGAGATCTTCAAACAACCGCAAAAAGACATTTATGCGCTGTAAAAGACGGGCCTGGAGACCCGTCCTACGCCGTCTTTATGCAACAATAGGGTAAACTACCAATAGCATGTGTCTGTCCAACCGCAAGGCCAGAGTTCGCCGGGCCAGTGAATGGTCGTGGTTTCTCCAATGGACGGTGGCCCGGGGGCCGTGCGGAACCGCGGCGAGCATTTGCCGCATGGATTCCCAACTTAAGACGGCTGGCACGCCATGAACGGATGGATTCTCGTCTCGCGTAACGTCCGCCCTGTTCGATCGGACGGACGGCAAGGTGAATCGAAGCTTCTGGCGGTGGATCACGTGGAAAACAATGATACGACGAGTCCCGGCCGCTTGGTGCGGCGAAGGGTTGCCCAGGGAGTAGCCGGGACGCAATAGAGCGAATGGTTTCATGCGGCGTGATACGAAACGAGTGGGCCGAGCCATGATCATGGTCCTCGCGGCGGCATTCCTCGCGGCAGCATTAGTTGTCGGCTGCGAAGGCCAACAGGAAGGCGCCCCGGCTGGAGGTTCCAACAGCCCGGCGGGACAGGGAAATACGGTCCCCGTGGAAGTGGTGGAAGTGAAGGCGGAAACTTTTACGGAGACGGCCCGTGCCGTGGGCACGTTGCGCGCGCTCGCGACGGTCGAGGTCCGACCGGAGGTGACCGGCATCCTGAAAGAAATTCATTTTGAGGAGGGGGAAAGGGTCAGCGAGGACAGTCTCCTGTTTTCGATCGATGACAGGAAGCTAATTCGGGAGCTGAGAGAGCGTCAGGAAGCGCTAAACGCCGCCAAGGCACAGGTCGAAAACGCTCACAAGGAGTTTGAGCGTACCGAGCGGCTCATTGAAACTCGGGCAGTTTCTCAAGCCGAGAAAGACAGAACTCAGGCCGCGCTGAAAACCGCCCAGGCGGAAGTTGGGCAGGCGGAGGCCGCCATCGAACTGATCGAGGAGCGTCTGAAGGACACGAAAATCCGGGCTCCGTTCAGCGGTGTTACCACGGAATGCATGGTCGACTGTGGGGACTATGTGACGACGGGGGATCGTCTGGTCACGCTTCACACCCTTTCGCCTATCGAGATGTCAGCGAAAATCCCGGAACGCTACATGGGCCGCGTGCGGTCCGGGCAGCAGGCGGCGGTGCTCGTGGATGCCTATCCCGATCGGCGGTTCTCTGGCCCGGTCTCATTCATCAGCCCGGAAGTCGATGAACGGACTCGGAATTTTCTGGTCAAGATCACTCTCGACAACGAGGAGGGGCTGCTGAAGCCGGGGGGATTCGCCACGGCCGTGTTGACGTTGAGGACGTTGGAAAACCGACCGGCCGTGCCGGAAGAGGCGTTGGTGGCGACCACCGAGGGCTATATGGTTTATGTCGTGGAGGATGGAGTTGCCCGGAAGAGAAGCGTGGAAGTGGGGCTGCGGGACGCGGGATGGGCGGAGGCGCGCGAAGGCGTCCAGGCCGGCGAAACGGTGGTACGGAGGGGACACCTGCGACTGTCCGACGGGGATAAGGTGAGCATGGCTGACGCAAAATCCGCGGCGTCAGGGCCAGGTGAGACGGGTTCCGAGAGCTTGACCTCCGATGGTGGTTCGGAAACCGGCCAGGAGGACTCGGGCCAATGATTTGGAACTTTTGCATTCGGCGGCCGGTGTTCACCCTGGTCGTCTTTCTAGTGATTGCCGTTTTCGGGATGTGGGGGTATTATTCGATGCCCGTTCGGGAGAACCCGGACATCGATCTTCCCATTGTCAGTGTCAATGTCGTTTATCCGGGCGCGGAGCCCGAAGTGATTGAAACCGAGGTGCTGGAGCCGCTGGAGGAGGAAGTCAACACCATTGAAGGGCTCAAGACGCTGGCCTCCACGGCGCGGGAGCAAGTCGGGACGGTCACGGCGGAGTTTGAACTGTGGCGCGACGTGGACATTGCCGCGCAGGACGTGCGCGACCGCGTCCAACGGGCCCGACGCCAATTGCCCACCGGCATTGAAGAGCCCATCGTGATGAAGCTCGATCCCGATGCCCAGTCCATCATGTGGATCACGCTGATCGGTGACGACCGGTGGGATCACGTGCGGTTGAGCACTTACGCCGATGAAGTGCTGAAACCCCGACTGGAGAATCTTCGCGGAGTGGGGCGGATACAAATTGGCGGAGAGCGTCGGTATGCGGCCCGAGTGAAGCTCGACCCGGAACAACTGGCCGCCCATCACGTGACCGTGGCGGACGTGGTATCCACGATCCGGCGCAATAACGTCAATATCCCCTCGGGTCGTATCGAAAGCCAAAGTCGTGAATTCCTGATCCGAACACAAGGGCAGTTCGACTCGCCGGAACCCATCAATGATCTGATCGTGGCGTACCGCGATGACGGGCCAGTGCGGATCAGCGATGTGGGGCACGCGACCGACGGGGTGGAAAACGACCGCCGGATCGCGCGCTTCGCCGGGAAACCAGCGGTAGGACTCGGCGTGGTCAAACAGAGCGACGCCAACACGGTTTCCCTGGCCACCACCCTCCGAGAACGAATCGCCGAACTGGATGAGAGTTTTCCACCCGGCTTGGTCTACACCATCGCCATGGACAGTTCCGAGTTTATCGAAGAAAGCATTACCGATCTGCTAGTGACCATCGGTCTGGCCACCGCCCTCGTGGTGCTGGTGGTGTTGGGGTTTCTGAGAACGGGGTGGGGAACCATGATCGTGGGATTGGCCATCCCCACCTCCTTGCTCGCCGCCGCGGCATGCATGTATGTGCTGGGCTTCAGTGTCAACACGCTCACCATGCTCGCTTTGATTCTAGCCATCGGCATCGTGGTGGATGACGCCATCGTCGTTTTGGAGAGCTGTTACCGGCACATGGAGGAGGGGACGGAGCCGATTCCAGCTGCCCGAGTGGGAACCACGGAGGTTGCCTTTCCTGCCGTGGCGAACACGATGGCGCTGGCAGCGGTCTTCATCCCGGTGGCGTTCACGTACGGCTTGATCGGGCGTTTCTTCTTCGAGTTCGGCTTGACCGTTACGGCAACGGTGTTTGCGTCGACCTTCACGGCGCTGACGCTGACTCCCACGCTCTGCTCTCGACTTTTGCGCGTCCCGGAACGGCATAGCTTGTTATTTCGCTGGTCGGAATGGGGGTTTCGCTTGATTGAACGGATCTACGCCGCCATTCTAGGTTTGGCTTTCCGCGCCCGCATCGTGACCGTGCTGCTGGGCGTCGCCGCCTTCGCGTTGGGAGGGTATCTCTTCAGCCAGTTGTCCACCGAGTTCAGCCCTAACGAGGACCGTGAGAGTTTGATGGTCCGGTTTGAAACGCCAGAAGGAGCGACCATTCGCAAGACCGATGCTTACGCCACGGAGCTGGAACGCGTGCTGGCCGATGAGCCGACCGTCGAACACCAATTCATGGCTATCGGCCTTTCCCGCGGCGGGGGGCCGGGACGGGTCAACGAAGGCATCATGTTTGTTTCTCTGACGCCGCGCGAGACCCGCGACAAGCACCAATCGGAGATCATGCAGGAACTGCGAACCAAGTTCGACATGTTGCCCGGGGGACGTGCATTTGTCCTTGAAACCTCGGCCGTGGCCGGCATGGGCGGCGCTCCCGTGGAGTTCGTGCTCCAGCACCCCGATATCCGCCGCTTGGCGGAAGGGCAGCAAATGGTCATGGACTGGATGCGGAATCAGCCGGAGTTCGTGGGCATCAATAGCGACCTGAAGATGAACAAGCCGCAAGTCAACGTGTCTATCAAACGCGAGAAAGCGTCACAGATGGCGATCTCCGTCGAGGATATCTCCAATACGATGCGTTTCCTGCTCGGAGAACCCGACATTTCGGAAATCCAAGTGGGCACGGAGCGCTACGACATTATCCCCGAAGTGATCGGGAAAGGCGAAATGGTTCCCCGGACACTCAGACAGCTTTACGTCCGGGGCGCGGGCGATGAACTGGTGTCCCTGGATAACCTGGTCGACATCCGAGAGGTGATCGGCCCCAGTGAGATCCACCACCACGGACGCATCCGCGCGGCAACCATTTCCGCTTCGAATCCCCCCGACGTCCCTCTGGGGGACTCAATGGATAAGTTGACCGCCTACCTGGATGAGAATTTACCGGAAGAATTCGACTACACGTTCACCGGCACCACCCAGGATCTCCAAGAGTCGTTCGAGAACTTAACCATTGCGATGATCTTCTCCGTCGTGTTCATCTACCTCGTCCTGGCCGCCCAGTTCGAGTCGTGGCTGCACCCCTTCACGATTCTCTTGAGTCTGCCCCTGGCACTGGTTGGAGCGGCCGGGGGACTGTGGCTCATGGATCTGCCGTTTGGGATCGTGGCCTTTGTCGGGCTCATTATGTTGCTGGGCATGGCCACGAAGAATGCCATCTTGCTTGTCGATTACACCAACGTTCTCATTGCCCGCGGCCACGATCTGTTCGACGCGGCCAAACAGGCCGCCCGCGTCAGGTTTCGGCCGGTGCTCATGACGGCCGTCTCCACCGTTTGTGGACTGCTTCCCATCGCACTGGGCTTTGGTGCCGGCGGAGAAGCTAGAATGCCGTTGGGGATCGCTGTCGTCGCCGGAATGACCGCCACCACGGCCTTGACGCTGTTGATCATCCCGGTCGTCTATACCTTGTTCGCGCAGATCCAATACGGGCTGGGTCGGCTCTTCGGCCGTCGGGCCCGAACTCGGGTCAAGGAGAGTACGGCGTGAAGTTGCTGCATATCATGGTTCACTTCGAGTTCGCCGACGCGATCACCCAGATCCTGGACCAACACGGCGTCACCACGTACGCCCGGTATCCCATGATCGAAGGCAAGGACAGCGAAGGAAAACACTACGGTACCCAGGTGTTCCCCGGAAATGTCGCCGTCATTCAAGCCCAGGTGCCCGAACCCAAAATCGATGAGCTGATGGATCGGTTCAAATCGTTCAAGGAACAGAAGCGAGCGCACGAGCACCTGGAGGCTGTCGTGCTGCCCATCGAACGCCGACTCGGTGACTAAAGCGACAGCGCCACTTTGGTTCGACCAATGAACGCAAAGCGTCGCGATAGAAAGTTTTCGCACCACCGGCCCTGTGCCGGTGGTTAGGGGGCTTGAGAACTACACCACTCAACTCGCGCCCTGTTCCGCCCCCGCCCTCGCCGCCACTGTAACCAGCGGCGAGGGCTGGGATGGCGAAAAACTTTAGGTCCTTGTAGCCCGTTTTGTTGCGCCTTGCGTCCTTGCCCGCGTCGAATCAAGGACCTCAGGGACTGAAAAGACCAAAGGGAACACGGCGGACGGGGCTCACGCGTGAAAAAAGCCGCGCGGCGTCTTCTGTTTCTTCATCCGTGGGTCCGTACTGCCATCCGTGGGCCTCTCATGGCGCCTGGAGCACCGCTAATGATCGTCACGGCGTGGGTGGGGAGAGGTCCAGTGTTTGAAACGAGGACGCGCAACAAATGCTGTAAGCCTACTCCCGCTCGTTTGCCCAATTTCCGGGATTTTGGCCAGCCCAGGCGAGGGCGGGCGGGAACAGCCGATTGGGTGTGAAAGATAGTTACCAAACCAACGAGCCACCGGCACGGGGCCGGCGGGGAAGTGGCGTTGTGCAACTAACAAGCCATAGCAAAACCACTCAAGTTTCTTTTCACCCAGGGACTTTCTGCCACCTCCCACAATCTCCGCCTCCCGCCTGGAAAACCAGGGAAGCATTTCCCAGAACGTTACCTCGGATGGCCGAAGTGTTACAATAATCTTCCTGTCGTCAAGTTTTTCTGTCCTTAGAACCCATCACAAAACCATGCGGATACCCCATAATCCAAGGGGTTTTGGAAGCGAGGACCAAGTTTTGTTACGGGCTCTTAAATTCTGCTGTCGTTCCTTACCGTGCAAAGTGTAAGCTGATGGAGCGGGACATGGGCCCGGTGGAGCTGGCGGAGTGGATGGGCGGCAATCCGTTTCTGGAAATCCTGGACGTTTTCGGCGGTGGGTTCGACAGGAAGATTTCGCGACAGGAAAATCGTCTTTTTACAGCCCATAACAAAACCGAGCCCTCGCTTCCAAGCTGGCCCTAGAAGGCAACGTTACCGTGGTGTTCGGCGGTGAACTTTAGCACCTTCTTCAAACTCAAGGTCCCACGTAAGCAAAACAGACCAATATACCGGTCGCGGATGACTTTCTCCGCCGCGAGTCCGACCAACGGGAGGACGGCTTGCGCCGGGCAGCTTTCCACCCGGAAAAATCCAACCGCTTGTAATATAACTTCCACTTCCGACATTCAAAAGGAGCGTTCATCATGTCCAAGCTCAATCGTCGGCAAATGCTTTGTCGCACCGGTGCCGTGGGGGCATACGTGGCGCTGGGCATGGGAGGCCGCGCGGGGGCTGCTCCGCCGGCCGGGATCCACGACAGGCAAGTAATCAGCCACTTGGAACATCGGTACCATGGCTGGCCCACGGTCGCCCGTCGTCGCAACGGGGAGTTGTTGCTGGTCTGTTCCGGAGGGCGCGAGAGCCATGTCTGCCCTTTCGGACGTGTTGAACTGATGCGATCCGACGATCGCGGGGAGAGCTGGAGCTGGCCGCGGGTGGTGATGGACGGGCCGATTGACGATCGCGACGCCGGCGTCCTCGAAACCGCGAACGGTTCTATTTTGATCACTACGTTCACTTCACTTGCGTACGAATCCCGGCTAAAGCAAGCGGAGAAGACGGAGCCGGGTCAATCGGGCGCTTGGCCGGAAGAGAAGCTGGAACGGTGGCGGGCAGCCCATCATCGGGTCGGAGCCAAGCAGCGTCAGGCCGCGCTTGACGTGTGGATGATACGCTCCACCGATGGCGGCGTGACGTTTTCGGGCCGCTATCGCTGCCAGGTTCATAGCCCTCATGGCCCGATCCAGCTTGCTGACGGCCGATTGCTCTATGCCGGCAAGGAACTCTGGCACGGGGAAAAGCGGATCGGCGTCTGCGAGTCGACGGACGACGGCCAGAGTTGGCAGTGGTTGGCCGAGATTCCGACTCGGGAAGGCGATACCAATGGCAACTACCACGAGCTTCACGCGGTGGAAACGGCTGATGGGCGCATCGTGGTCCAAATTCGTAATCATAATGATAAGAATGCTCGCGAGACGCTGCAGTCGGAGTCGTCCGACGGGGGCAGCACCTGGTCCGTGCCCCACTCCATCGGCGTTTGGGGGCTGCCCTCGCACTTGTTGCAATTGCGGGACGGCCGCTTGCTGATGACCTACGGGCACCGGCGGGCTCCCTTGGGAAACCAAGCCCGCGTCAGTGAGGATCATGGCCGGAGCTGGTCGGAGCCCATCATCATTTCGGATGACGGGGTGACCAGCGACCTTGGTTATCCCTCCACGGTCCAATTCGACGACGGTTCGCTGTTGACCGTGTGGTACGAGAACATGAAAGGGTCGCCCAACGCGGTACTGCGACAAGCCCGCTGGTCGCTCGGCGGCTGATCCCAACCGGGTTTACTTACTCGGATACTCGGCCGGGGGGCGATGGCGCGTATCCATTGGCACCTCGCATGGCGGATCGCTTCGCGGCCGCCGCGATGCTGGCCGGTCATCCGAACGACGCTTCCCCGCTCGGGCTCCGGAATCCGCCCTTCACGATTCACGCCGGTGATCAAGACTCGGCGTACAACCGCAACAACATCGCTCGCCAGTGGGGCGAGAAGCTGGACGAGCTGAAACAGGAGGATTCGGCTGGATACGTTCACTGGACCAAGATCTACAACGGAAAAGGCCACTGGCTGGACGGAGAAGACCAGGCCGCGTTGCCGTGGATGGGGAAGCATACGCGGAACCCGCTGCCGGATCGTATCGTGTGGCGGCAAGATGACGTGACCCATTGGCAGTTCTACTGGTTGGCCGTCAAGCCAGAAGAGCAGTGCGCAGGGACGGAACTGCCAGCTCGCCGGCGGGGCCAGGAATTCCAGGTCCAGGCGGAGGGGCTTGATGAACTGATCATCCACGTTAACGATTCCATGTTGGATTCGGATGAACAGGTCATGATCACATCCAAGGGTGAAGAACTGTATCGCGGCCACATTCGGCGTTCCATCGGTACACTGGCCCGTACGCTCGCCGAACGCGGCGATCCCACTTCCATCTTCAGTGGCGAGGTCGCCGTGAAATTAGATCAATGAGTGCTGAAGCGGAAACAAGTATATCGCGGCGGCGGCATGAAAGCATGAAAGCAGACGGGCATTACGATGAAGCGCCAGCCGATGGGCCACGCCATTGGACGATCGAATTGAGGTTGATGACTTTTCATCCGCCGTGAGTATCAGAAGCTGTAAACCAGCTGCGGCTGGCATTCCTCTCATGGCCCGCAAAGTCAATGTTCAGTGCCTCTGGAACGCGTTTGGCAACACGTTGTGTGGGAAAGAGGAGTATAGGGAACGGGTGATTCTTTTCACTGCTCAAGACGGAAAACTTACCGTTGGTCCACGCTAACGGGGCCTGTGGGCCGCGATGCGAGGGGATACAATGATAGTTAGTTTCGGTTTGGTAATTCGTATCCTTGAAGTGTAGGTAGTGATGTGGCAATTCAACAGCTGCAAATAAGCGGTTTTCGCTCTTTCAAGTACGCGACTTGGAAGCCAGGCAGACTCAACCTACTTGTCGGTCCCAACGGCGGAGGTAAATCGAACCTACTGCGATTGCTTGAGTTGATTTCGAAATCCGCTCGTGGAGATTTGGACAAAACCATCACCGGTAGCGGCGGCATTGTCCCACTGCTATGGGACCATCGTCCAGGTAAGCTTTGCTGGAAGCTTCGAATTGATCC
>JBNJEM010000319.1:0-8819 GCA_051745935.1 Planctomycetota bacterium
TGTGAGATCTTCAAACAACCGCAAAAAGACATTTATGCGCTGTAAAAGACGGGCCTGGAGACCCGTCCTACGCCGTCTTTATGCAACAATAGGGTTTATCCAACCCAGATCGGGCTGGACCAGGCAATTTGCCCATCCCGTTGCACCACGCGCGCGTAGTACCAGTCGCCGCCGGACTGGGACGATCGCCGATCCCGCACCCGGAAGGAGGCTTGGTATTCCCGCGGGCCGATGAGGCGATGGAGAATGCAAGTCTCGTCAAACAATCCGCCGGTGGCAATGACGTCGTTCTTCTTGACAAGATCGGCCAGTCTCTTCTTGATCGTTTTTTCAACTGGTTTGTGCAAAGTGAGCGTGAGTTGGGTTCCGCCATCGCCCTCCAACAAGAACACTGCGGATTTCGTGGGATCCTGAGCGAAACAGTTCTCGCGGGCGGTGTTGGAAACCAAACGTGCTTGGGTGGGCGAGAGAACCTGGAGGCTGTCGCGCAGCTCTTCGCTGAAGGGGCCCGATTGGAAACATGGAACCACGTCAATCAGGCGTCCGTCCTCAACGCACAGCGTCACATCCCATCGGCAGATCCGACCGAGTGCCAATTGTGCCCAGGGGCCCCAGCCATATTGGAAGCGGCACTTCGCCCGGCCGGGCAGCACGACGGACTGTTCAGCGTCGTCGGTTGGAAAGTGACGCTTGATTACGTTCCCATTCCGGATCACCTCGATTGAACCAATCACATCCTGCGCTTCGACCCGGACATCGAGTTCCCGGTCCGTCGTTTCGGGCAGTTCCGATCCCATCGGCCGACCGTTAAGTGTGAATTCCAGGCCGATCCGCGCGCCGGTGGATGCGTATGTCCGCCGGGCGCGAAAGGCCTCCATCAGCGCCGCCCGGGACAAGTCGCGGGCCCAGACCCCCAGAACGCCTTCCCCATACGCGCCTGGATAACCTCGGTGAGTATCGGTGGAGGCGACAAATCCAAAGCGGCGTCCGTCAGCTAACTGATACTCGATCGTGTTTTCCGTGGACCGACCACCATGGCTGTGCCGGATGTACGGCAGTGGCGAATCGTCACTCATGCTGCAGCCGTGCTCGGAATAGACCTCCACTATGGGTGACACCTCGGGGCGGAAAAAGTCGAAATTGGCCCCTCGGAATCCGCGCCGGTACGAAATATGGTGTGGAACGGCCAGGGCATGGTGTGCCTGGGCGTAATCCAACAGCTTGTTCACGTGGTCGGGCAAAAACAGCTCCGCATGATCCTTTGGAAAGATCATGCAGTAGTCGCCGAATCGGCTGGAATGCCATTCGTATCCCAGGAACGCCACGAACTCGTCCGAGTTCGCCTCGCGAATCAACCGCCGAGTCTTGGGCCAGTGGTCCGCGTGAGCCTCGAAGCCATTTATCCACTTCGTTTGCCGGTCCCCGCGAATCTTTGGTATATCATGCCACGAAGCGTGGCCGGTGAACGCGAAGAAGTCCAGATGCCCTCGAGCCAGTTCGATCGACCGTTCCAAACTGCCGATACCATAACCCACGGCGTTGTGATTGTGCAAATCGCCCCAGAAAAGCTTCCACGACCCACCGTCTTCGTTCGAAGCAACCGATTCCCTGCGCGCGCCGAGCATCAACGAGGCCGCGGCAAACGATTGGCCGACGAATTGTCGGCGGTTCATTGTGTTGGAGCACATGGCTATCCTCCTGCCAAAAAAAACGGTAACAATTTAGCCGTCTGAAGTAGTATGCTGACTTGGTGGGCAAACATCGCTTATGACGTACCCTGTTTAACCGCAAGGCCAGAGTCCGCTCGGGGACACGTTGAACCCGGCACTGATCTTGAGAGCGGACGGCGGCCTGCGCGCTCCACAGGGCCCGTTTCAAATCCTACCGGCTGGAATAGCCTTACTTCAGCTCGCTAAAGAGTTACAAAAACCTCGCTGTCGGCAACACAACTCGATTCTCATTCCCAAGGCCGCGCCGGCGGCAGGAACGCCCGATAGTCGTGTCAAGAGTCCCTAAATCATCGAACTCGATCACGCAGCAAGCAACAGTGTGATCAGCTATGAGCTATGAGCCGAAAGCGATAAACCAGTTCGGTATCTTTGCTGCTTTTTCCTATTCGTGCTTTGTCATTCCTTCGGACTGAGCATTTCGACCATCCGAACCTCTGATTCCGGATATTCGCTGCTTCGGCCTCGATGCCGGCGAACACGTGTTGCGAATCGTGTCCGGTCATTTGGGCACGACGCACCATGCTTTCTGGAACGCAACGCAGTTACCAGCGCGACCAATACCCGAACATCAGCAACCCCATCGCGATTACGGACGCCCGACCGGCCGAAGCTCGTAAACGTGACCGTATCGGGCCACCGCATCAAGGTCGCCTTGGCGAACAGCATCACGACCATCTTCCAGTTTTCTTTCACGTAGGGAGTTTTGGGACCGGGCCCCACGTTTTGTTACGGGCTGTTATATTTCAGGCGGTCGGATTTGTCCGGATGGCAGGCTGCCCGACGCAAGCCGTCCTCTTGTTGGTCGGACTCGCGGCGGACAAAGTCATCCGCGACCGGTATAATCCATTCCAGCTACCCTTTCCCGGCACCCCACCAAGGCGCCCCTCATGATACCATCGGCGATTGCGAGATCAACCAAATCAGCGGATTGATCCACGACCGATTCGGGCGCGGCGAACGGTATTGGTGGACCGAGATAATCTCGGTCAAGTCAAGCTGCCGGCTGACCGGCGATCCCAGCCGTCCGGCGAAAAGGGATTTCATGGTTCGTCCACAACGAACTGCTTGGTCGCCTGAAAAGAATCGTTGTTGCCGTGGGCAGCGACCGTGACAGCAAGATCGCCCGTATATTCCTGGCCCAGATCGAATTCGACTGGACGCGGAGGCCGCCAGAGGGCCTTGATGAGGCGAATGGACAGGGATTTCTTTGCCAGCAATCGCTCGTCTTGGCGCACGGATACCGTCACGGTCACGTTGCGCGGAGCGCGATTCGTTTGGATTTCCGGCGTAATCCAAAGACGCGTTGCGAAGCCATGTTCAACCGTTTCGTCCCGGCGTTTACGATCCACCAGCCGCACGGTTGTCTCGGTCTCGGTCTCGACGGGGTGGTCGACGAAGATCATCGGGGCGTGGTTCTTGAGCGGAGCGGATTCACCATCTGGAACAGCACTGGACCGCTCCTGTCCGGGACTGTTCAGTTTGGACACGCGATGTCGGATCAGATTGACTCGCCACCCGTCGCTCTTCCCGGACCCAGCGTCGACGGTGACGAACGGAATTCGCAGCTCCGCGGTCCACTTGCCTGGCTGGACTCTGGTTTCCGCTTTCCAATCACGCTGGTCGTCCGCTTCGCCATCGACAGGGGTCAACGATCGTCTGCCAGCCGGTGTCACGGAAAAACGCCAACTCTTCGTTGGATCCTTCGACTGCGACAAGACGACTTCAAAATGATCCTCCGGCGGCAGATGGCCTCCTTCGAGGTTGTATCTTGGCGGTGGCCGGACGCCTTCCGCCTCCAGCATGTCGGCGTGCACGTAAATCGCTTCCTTGTCCCACAGCAAACGGGCTCGCGTATCGAACCGAGCGAGCTGCCGCCCCTGGCGTGTGGTGAAGAATTCGATGGCCCGAGCATTGGCCCAGTCCTTTTCCCGAGCCCGTCCGTCGATGCGCACGGCCCCCTTGGATCGAACCGGGGCCACCAAAAAGCGTCGATTGGCGAGCAGCGGCTTCAGGTGAGCGGGGATGGTGCCGGCATCCGCCTGGCGGCGAATTCGTTCCTGGAGTTTCCGAAACCGGTCTGGCTGTGCCGCGAAATCATACTTGGCCAGAACCTCTCCCGCCCCGGCGGCGTCGGCGTGACTCAGGAATCGCCGGGCCACCGGCTCGGAGGCGAACCGTTCCCTGGCGTGTTTGACATCGGCGAGTAGAACGGGCAGTCGCGAAAGCGCCTCGTCAATCTCCTCCAGAGCTTCATCAAAGCGACCTTCGTCGGCCAAGCGACGGGCTTGCAGCGCCGCTACCTCGATTTCTCCCTTGCCCGCTCCCAAGGTGACAACATAGTCGAGGAACAAAAAACAGCGATAACCGTATTCCTGGCTCAAGTCGCCGTACACGCCCGACGCTTTGCCGGCGTCCATGTCGGCCCACAACGCGTCGAGTTGCTCTCGTGCCTCGCTAAGGTAGTTGGCTTGTTGTTCGAAATGCTGGTAGGGATCATCAAACCGTTCGCCGCTCAGCCCAGCGACGTCTCCCGGCTGGGCGATGTAGGGCAAAGACACGTTATGGCGCACCAGATAACCAAGGGGAGCGGCCGAGTGCCCCCAGAGTCGGCGGGCAATGCGCGGAATCAGAGACTGACGTTGGTAAGGCGTAACACGATGTCCAGAAACGCGGTACAATCGTTTGCTGATGTGGAAGTCCGGCTCCGCGTCAGGCTGGTTCAGGCTCCAGGCATATTCAGCGTTCGCCGCCACATCGACCTCGTGAAGCTGAAACGAGTGGTAGGGGCGCATTCCGCTCGTATAGAGCAGATCCCGGGGCTCGTCGCGATACCACGTTTTCAGATATCGGCATTGCGGCTTCCAAAGTCCCTTCCAGCCATGATTGCGCCCCAGGTAGTACCAGATGTCGACTGGATGTCCCTGCCACAGCTCGCACACTCCGTCAAACTCGGCTCGTCCTCCTTCACGAAACGTAACCAGAATGTCCGAGGGCAAGCCTTGCGCGATTCGCCGATGGTACTCGGCTCGCTGCTTGACAATCTCGGCGATTCCCTGTTGCCGCGACATCTTTCGAAAATGATAAATCCCCGGCATGTACTGGGCGTACTCCACAGGGTCCTCGGCATATCCGGGAACCGTCCACTGGAAGTGATAAGGCTGGACGACGGCCTCGAACAGGCATCCCGCATGGATTTCTTGAAGCGCTGTGTAATAGAGCCGCATTTGTTCGATAACCGCCCGGGCATGATCGTCACCATACTCCGCCCGGCAGCGGTCGCATCGCTGGCTCCAACGCTCGGGATCGAGTAGACCTCCCATGTCGACCACGTGAAGGACTTGGCAGCCAAGATCCAACTGCCGAGCCAGCTCCGCCACGTCGCGGGCCTTTTGCCGATGCGCTTCGTGAGCGGACCAGCAATGCTTCGCCTCGCGACGCACCACGCAATCAGTCCATTCGCCCGGTTTGAGATAATCGTTCAGCGCCGTTCCGGAGATCATGCGCAGCCGGATTCCATATCGCCGAGCAAAAGCACTCGCTTCGCGGTATGCGGGCAGCTTGGCGTCGTCCAGTCCCCCCCATAACCCTCGTGCGTTGGTATAGTTGATCTTGTTGCGCGCCAAGTAGCGGAGGTACGGTCCATATTCCTCCGCGTAGGCTTGCCGGCGTTTCTCGGGATCTTCAATGCGAGCGGGACTCCGATCCAAAATCTCCAGGCATCCGAAACAGCGCCGTTTGAACGCGGGCCAATCGCGCACTCTCGCATCCAAGAGCACTGGTGAATCCGCCGGCTCCTCGCCGGGCTGGATCAACTGGCGCAACGTCATGCAGGCGTAGAGAACGCCCAAGTCGTCCGAGCCCAGCGCCAGGATCACCGTGCGGCCGTTCGCCTCGATGGATCGAATCACGTAGCCTTGCTCTCCGGGATTATCCACGGAGATGTTCGCATTCTCCCGATAGGGCAAGGCTAGCCGGTGATCGCACCGGGCTACAAGAATGAAGTTCCCGCTAGCCGGTTTCGAGACGACCGGCAGCGTCTGGCCGCCGAGCTTCCCGATGCGATCGTTGACTTCGCGTGCACCGCTCTGAATCAGTGCGTTGTCGCTCGCGGCGACAATCGACCAGCCACTCACCGGAAATCGCCCTGGGAGCAGCGCGATTTCTTGCGGCGTGGGGACGAGATTGATCCGATCGGCAACGTGATGAGCCTTGGCACCAGCGTCCTCACCGCGGGCCCCCGGAACGCCGCATGCAAACACCAAGGCCATCCCGAACGTCCAACACCACCGCCGTTTCATTCTGAACGCCTTGAATTTCATGGAACTGTCGCTCCTCTTACGTTTGGGGCATCCCGAGCTGAAGGCAGCGCCCGCCAGTATACCGCGCTGGCCGGCGCGCGTGCCACCGCCTCCGCTGCACATTGATTCGCAGACGGTGTCGGGAACCTTTTTCGTGAAGAGCACCGTTTCCGTGGATCATCGGGCGTCCGCGCCGGCGGAGCGTGCTGATCCCTTTTCCGCCATTCATCCCCCCAGGATCGCCTGCAGATCCTGCTCGGGGGTGGAGATCGGCTTGAGCCCGAAATTCTCGACCAGGACCTTCAACACATTCGGTCCGACAAAGGCGGGCAGCGACGGGCCAAGCCGCATGTCTTGAATACCAAGGTGCAACAGGGTCAGCAGAATGCACACCGCCTTTTGCTCGAACCAGCTGAGAATCATGGAGAGGGGCAAGTCGTTGACCTCGCAATCAAAGGCTTTGGCCAATGCCAGGGCGATCTGGATGGCGGAGTACGCATCATTGCACTGGCCGCAGTCGAGCAACCGCGGAATCCCGCCAATGTCACCGAACTCGAGTTTGTTGAATCGGTACTTGCCGCAAGCCAGGGTAAGGATCACGCAGTCATCGGGCACACTCTGGGCGAATTCGGTGTAATAATTTCGCCCCGTCTTGGCGCCGTCACAGCCGCCGATCAGGAAAAAGTGGCGAATATCACCACTTTTCACCGCATTGACCACGGTGTCGGCCACGCCGAGCACGGCATTTCGGGCGAAACCGATGGTGATCTTATGCTCCTCGGCGTCCTCCGCGAACCCCGGAGCATTGCGAGCCGCCTCAATGACCGGAGAGAAATCCTTCTCGCCGTCCGCATTCCTCTCAATGTGCGTCACGTCCGGCCAGCCGACCAGGCCCGTGGTAAAAATGCGATCGCAATAGGCCGATTTTGGCTTTTGAATGCAGTTCGTGGTCATCAGAATCGCGCCGGGGAACTCATCGAACTCCCGCCGCTGATCCTGCCAGGCCCCGCCGTAGTTCCCAACGAGGTGCGGATACTTCTTCAGTTCCGGATAGGCCAGACAGGGCAGCATCTCGCTGTGCGTGTACACGTTGATGCCCTGGTCCCGAGTCTGCTCGAGCAGCATTTTGAGATCGCGCAGATCGTGACCACTGACCAGTATGGACTTCCCCTTGATGGGCGTGACCCGGACCCGCGTGGGCTCCGGATGGCCGTACGCTCCGGTATTGGCTTGGTCCAACAGTTCCATGACCCTCAGGTTGACTTCCCCCGTCTTCAGGGTCATGGCCACCAGCTCGTCAACCTCGCGCGGGTCGTCGGCCAGATAATCCAGCGCCCGGTGGAAGAACGCGTAAACGTCCTCGTCCTCGACCCCCAGAATCCGTGCATGGTCGCTGTAGGCCGCCATCCCCTTGAGCCCGTATAGAATCAGCTCTTGAAGTCCGCCCACGTCCTTTCCATGGGTCTGTAACCGTTTGTCGATTCGGATCTGCTCCGCCTTTTTCAGCATTTCGTCCGTCGTTTCGCCCGGCTGGAACCTCGCCGGTCCGCTAACATTTTCCGCTGTCCGGCCCCCCCGGCGGCATGCTTCCTCATATAAGTCACGAGCCCGTTCCCGGATGTCCACCGCCTTGCGAACCCAGCCGGAAATGACTTGGGGATCGAAATTCACGTTCGTAACGGTCATGAACAAGGCTTCGCAGACAAAGCGATCCACCTCGGGATCGCGAGCCCCGAGTCGCGCGGCCCGATGACCGTACTGGCCAATTCCGCGGGTCACCTCCACCAGGACATCCTGCAGATCGGAAGTGTCCGGATCCTTGCCACAGACCCCATGGGCCGTACACCCTTCGCCTTGAGCGGTTTGCTCGCACTGAAAACAGAACATGCTACTCATCGTTCGACTCCTTGGGTTGAGATTGAAGAGGCGCCGGTTTTTTTGCACTCGTCGCCCGGATAGCCTCAACGGGCCGCGGCCCGTCTACTTTACACGATCAGAAACGATACAATATGGGGTTCGCGCATCCACCGGGCGCGAGTCGGCCATGCCCGGCGGGCCAGAGAGCGTTGTGTCAATCATCCTGTGTCTCCCGAACGAGAAACGACGCGAAACCGCTCGGGACGCCTCGCCACGATATCCGCCAGCGAGGCAGCGCTTAAATGGGAACGGACCACTCGGTTGACCTGCTCAAACATCCCACTCAACACACACTCGCCGAGCCGGCAGTGGGGCTGGTGAAACACGCACGTCGTGTCCCGAAGCGGCCCGTCAATGGCTTCATAGACCTCCAACAAGGTCACCGTTTCCGGCGGGCGCGCGAGCTGGAACCCGCCTTTCGGCCCGCGCACCGCCCGCACAAGCCCCGCCCGGGTCAAACGTTGAAGCACCTTTGAGCAGTGATGAGCGGAAACGTCCAGCCGCCGCGCCATGGCCGCCGTGTTCAAGGGCTGTTCCGGTTCCGCCGCCAGAACCAACGCGCAATGCAGCCCGATGGCAGCCGCCTCCGAGGTGCCGATCACTTGTCCCATCGCTCTGCCTCTCGAATTACTCGAATCAGACGTCTACTAATTAGCATACTGGTACTATAATGCCGACTTGAAGCGGTGTCAAGGCCAGGGGCACCGGAAAACCCGGGGCCGCCCACCCAATGCGAGCTACCGCTCCAATCGCGTTAGCCCGCGCCCGTTGGTCGCTAGACCCTATTGTTGCATAAAGACGGCGTAGGACGGGTCTCCAGGCCCGTCTTTTACAGCGCATAAATGTCTTTTTGCGGTTGTTTGAAGATCTCACA
>JBNJEM010000320.1:0-8785 GCA_051745935.1 Planctomycetota bacterium
GGTGGAAAGTTGCCGGGCGCAAGCCGTCCTCCCGTTGGTCGGACTCGCGGCGAACAAAGTCACCCGCGAGCGGTGTATTATGATTCTTGCCCTTGGGAAACGGCAACAGTCGCCAAGGCGTTATCCATGGTGGCGGCGCGGCGTGACCAATCATAGCGCCGGGCTGACCGGTTGAGAAGCTCCCGCTGGCGTGGCCCGTGGAGCAACTGGGGGGCGCGGGCCAATTCAACCAGCCGCTGGGCCAAGTGAGTGGCGGAGCCGTCGTGGAAAAACGACGCGGCAATGGCATCATGCTCCAGGCCAAGCAGTTCGGGGTACGAGAGTCGTCTGGGGAGCAAGGGGAAGAGGCCCATCGCGATGGCTTCCATGACGGCCAGCCCAAAGAATTCGTGCAACGCGGTGGATACGAAGACATCGGCTTGGCCGAGGCGGTTCAAGTACTCCTCTCGCGCCGGCAAGGGCCCCCAATGCTCGATGTATGCCGCAAGATCCTGCCGAGCCGCCGCGAATGCCGGGGGCGCGTCGTGAAAGGCCTGGCCACAGACCGTCAATCGAAAATCGACGTGCTGCTGTTGGAGAAGGCGAAGGGCGTCGAAAAACGTTTCGGGATTCTTGTCGTGTTCCCAACGTGCCGCCCAGGCAATGTGGAGTGGCGGAGCAGTGGGGAGGGAACGGTGCCCAGTAACATCAACCCCGGGTGATTGGATCTGGGATTTGCGTTGAATCTCCGCCAGTTCGGTTCGCGGTACGTAGTCGGGCATTTTCGCCAGCCACGCCCGGGCAGCTTCCAAAAACGAACGGCGATGAAACTCGGAATTGAACCAGACTTGGGTGGCCGCCAAGGCCGTGGTCAAGTTGGTCATGGCAAAGTGCAAATCCCGTTCGCCGGTGAATCGCGCGGGGTACGTGAGCTGATTTTCATGAAAATACACGACGCGAGGCAGGGCGGAGACCCTGGTGTCCGCGAGCCCGAGAAACTGCGCCAGATCAAGCATGTCACTGCAAAACAGCAGATCCCAGCCCGCGCCGGCATCCAAGAGCCGCCGCACTTCGCGCGCACACCAGATCCCCGCGTGTCGCATGCGCCATTTCCAGTGATGGGCGGGCAAGGTCAGAAGCTGCCAGTGGTGCCGACCGCGCCGTATCCACTGGTCCAGAAACAGCTGATGGCTGCCGCCATAATACGGTTCGATTGCAAGGATGCGCATCCGCTTGTCCCCGGCAACACGCGTTACCCCGGCGTTTCCCCACCGTCCCTATCCCTTGGTCTGGAAGCGGTAAATGGTCAGCTGGTGATACCTTTCGCCTGGTCGAATCAGCGTTGAGGGGAAGTGAGGTTGATTGGGGGAATCTGGAAAATGTTGCGTTTCCAGGCAGAATCCGTGATACGGTCCGTAGGACACACCTTTCGCGCCTAGTCGTCCGTTCAACGCCTTGGCCGTGTAAAACTGCATGCCCGGGGCCGTTGTATAAACCTCCATGGCGCGACCACTTTCCTCACAATGCACATGGGCGGCCAGCCTCAAGGCCGCGCCAGCGGTCTCCTTCAAGACGTAGCAATCGTCGTAGTTCTTGCTCTCGAGCTGATCGATTCGTGAACCGATCGAATGCGGCGTACGAAAATCCAGTGGCGTCCCTTCCACGGAAAGGATTTCGCCAGTGGGAAAACGCCGCGAGTCGGCGTCCAAGTATTGATCGGCGTTGATCATCATGACGTGATCCAAAACGTTACCCGCTCTTACACCGCCGAGGTTCCAGTACGCGTGATTGGTCAAGTTAACATGCGTCGGTTTGTCCGTCGTGGCCCAATACTCCAATACCAGCTCGTTATCGGCCGTAAGCAGATAATGCAGTTTGACCTCTAACGTGCCCGGATAGCCTTCATGCCCGTCAGGGCTGGTATGGGTGAATTCGACACCAGCCCGATCGTGCTGGCGGATGGGAGATGCGGCCCAGACGAGTTTTTGGAATCCCTCGCGCCCCCCGTGAATGTGGTGCTTTCCAGCGTTTGCGGTCAAGCGGTACTCGGTTCCATCGATGGAAAACCGGGCGTTCGCGATCCGATTGGCATAGCGGCCGACGATTGACCCGAACAGCGGATGGCCCTTCAGGTACCGTTGTGGCGTGTCGAAATGAAGTGTGATGTTTTCTTGATCGCCCTGGTCGTCCGGTACCCTGACACCGGTAATCGTTGCTCCATGGGTAATCACCGAGACCTCAATGCCGCGGCTATTGGTCATCGTATACTGTTCAATCTTCGTGCCATCCTCGGTCGTCGCGACGGTCTCGGCGGCCACCGTGACCTCTGGTTGCCGCGCCCGCCCGGCGGAAGCGAACATGATCGGCAGAATCGCAAGCGAACGCAACAGAGCAGTCGGTGAATTCATCGCTGTTCTCCAATGCAAGTTTTTCAGTAACACTTCAGCCATCCGGAGTCGAGCAACCGTGGGCCGGGGGTTCGCGGCGTGCAGGCCGCCATCCGCTGAAAAAAACCGTGATGATTGAAGCCCCTGGCCGAGCGTATTCTGCCCTTGCGGTTAACTGGACAGCGCCACTTCGCGGCCATGAAAGGGCGTAAATCGTATTTCTCTCGGGAATTCACGCCACCGGGACAAAGCCCAATCATTCCAGAATTCGGTTGGCGCATGGTTTGCCCAGGGCAATCAGAGGTTTGCCTATTCTACGCAGCTCCTTTGTTGTTAGCTTGGCATTGAACGGCACGGACTTCAAGTAGGTTGTCCACAAAGTCTTGATCGCAGGGAATTCGGCTGGGAATCCGGCCCCGGGTTGAGCGACCCATTCGTCCGTCGCCATGCGGTATACGAACGGCCATCATGGGCTTCGGCGAGGTGGTCCGGGTTTCCGTCAAGCACGATGTTGATGGATTCGGGCTTGCGGACATTGGGAATCAGCATCCGTTCTGGTGGTAAGGCGTGAAAGACGCGAGTTAGTTCGCGGCGGCCTTGCGCATGTCGACAGACTCGTTCCATGTCGCTCCAGTGGCCTTCCAACTGATTGGTCGTGCGGGACCGGTCGTGGTTTCCACCGCCAGGGAGCAGTTGTGGCGGATATCGCTCAATGTGTGTCAAGAGGATGGTGCAAACGTCCCGTTCGACGTTTAATCGGGAATCTCCCATATGATTCCTCGGGGTCCGGCATTGACGACGGGCGTGCCGGAAACGGTGGTTGAACATCCCGCGCTTTCGTGAACGTGACCGCACACCACGAGGGGCGGGTGGCACCGTTCAACCGTTTCGGCAATTGCCATACTGCCGAGATTCTCGCCTTGGGATGATTGGTCGACCGCCCCGCGAGGTGGAGAGTGTGACACGAGTATGGCATGTAAGGGGCAGTCAGCGAGCAAGCCGCGTGCCTCCTCTTCCGAATAGTCGCAGCTCCAGGAACCGAACGGCGTCACGGGAACCGCTCCTCCCATGCCCCAGAACGTCGTTCCCAGGATCTCCACGCCCGACCCGTGCAAGACGTTCGCCGCCGGCCACCGCGCGCAGGCCTCGGCCAGTTCTTCAACCGATTCGCTGTTTCCCGGTACAAGGATAGAGGGACGATTGATCTGGGCCAACGCGTCGATCACCTCAAGGAGTCCTTTTCTTTTCGTGGCGAAATCGCCCGCGCCGACAACGATATCGGCTTCGCTTGATTGCTTCGCCAAACGCCGGGCGACCTCCACGTCACGGTGAAGGTCGCTGAACACCATAAGCCGCATCACACCGTCTCCCAAGCCGGACCACTCGAACCGGGCCTCACTCGGCCTCGCCGCCCATGCAGCGCACGCGACCATCCATGGTGGCCAGGTAGAGCCGGCCGCCGGCTGCCGCCATGCCATCGAATACTGGCGGGCTATCCAGTGCGCATTTGGTCCGCTGTTTGCCGCTGGCCGTGTCCAGTGAAAGCAGTCGCCCGCCCTTTTGTCCCGCCAGCAGCGCGTGCGGGTCGTCCGTGGAAAACAGTTCGGGTGGGCCGGCGAAGTACAATGTATCGCCCGCTTTCACCAGGGCCCGGGCCAGAATCGGTAACTGCCGCGTCCAGCGGTATTCCTTGGATTGTTGGTCCTTTTCCCCAGCGTTTTTCGCCGTCGCGAAGGCGCGGTAGTAGGTTCGGCGACGATCCTTATCCCGCGGCGAACGAAAGTGAAACACGGTCGCTCCATCGATCCCGACATGCGCCCCGTGATGGACATACTGATTGCGTCCGAACCCGTAGACCGTATCTCCATCCACCACCAGCAACCGGCCGGCGGGGACCTGATTGCCCGTTCGCGGCCAGCCACCATAATTGGTCGCCATTCGGGTGCCCACCAGCCAGTAGGTCCGATGCCACCAGGCACCGTCGAGGAATCCGGCCGGGGCGAAGAGATGCGGTTCGGTCGGCTCCTGGACCTTGCCATCCAAGTCGAATCGGTTGTGACGCATGAACACGGAGTCGCCGTCGCTGGAGAGAATGTCCGGCTTGGCGCCCGGCATGTTCGTTCCGTGCACGACTCCCTTTGGCTGATGGCCGGTCTCCGGGTCGCGGTGATCAACCGTGGTTTCGGAAAGCAGCTGGCCCGTGGCCAGGTCGAGCCGGCACAGGCGCACGCCTCCCTCGAGGTACGAGGTTCGTCCGGCGGCACAATAGACCACGCCGTCACGCACCAACACGCTACCGTGTACTGGCCAGCATGACTCCAGCCGGCCGCGGTCCACGATCCGCTGCTCGGCCGGCGCCGCGCGGAACCGCCAAATCAACGTTCCATCGGCGGCCCGCAAACAGTAGACCCACCCGTCGGCCGAACCAAACACGCACCGTCCTTCGGTAATGGTCGGTGGCGTGTCAACCCGGCCGCCGGCCGTGAAGCGCCACGCCGTATCGCCATTGGATGCGTCGAGGGCGTGAACCTTGTGCGCGTCGACCTGGGCCACGAACAGTTTTCCATCGGCCACGACCACCGGGCTCAACGTTCCACCCAGCCGGGTTTGCCACGCACACCGCTCACAATCGCCGGCCACGGCCGCCGCGGTTTGCCCACTTCGAGCCGCGTCATGGCGATACGTTGGCCACTCCAACCCCGGATCGGAATTCGGGGAGTCGGACTTGGTGATGGGGTCATCGTAGGCGGGGCCGCGAACCAGCCGGGAGGCCGGATCGGGCTTCTCCGGTACTTGAGCAGTGGCCCGTTTCGGCGCGAAGCCATTGAAGCCGCTGAGCTTCGAGCGGATGAAACAGGCACAGGGATGGGGCGGCGTGAAGAGTAAACCGTCCGCGAACAGCACGCCGTATTGGCACGCGCCTCGCGTCCAATGGTTGGCGATGCCGCGCCCCGTCGCCACGTCGATGAATTCAACGCCGGAACGGCCCAATACGAGATACTGATCGGTGGCCCGGTTCCGATGGCAGCGGCCATGCCCCATGCCCGGCTCGAAAAACTCTTGGTCGCGAGGGCGAGTTCGTTTCACCTCGCCAGTCCTCGGATCCCGGCCCTCGGTAATGCCCGGCTCCTTGGCTCGGACCAGCTTACCCGTCCAGACCAACCCGTCAGCCACGAGCACATCGATCGGGGCATTGTAATTCTCTTTGGCCGGACAACTCCACAACCGCTTCCCGTTCTCGGCGGAAAACGCGATCAGCTCGCCCACCGGGGCCCGGCCACCCGCACTGGAAACCGTCCACTCCACTTGGCGTCCGTCGCCGCCGTCCCCCGGCTTTTCCGACACGGCCCGGTCGGCGGAGAGCACCACGTCCTTGTAAACGACCAGCGTCGGCGCCGTCCAGCTGAGGCGTTTCCGAGCGACCGGCCGGGAGGTTCGCCAGAGCTCCTTTCCCGTGTCCGCCTCCATGCAAAAGATCTCATTCGGGTTCTGAAAGAAAATCCGCCCATTGCTCACCGCGAGCGTCACGGGCATCAACTCGGCGGTCTCTTCATCGTCCTTCTTCCACAGTAGCTCGGCCGTGGACGCATCGAGGACCATCAGGCGTTTTTTCGGGGGTTTTTCCGAATAAGCGGGCCGCTGGGGGAAAACCGGCGCCACCCCGGGTTTCTTGCCCGCTTGACGCGCCCGCAAGGCATCGTCATCCTCTCCGGGTTCTCCCGCCACCAGGTACAACGTCCCGTCGTCGTGAAGGATCTCGCGAGTCCCTTCGGTTCCTTGATAGGTCGTGAGCGTTTCGCCGGTCGCCGCGTCCAGAGCGGAGACGGGCGATTGGATTCCCAAGGTCACGTAAACCCGATCGCCGACAGCAACCAAACGCCGCGCCAGGTCGGGAGGCCCGCTGCGAAAGCCACGGAGATGCCATTGCCAGAGGTCGATCGGACGTTTCCACAAGACCACCCCGCTGGCGGCATCGCGAGCGACCAGCTTCCAGCGAGGTTCGAGGACCACGGCGGCCACCGGCGCTTCGTCGACGATATAGAAAATCCGCCCGCCGCTCGAAACAGCCGCGCTGAGACTGGACAAATGGTCGTGGCTCCGCGCCCACCGCGGACCGCCGACCCATTGAAGTTGGTGCGGAGGCCCCACCACCGTGTCGTGAGACACGGCATTGTTCGTGGCGTCGTACAGAAAATGCGTCCATTGGTCAATGTTTTCCGGCCGGGGCTTAACCCGCTTCCGCCACTCACCACCTTCCCGCACAAACGCGACACCGCCGGGGGCCAGCACCCGCATCACTTCGTCCATCCCGACCCTGCCCCGTTCCTCGATCACCGCCAGATTGACCAACCCGTCGACATATGGCAGCTGGCGATCCGTCCACCGTTCGATGGAGACCTCGCCACAGAGTCCCTGTTCACGCACGTGCGCGCGAGCCTTCCTCACGTTCCGGGCGTCCGCGTCGAGCCCATGGACCAGCGTGCCGCCCAGGTCGCGAAGCGCCGCGGTCAGCGCCCCATCGCCGCACCCCAGATGGACAATCAACCCACGCCGGCCTTCGCTGCCTTGTAGCATTTCGCGCGCGGTGTCCTCCGTCGAGGCGGCGCGCATTACCGCCGAACTCCCCACCGCTGAAAGCACGACCGCCAAGGCAATCATGGCGGCCAAGGCACTCTTGAAAACCCGTTGACGAACGATCATGGTGCCCCCCTTTGGGCTACGGACACAATTGACTTTGTCACGCTGATAACAAACGCCCGTTCTCGTCCAGGCGGCTTGTCGCCAGCCCTCGCAATAAGCCCATTATCGCAATTCGCCATCGCATCGCAAGCGGCGCGTCCCAACCGGCGTCCCGAGAATCAAAAGGGTAACACTTCAGCCTGCTGAAGTCACTTTCTGGCCCGCGTCCCTCGTGCAAGGTTCCCCGGCTTCAGAGAGAGCTGGCTGGTCATGCGCGTTGATTCGTTCCCACACCTCCCACCGGTGGACTGGGACACTGGCGTCGATCTCGAACCCCAGTTTCACGTTCGTGCCTTTAATCCCGAGCACCGTGACTTTCAACAGGCCCTGGAAGTCGCCAGCCCCGCCGACGACCACCGATTCGTGATTTTTCCTTGACAAGACTAACATGGCTAACTCTCCATAGTGTGTGACGGATTGTCTAATCCACTTCCGTTCCAAGCGTTCGTTGGGATGCTGTCGGCGAGGCGGAATAACTGCACCATCGTGCCCGTCGCGAAGGCATGCACCACGGCGCCCGTCGTCGTTTCCACTTCCACGGCGGCCTCGCCCACCGCGACCCCGGTAATGCGTTTGATCTCCTGCCGCAACAAGTTGACTGAATCCTTGAACAGTTGCCGGTGATACTCCTCGACGCGAGCAGCGCCGTCGGAGGTGCTGGACAGGTCTTTCTCGGCCGGTGAGAGTGCCTCGTGAAGCGTGACGACCAGCGTGTCATCGTTCAGGACCACGGTCACGGCTTTGGGGGCGTAGCCCGTCCGCCGCGTCTGGAAGTCGCTCACCGCATTGGCTACTTGTTCCGCCATCGTTGGATGAAGCATTGTCATGGCATTATCTCCTCGTTTTCGGTGAAGGTGTATGTTAGGCCAAGACGGTGTCGAGCACGCCTTCCGCCTGATTCGCAATGACATGACTGCTCACCAGTTCACCGACCTGATCGGCCACGCGGGCGCCGGCTTCAACGGCCGCTCGCACGCTGCCCCCGTCGCCACTGACGATTGCGGTCACCAAGTTTTGTTACGAGCTGTAAAACAAAAATTGGGGGCCGTCGGCACCATATTCACGTTTTCCATCATGCTTTCGGTCGATCTCCTCTGAACACCGCCGAGCGACAAGAACAAAAAAAGCCGACGTGGTCGAACATCCACGAATGTTCGACCACGTCGGCTTACTCGTTAACGAGCCCCCCGGCCAGGGCCGGGTTGCCCTTCATCTAGTCATCCGACGCATTGATTGGCAAAGCCGCGATCCATTGGGCCACGACCCGGCCACTGTCGCAATCGTACCATGTTGAATCGAGAAATGCAATGGCACATCGCCGGTCATTTTCGCGAATTCCGCAGGGTTTTCCTGGCCGCCGGGGGATCGCTATACTCAGGTAAACTGGTCGGTCGGTACAGAGGGCAATGCCGTGAATTCAGGCGAACTGACAAAAGAACGATTACTGGACGAGGCGACGAAACTGTTTCACCAGCGAGGGTTTGGCGCGACCTCTCTGAACGACCTCATGGCTGCCGCCGGCGTCAAGAAAGGAACGCTTTATTATACTGGTCGCGGATGACTTTGTCCGCCGCGAGTCCGACCAACGGGAGGACGGCTTGCGTCGGGCAGCTTTCCACCCCGAAAAATCCAACCGCCTGAAATATACTGGTCGCGGATGACTTTCTCCGCCGCGAGTC
>JBNJEM010000321.1:0-8707 GCA_051745935.1 Planctomycetota bacterium
CGCCTTCCCCGGTTTCCAACCCCTGCCGCGGCCCCGCCATGCGGTTGCAAGATCCGGTAACCTCGCGCGGCCCCGGCCCGGCAACCAGTGGGTTGGAACCCGAGGGGGCCACTTTGCGCGTCCCGGTTTCAGCGCGCAGGCCGCCGTCCGCTGTAACCTTCCCTCGTGCGTCCAAGCCGGGGCCAAGCGGACTCTGGCCTTGCGGTTAAACGCGCGCAGTGGCGATCGGCCGTTGTCAGGAAAATGGGGAGTGGTACATTTCCGCCGGTGGATTGGACAACCTGCGTAAGGTTTCTCGAACATGCCATTTCGGGATGACGTGTACACGACACCTTTGCAACTCGCATGAACAAGTGGGTTCCCTCTCTTGCCCAGTCAGCCGCCAAAATTGTACCACTCCCGCTTTCCATCCTCATGCCGGTCCCTTCGCCCAGTCAAAACGACGGGTGTCTCTATTTGGAAGCGTTCCGTAGCTTGGGTGTCTTTCGTGTGTCCCCCAATCAAGTGACCTGATATGGTCCCACTCACGCCCTCAGCGGCAAGCAGTGGCCATGAATGCTCAGGGAAACTTCACTTTGGTGGCGGATGGTCGGGCACCAAGGCGTAATCCTTCGCCCAACGAGCGGTGATTTGAACGATTTGTCCCCGCTAGTTCTCGCCAAATGTGGGGGCAAAACGTCAGGTGCGATGCCTGACTTGCCTGATTCGATGCCCGGGGTCGGCGGCAACGCGAGTCATTTGCGGAGGCTTCCAGGGCGCTAACCCGGTTGCCGTAACAGTGCCGTCCGGGCGGAGGATCAGTTCGCGCCGGGCACCGCCGGTGAGTTGCGACAGCGAATAGCGATTTGTGAGGAGGTGGATCTGCTGGTTCGCCGAGCCCAGGAGACCACGGCTGGTAGGCTGAGAGCGATCATATCGGCCTGCGATGAGGACATCGACCTGTTGGAGAATGCGCGGCCCGAAGAGGTGATCTTGGATCTCGTCCAGGGTATAACCAGTGAATACAAGCCGACCAAGGCCAGCACCGTCCAGGCGATGGAGAAGATCGAGCAGGGCTTCGGGTTGCTGGAAGGGTTCGCCGCCGGAGATGGAAAGCCCCTCTATCTTGTCATCCAAGTCGAGGATGGCGGCGGCAATTTGAGCGGTGTCGGACCCGTAGCCGCCGTGCGGGTCATGGGTCCCAGGGTTGAAGCAGCCGGCGCATCCCAGCGTGCAGCCCTGGAACCAGAGGACGGCACGAAGGCCGGGCCCGTTGGCTCGGCTGGCCGGCTCGAAGGCGTGCAGGCGGATATTCATTCGGCGGACTCCAAAACGGTAACCGTTCACGGTTTGCTGTTGAAGGAAAACGAAACGTTTTAAGCGTTTGGTGTTGAAAGGCCGAGAGTCTGTGTTGGGGTAGACAATCAAAAACCACTGATATGCGCTGATGAACACTGATATGGAGACAGAATAACAGCTGAATTCATCTCGTGGCGCTCGAATGCAGAGACAGTGCGGCGATAGCAACGGGTGCTCAGGTTCTGTGATTCGGTTCACCAGAAACACCTGCTGACGTGCTGCAAAGGAAATCAACGTTTCTTCGAAATATCTGGCTATTTGCGTTTATCAGCGTTCATTAGCGGTTCCCTTCCTTTCCAATCGTGAACGGCTACCCAAAACGTTTGCACCGCTGGCCGCGTCCTTGTCATGCTGTGCGGCCCCAAGCATCCGCAGTTTCAAAATCGCGCGCCCTCGCTCCGCTCGGGCGAAAGGGGTAAAGGAACAAAGGTTCAAGGGGTAAGAGTCCTGGCCACGCGAAACCCAAGGTTGGCGAGGCGGTGGTCCGGGGGGTTGTAGCTGCGATACGCACACCGGAAGAGGACGGGTGCGCGGCCGATCCACGAGCCCCCGCGCAACACACGGGACGCCGACGTACCACGCGTAGGCGCCGTCAAGTCGCCACGCCGATAACGGTTGTATGCATCCTCGTCGTACCAATCCGCGCACCACTCCCACACGTTCCCCGCCATCTGGTAATGCCCCCACACGCTACAGCCCTCCGGGTAACTCCACACACCGCACGTCCGCTCGCCCCCCTCGTTCTCGTCATTGCGGCATTTGCTCGCGTCCCACTGGTCGCCCCATGGGTATTCCCGAGCGTCCGTACCCCGTGCCGCCTTCTCCCACTCCAACTCGCTGGGCAGCCGCAGACCGGCCCACTGACAATACGCCTTAGCATCTTTCCAACTCACGCACACCACCGGATGGTCCGCCTTCGCCGCCGGAAACGTCCGCCCCTGCCAAACCGGATCGCCATAATCCGTCTCGTCGGGAGGGCGGTGCCCCGTGGCATCCACAAACCGCTTGTACTGCGCATTGGTCACCGGATGGAGCCCCAAGTAATATGGCGGCAACTCGACGGGGAAGGGATCCCCGCCGCCCTCGTCCTCTGCCGGTCCACCCGCCAGGAACGTCCCGCCGGGAACCAGTAGCAGCAGGCTGCCGTCGCTGGGGTTCTCGGCCAGCCACGGCGCCCCGTGGGGTGCCCACTGGGGAAATCGCGAGTCGGGCATGATCGTCACTCGTTCACCCATGGCCGGCTACCTCTTCCGCCTGGCGCTGCCCTTGGTCGCCGCCTTCCCCACGCCCAGGGTCCGCTCAATCAGCTCCTCGACCCACTTCTGGATGGAGGTGTCCTCCTCGGCCACCTTGATCCTGAGGGCTTTGTGGGTTTGGGGCGTGAGCCGCACGATAATCGTCCGCGCCGATTCAGTATCTCGTGTTTCGTCGGCCATTGGCGTTGCTCGTGAATAGTCGTTATGGAAGTGGAAAGGAGTCTGGTTTTCATCCGGAGGGCGCAGGCCCCGGACCGGCCAGCGTTCCGGCCGGCGATACGGTACTCGCCGGCTTGGCATTCCGGCTGGCCCAGGCGGTCAGCGTGGCGATCTCGCGGGCCCGAGATCGCGATAGGGGATAGGTGTCCCGGCTGGCGGTCAATATGTCGTCACTTTGCAGGTCCCGTTCGGCCTCGAACGCACGGAACAGGCCGCCGATGACCGCCTGCTCGATCTCGGCCCCCGAGAAACCCTCGGTGGCCTCAACCAACTCGCTCAGTTCGAATCGGGCCGGGTCCCGGCGGCGGCGACCGAGGTGGATTTTGAGAATCGCCTCGCGCTCCCGCGGGCCGGGCAGGCCCACAAAGAAGACATCGTCGAAACGGCCCTGGCGCAAGAATTCGGGCGGGATGCCACTCAGATCGTTGGCCGTGGCCACGACGAAGACGGGGCTGCGTTTATCCTGCAGCCAATTCAGGAAGTTGCCGAACACCCGCGCCGCCACCCCGCCGCCGCCTTGTCCCTGCACGCCGGAGAACCCCTTTTCCACCTCGTCGATCCAGAGGATGCAGGGGCTGACGGCCTCGGCCGTCTGGATGGCCAGCCGAAGGTTGGCCTCCGACTGGCCCACGTAGGAGCCGAAAATGCGGCCCACGTCGAGCCGCACCAGAGGGACCCCCCAGGTTCCGGCCAGGGCCCGGGCCGAGAGGCTCTTGCCGCAGCCGGGGACGCCCACCAGCAGCACGCCCTTGGGCATGGGCAGCCCCGCATAGCGGGCCGTGTTGGCGAAGGCCGGAAAACGCGATTTGAACCACGCCACCAGATTGTCCAGGCCGCCCACGACATCGAACGACTCGGGCCGGTCGTAGTAATCGAGGATGCCCGATTGTCTGATTACCCGCGTCTTCGACTCGGCCACCGCGCGGATGGCCGACTGCCGCAGGCCGTTGTTGCGCTCGGCGGCGCCACGAAACGCCAGCAGGGCCTCGCCGGTGGTCAGGCCGCTGGCAGCGCGGAGCAAGGACGCCCGGTGGTCTTCGGTCAGTTCCACCGGTTGCCCCGCGTGCTCCAACTCGGTAATGACGGTGTTGAGCACCTGCTCCAACTGCTGTCGGTCGGGCAACTGGAACACCGACAGCGCGACCTCCTTTTCCAACTCGTCGGGCACCTGGTACGAGGGCGACAGGAACAGCACCGACTTGCGGGTCGTGCGCACCGCCCGGGCCGTGTCGCGGATCAGCCGGGTGGTGACCGGCGAATAGTGGCGGTGAAGGTCGAGGAAAACGTAAATCGCGTCCTCCGGGTTCTCGATCACGTGGACCAGGGCTGCGGTGGGGTCCTCGACGCTCTCCCGGCTGACCAGCTTGTCCTGGTCGTCGCGCAGACCCCGGGAGGCGCTCCAGATGAAAAGCCGCCGCGGCCGCTTGCGTTCTTCGCCCAACCGCCGGGCAATGCCGCGGATCGCTTCCAGTACCCGGTCTTCTTCGTAGGAGAGCACGCAGATCAGCGGCAAGCTGGCGCGGATGAGCACCTCCAGGCGGCTCTCGTCGTCGTCGACCAGCCGTGTCCGCCGGGCAACCCCCTCCAGGTCACGGGCCAGTTCCTCGGCCGTCTGGTAGCGGGCGTCGGCGTCCTTGTCGAGCAGCTTGCGCAGCACGCGGACGACTCGGCGGTCAACCTGCTTCTCGAACAGCGGCCGTTCATCGTAGCGGGCGGTGAGAATCTTCTGGATCACCTCGCCCACTTCACCGGTGAAGGGGCGGTGGCCGGTCAACAGTTCGTAGAAGCTGATGCCCAGGGCCCACAGGTCGGCGTTGGTGCCGGCGGCGCCCTGCATTTGCTCGGGGGCCATGTATTCCACGGTGCCGATGTTCGTGCTCGCCTTCTGGCTCGTGCGGGCCAGCAGCCGGGCCACGCCGAAATCGAGCAGCTTGGGCGTGTTGTCCGATGTCAACAGCACGTTGTCTGGCTTCACGTCGCGGTGCAGCACGTGGGCCGCGTGAGCATAGGACAAGGCCTCGCAAACAAGGCCCACGTAGCGAAGGGCTTCATCCTGCGGCAGGAACCCCCGATCACGCAGCCGGCAGCGCAGGGTCTCGCCGTCCACGTACTCCATCACCAGGAACGAGACCTCCGCCTCCCGATCCACCGCATAGACTCGCAGGATGTTCGGATGCACCAACCGGCTCAGCACGGAGAACTCCTTGCCCAGTTCGCCGATCCCTTCCTCGTCCTGCTGGTGGGGAAAGCCAAGGGCCACGACGGGCTCGGGCACCGCGTCGCCCAGGTTGCGCGCCTTGTACACGCTCTTGAATGCCCCGGAGCCGAGGTACGCTTCCAGCACATAAGGGCCGAAGCGTTGTCCCAGCTTGTAAGGGCCGCCTTGGGAGGTCATGGCCTGTTTCCTCTGTAGTAGTTGAGACCGGCTGGCGTTCTAAGTAGCGCACGCATCATGCTGAGCGGGTCGAAGCATGTGGTTTGCATGCGACGTCCTCCTCGGCGGACCGAAGTCCTTCGCCGGGCTCAGAATCACCGTCGCGCTCAGGATGACAATTTCCATGTTCAAAATCGCGCGCCCTCGCTCCGCTCGGGCGCAAGGGGTAAAGGAGCAAAGGTTCAAGGGGTAAGAGTCCTGGCCACGCGAAAACCGCGGTCGTGGTAGCGGTAGTCCAGGGGGGCGAAGCTGTACCGGGACGCACACCGGAAGCGGTCGGGTCCGCGGAGGGCGCACCACGAGCCGCCGCGCAACACACGGGACGCGGACGTAGCACCCGTAGGCGCCGTCAAGTCGCCACGCCGATAACGCTTGTATGCATCCCGATCGTAGCCATCCGCGCACCACTCCTCCACGTTCCCCGCCATCTGGTAATGCCCCCACACGCTGCAGCCCTCCGGGTAACTCCACACACCGCATGTGCTCTCGGGGCCCTTCTTCCTCTCGCCATTTCGGCATGTGCCCGCCTCCCACTCGTTGCCCCATGGATACTCTCGGCCGTCGACGCCTCGCGCGGCCTTCTCCCACTCCAGTTCGGTCGGTAGCCGCAAGCCGGCCCACTCGCAATACGCCTGGGCGTCGTGCCAGCTCACGCCCACCACGGGATGGTCCGCCTTCGCTGCCGGAAAGCTCTTGCCCTGCCATTCCGGAACCCTATAATCCGTCTCGTCCGGAGGGCGGTGCCCCGTGGCATCCACAAACCGCCTGTACTGCGCGCTGGTCACCGGATGGATGCCCAAGTAATATGGCGGCAACTCCACGGGGAAGGGGTCCCCGCCGCCCTCGTCGTCTTCCGGCCCGCCCGCCAGGAACGTCCCACCGGGAACCAACAGCAAAATACTCTCGTCCTTGGGGTTCAACTCCATTACCGCCGTTCGCTTGCCGGGCGGCAACCCCCACGGGTTCAGATTGACTGGCGGTTGGTGGCTGGCGATCGGTTCGCTCATGGGTTCAGTCTCCGATACGTCAGCCTTTCGAGGCTGACATTCTTGCCATTCGTGCCGTTTCACTCCAGCGTTGTGAGCCTGCAAAGCCTGGGGGACTACACGTCAAAAATCCGCTTCGGCTTCTTGGGCACCGGCGGCGGTTCGGGCATGGCGACGTCGCGCGATTCCCCGGCCTGGTCCTCGTCGGGGCCCGGCGAGGCGGATCGCCACTTCTCGCGGGCCTGTTCGCGCAAGGCGGTAATCCGCGGGCCCATCGACCGCGACAGGGGCATCGTCGTGGCGATGGACTCCTGCAAGTGCCGATCGTCCAGTTTCGTGTCTTCCCCTTCGGCGAACGCCGCATACAGGGCGGAAATCACCGTCTGCTCGATCTCCGCGCCCGAGAACCCCTCGGTGGCCTGGACGTGGGCGGCCAGGTTGAAGTCACGGTAGTCGCGGTGGTGCCGCGTCAGGTGGATGGCCAGGATGTTAGCCCGTTCTTGAGCCGTGGGTAGGTCGATAAAGAAAATCTCGTCGAATCGGCCCTTACGCAACAGTTCCGGCGGCAGGCCCTCGATGTCGTTGGCCGTGGCGATGGTGAAAACCTGCTTGGTGTTCTCCTCCATCCAGGTCAGCAGGGTGCCGAACACGCGGGTCGAGGTGCCCGAGTCGCCGCTTGAGCCGCGGCTGCCGGAAAGCCCCTTCTCGATCTCGTCGATCCAGAGCACGCAAGGGGCGACGGCCTCGGCCATCTTCAACGCCCGGCGCATGTTCTCTTCCGACTGGCCAACCAGGCCCCCAAACACCTTACCCAGGTCGAACTTCAACAAGGGCATCTTCCACTCGGCCGCCACGGCCTTCGCCGAGAGGCTCTTGCCGCAGCCGGGGACCCCCACCAACAGCAGTCCCTTGGGGCTGGGCAGGCCGAACTGCCGCGCGGCCTCCGAAAAGGCCTTGCCCCGCTGGCGCAGCCACGCCTTGAGGTTCTCCAGCCCGCCGATGCTGCCAAACCGCTCCGGCGTGGAGTAGAACTCCAACATGCCCGACTTGCGGATGATCTGCTCCTTCTCGGCCAGCAGCAGGTCGATGTCTTCCGGGTCGAGCCGGCTGCGGGTGACGATCACCTTGGCCAGGGCGTTTTCGGCCTCCGAGCGGGTCAAGCCAGTGAGGGCCTTGACGATCTGCTCGCGCCCGCCGGCGGCCAGGTTCACCTCGACCCGCGGGTTGTCGCTGACCTGTTCGATGGTCTCGTCGAGCACGGCGGCCTGTTCGCCGTCGTTGGGCATTTCCAGGTCGAGTACTGTAAGGTCTTTTTCCAACTCCGGTGGCAGCTTGAGAACGGAGGAGAGCAGGATCGCCGTCTTGCGGCTTGCCTTAAACGGACCGACCAGGTCGCGGAGCTGGCGAACCACCAGCGGCGCGGTGGCCGACCGTTCGTCGAGAAAAAAGTGGAAGTCCTCCAGCAGGAATACGCCAGGGTCCTGGAAATCGAGCAGGCAGGGCAGGATTCGCTTGGGGTCGGCCGACTTGCGGTCGACCACCTTCATGTCGGTGTTGCACAGCCCGCGGGAGACCGACCAGATGTACGGCCGGCGGCCGCCCAAGTCGCCGTCGGCCAGTACCTCGGACACCACCTCGATCGCCCGGTCCTCCTCGGCGGTGACCAGGTACAACAGCGGGTAGCCGGCGCGAAGATAGGTTTTCAGTTGCTCCTGGAATGGGCTGAGCGCCCGCTCCGAGGTGTCCGTCTGCTTGGCATCGCTCATCATTCGTACTCGCGATCGTGTTCGGTTTCCTGTTCCGTTTCATGGTATTCGGGCTTCAGCTCCCGTTCGCCGTCCTGGACGCCCAGGCGACGTTCCAGTTGCTCGGTGAACTCGACGCACTGCTGGCCGACCGCGCCGAGCACCTCGACCTTCTGCGTGCCGTCTTTGTGCAGCGTGATTTTGATCTTCTTCATGACGAAGGCCTTTCTGATTTGTCGTTCATGTCAAGGCGACCGGCAGTCGGTCATTTTCATCCCGGCGATGAATCGCGTGTCCCGGGTTTCAAAATCGATTGAGATCCTCCGCCGCGCTCGGAATGGCACCGCGCGGGGTGACTATTCATGCCGGTCGCGGACGACGTTGTCCGCCGCGAATCCGACCCACGGGAGGACGGCTTGCGTCGCGCCGCTTTCCACCCGGACCAATCCGACCGCCTGAAGCCTGAAGTATATTAGCCTCGTTCGGACAGGACGATCACGGTGTCGCCGTTTTCGAGCGTCTCTTCCTCCTCGACGATCAAGTCCTGCTCGCGGACCTGGTCTTGGATGAGGTTGTACGAGTACTGGCGATTGACCTGTTGGATGAACGATTGCTGACGGATTGGCGTATGGCCTTCCACGCCCCACCAGTCGGCCACCACCTCGTACGCCTCGGCCTGGCGGCGGAAACCGATGTCGTACTCCGAGCCGGTGTCGACGACCACCTCGG
>JBNJEM010000322.1:0-8695 GCA_051745935.1 Planctomycetota bacterium
ATTGAGGAAAGGCTTTTCCAGGTGCAAATGCCACGGGCTTGTCCCGTGGTCCGTTACGTTCCACGCTACCGACGGCCAGGAGTGGTGTGTCTGGCCGGTTTGTAGCGGCGAGCGTGAACCACCACGGGACAAGCCCGTGGCATCCATGCGGGCCTTGCGTGTCCAGGCCGTGTAGCGGCACCCGTGAACGGCTACGCGGTTCCGTTGCTCCGTGGGCGTGAACGGTTACCTGTTTTTCACCCCACCATGCCTTCCGGTGCGTGCATCATGGCGATCAGGTGGAAACCGATACCCGCCACCAAGCCGGCGGCGAGCACAATCACGGCTTCCCGGGTTACTTGTGGCCGATAGGGAATTTCACTGCGGGCATATTGAACCGCGATCAAATGGAGGAAGACGAAATACTCGACCAATGCCACGGAGATCCAGGGCCCGTACATCTGGGAAATCATCCAAATGTTGCGCATGCCGTCCCAGGAGGAGGATGTTAAGCAGATAACGAATCCAGCGTAGTGAAAAACCAGCACGAGAATGAGCCCGATTCCGCCGCGTCCCTTTAGACGCGCGATACTGATTGCCACGCCATAACAGCAGTAATACACGAACATGAAGACACTCGCCCAGTTGATGTAACCGGTGTACGCGCGCGAACTCATCCGCGCCAGTTCCGGATACGCCCAAAGCGGGGCAAAATAGGTCAACCCGGGACTCGCGGCCGCTTCCCCGGCCCCAGCAAAAATCAGACAGAGGTATGCCGCCAATGATGACAACCCCAGGCTCACGAGCGTGGCCGCCGCCAATGATGCCAGCGCGGTTCGGGCTCGAGAATCACCCGTGCATGCCATTCCGCTTTTCATTTTGACTTCCTCCGTGGTAGGCTATCTGTTCCGCGCATGTCTCATTAAAAGCCATCACAAGACCACTCGGGTTTTCTCTCCCCCAAGGACTTCTTGGAGCGGGAACCAAATCGTGTTACGGGCTGTAACAACGTGTATTTCAGATCCGAAACCCCTTGGATTACGGGACATCCGCGTGGTTTTGTGATGGGTTCCTAATTCCCGTTTGACCGCCTGCCGATATCCAAGGTCCGCCATGGCGGCGGTCCATCGTCGCGAACGGGGATCCATTTACCCCAATATGACCGGTGGTCATAAGATGGGCCGTACCAATCAGGGACTTTCTTCGACACCTCGCGAAAACGCCGTGTCAGTGGATTTGATGTTTCGCGTTTCTTGTCGTTGAAACGGGGCTTCGCGCGGTTGAAATCCGAAGCAACGAGTTCTTGCCAACAGACAATGCGATTCTCGAACGGCGTCAAGCTTCCCACTCTACGAGGCTCCTGCAACAGCACGGCGTCAATTTCATTCCAGAAGTTCGCAAAACTCTTTCCTTGCAGCAATGCCTTTGCCCGTGGGCTTTTTTCTTTACCCCAAAGACCTCTGCGGGCCAGTAGCAAGTCGGCCATCTTGTTGTAGACCGATTGCGCCATCTGTCGGTCCCGCTTTTCGTGCAGATAGGGGCGATCGGGGTCCTTGGTGAGCCCATGCCCCGTGGTCTTGTGGAAGCCTTCGTGCGAGAAGCTATCCTGATAGACGTGCAGCAGGACGCCGAACATCTCGAGATCACCGGTGCTTCCCACGCTGCTCAGCGCCTGGCTGACGCGAGGATCGCCTCGCAACACGGTCTGGAAGGGGCCTCCCGGATCGGGAAAGTGGAATCGTTGGCGAACGGCCGCGCCTGCCCCAACCGGTTCCGTCGCACCGTCGTAGTCAACTCGCGTCGCGAAGTAGGAAACAATATAGGCCTCCGAGACCGGCTGGCCTTTGGAATTGATCCAACCGGAAGGCTGGTCGAGGCCCAGGTAACGGGCAAGATAGTAATTAAAGTAGAAATGAACATCTTCGCCATACATCCCGGTCGGATCAACCTGGTTGGTTGGATCGTTTTCCACGTACCGGCGCAAATTGGCATCTCCCGCTTCAAAGCCGGCGGGATCTTCACTAATGAACTGACCGATCCGCGGATCGTAGTAACGGGCCCGATAATGGTAAAGATCCGACTCCGCGTCCATTTCCCGGCCGGTGAAACCGAAAATGTGATCGATCGCCGGTTCCGTTTCCTCGACGATCCCGCCGAACGCGTCATAGGTGACGTGGTTTACGACGGACGCCGAGTTGGTTTCAGGATCGAATTGAACCAGGTCGCGTACGGTTCCCAAGTGGTCCGCCAACGGCCATAGCACACGGTCGATCTCTCCTTCAGCTCCTAGTTGCTCGTCCGCCAAAACCTGGTCCACGTCCGGTCCATGCAAATATCGATTCCGGGCATCCCCATCGACGAATCGCAGTACGATATCATCGCCATCGTACACGAAGCGTTCAACCTCGGCTGGCTCTTCAGCCGGCGTGATCGTCTTCCCGATCCTTCGCCCCAGGGCATCATACTCATACTCAATGGTACGCGACACCATGCCATCCACCCCATCCAACTCCAATATCTTCACCAAGCGGTTTCCCTGGTCCCACTGGTACTGCGTGGTTTTTCCAGTGGAGATTTCCGTTCGTCGCGTGCGATTCCCTTCCGCGTCGTACTCGTATTGATACCGGCCGTCCGACTCCACCAGGTTCCGGTCACCAACCACGTACCCTTCATCCGTACGATTCCCGTTTGAATCATATTGATGCGACTCATCAGTCTGAGAGTCGAAATCAGCCGACAACAATTGTCCTCGCGCGTCATACTCGAACCGAGAAATGCCATCTCGTGACGCGTCTTGCCGCACGACGCGGTTCGAGGCATCAAACACCCATTCATAATCAGCCAACACATTGTCCCGCTGTTGGTGCGTCAGCGCCGCCAAACGCCCCTGGCGATCGAACCGGTACCCCGATCGGGCCACCAGGTCTTCTTCCGTTGAGCCCGCATAGCGCCGTATCTCCGACAATTGATCCGCCGCCGTATAGTCAAACTCCACTCGTTTGTCCTCCACGCCGGCCCCCGATTGTTCCACGCGAGCTAACCGGGATTGACCATCGTAGGTGTATCGCGCCAGGTGATCCGGGCGTCCACCAACGCTGACCTGAAAGGCATCGCGCAAATCATCCTGGCGGGTGTATTCATACTCAAGTTGGACGGGCGGGGCGGCGTTGATGTCAATGGCCGTTACCAAGGGCCTATTCAAAGCATCCAACACGTACTCATAGCAACTCGCATCATCACTTACCGCCGTGGTACGTCCCGCGGCGTCATAGGTGTATTGGATCGTATTCAACCGCCCGGCGTCCGACCGAGCGTCCACCGCGGATTCATACCACAGCTCGTCTTTTAGACGTCCCAGGGCGTCATATTGCATCCGCCTGACCCGTCCCGCTCGATCGACCTCTTGCAGCAAGTTCCCCATCAAGTCGTATTGGCGGTAGCTTGTGGCCACTTCTCCATCGCGTTCAACCCGTTCAGCCACCACGCGATCCATATTGTCGTAGGTATACTCCGTCACGTTCCCCAACGGATCGGTCACTGATTGGACGCGGCCCAGCAAATCATGCTCGATAGAGGTCACGTCGCCATTCTCGTCCATGATACCCGTTAGATTGGAACCTCCGTCGTAGGTGTACTTGCGAGTATTACCTAGCGAGTCGGACTGCGATATCACATTGCCCCGCGCATCGTAACTGGTGTAGCTATTGCCGGATACTTCAATGATCCACAAACCGTCCGCCACCAGGTTCCCGCTAGCCCGCGGCGTTTCGAGCGTCACTTCCAGCAGTTCGGCGCCCGGCGTAACCGTGGCGATTCGTTGCCAGGTTTGATTTCCATCGACAACATCCCCGGCAATTCGTTGCTGGTCCACCGTCACCGGATCAACCAGCGTCACATCACCGGCGGTCAAATGAAAGAGCGCCTGATCGACATTCGCCGCCCGTGGCCGCCAAGTCGCCAAGACCTCGTAGGTCGCGTCCGGCCTTAAATCGGAAACCGACCATGTTGCCCGGATGTCATCATCGCCGGAGGCCGACGCATACTGGTCAGAACCACGCCAGCCCTCCGTTCCAACACGCCAGAGACCGGTCATGTGAGCCCGTGTGTCGTCCAGTGTGACCTCGAGTGCGTGATCCCTCTCGGCATGGGGGGGCGAAATGGCGGTCCGTCGTCCGAGCAAATCGTACCGGTACGCCGTCACGGATCCCAAGGGATCCGTTTCAAAAGCAACCCGTCCCAGGCCGTCATAACGCCTCTCGCTCGTTTCGCCGTTCGCCGTGAGGCGTACTGGTCGATCAAGGGCGTCGTGGCTCACACGGAACGAATTCCCGTCGGCATCATCCGTTGAAACTTTGTTGCCATACACATCGTATCCGTGCCGCATCTCGGCAATCGCATCCCCGCTCGAGCCATTGACCGCCGGCACGCGTTCGACGATCATCCGGCCGAGGTTGTCATACTGGAATTCGGTGCGTCTGCCCAGTGGATCTTCAATCGCGGCCAAGTCATCGGAAACCGTGTATTCCATGGTCGTGACGGGAGAAGCATGATCTTCCGTTTCCGATTCAATCACCGCCACGACACGTCCCAAGGCGTCCACCTGGTATTCGGTCCACGCGCCCCCGGCATCGCGTTCGAGGCGAAGATTATCCATGGCATCGTAAACAGAAAACGTGGTCGGCCGCTCCCCACCCGCCAAGGGCGCGGGCCCGGCGCGCATCACCTCGCGTCCCAGCGCATCGTACGCGAAATCGGTTTTCCGATACAGGGGCGTGGCCGTGTCGCCGCCAACACGTTCGCGCAGTCCGATCACGTTTCCGAGCGTGTCGTATACTTGAATCATCTCACCCGTTGTCTCGCCGTTCTCCATGTCAGTGCTCTTCCAAAGCCGATCATGGCGATCAAAAAGGAAGTTTCGAGTGACTGTTTGCCCTGGCCCGATCACCTCCGTCTCGCTGATCCGGTTTCCCATAATGTCATACCGGTAGAATGACTCCGGGGCGACTCGCGGCCCGGCCCCGTCGGGATCGGACGTCACTTCATGGATGACACGTCCCAAGGCGTCGGTTTCATAGCGAGTGACCACGGCAGTTTCCGGATCCGCCGAATTGAAGAAAGATTCGGCCCGGAGTGTTCCATCAACGCTGTATTGGTACCGAGTGGTGGGAACACCTAGTGGGCCGACGCCGTCGGGGTCAGGCTGTAACATCAAGATTTTCCGATCGAGTTGATCATATTCGAACCGGGTGGTCCGTTCTCCCGCTTCCGTGACGGATACCAGATTACCGCGTTGATCATAGGTATATTCGGTTTCGAGCCGCCGCCCGTTCGAATCCTGGGGACCGAGCATCCGCCGCCGTTGACCCAGATCGTCATATTCATAACTGGTCACGCGCCAACCTTGCGGCCCGCGTTCACGGGACTCAATCAGCTGTCCGCCGGCATCATGGATGAATTGAGAAACGGGAGCTTCATGCTGCCGAGTGCCGGGACTCGGGTGCGTGACACGAGTCCGCTGCCCAAACGCATCGTATTGATAGCGGGTCGTAGCGCCCAATGGATCGCGCGTGGCTCGGAGATTTCCCCATGCATCATAGGAGTAATTTGTCACCGGCGCCGTGGCCTCCACCGGCACCGGAAGCGCCGAGGTGGCCAACTCCGGCGCCGGCTCGATCATCGACGTGCGTTGATTTCGGGCATCATACGTATAACTGGTCTGATGCCGCAGCGCATCCCACTCATCCACGAGGTTTCCTTCCCCGTCATACAAATACGCGTTTTTCGCCGGGCTTTGACTCGACTCGAGGGAACCGCCGGCTGGCGGCAACGTTTCCGAAATCAAGCGGTTCATCTCGTCGTATTCTCGCGCTGTTTTCACGCCGCGGGCATTGATAATGTCCGTCTTGTTTCCCAATGCATCGTAAAAGTATGTCGTCCTTGGGGAACCATGATCGCCGGTCCCCGGCGCGGGATCCACTTGTTGATGGAGCCGGTCAAGACCATCATATAGGAAAAACGTGCTGTTGCCGGCCACGTCAATCCGCTCCGACAAGCAACGATGGGCGTCGTATCGGAACTGAACCATCGACGCCACATTGGGGTCGCGGGAATGCGCCGCCTGTCGCACGACGGCCGGCAATCCAATTTCCGGACCGGAATCGTGATACTTGGTTAGTTCCACGACCGCATCAGGCGTACCGGCGGCGACAATAACCCTGCCAACCAAACCCCCAGGCAGATCGTCCATGCTTGTCGCCCTGTATGTATACCAGTATTTTGTCACCCGGTCGGGCGTATCCGCGCGGCGATTCTCTCTTTCCCTCTTGCTCGACACATTGCCACGCACGTCGAGCGAGTATGACACATGGCGTCCCAATCGGTCCCGATATGACCGCACCTGGTTGTAAACATCGTCATGGGTCCATTCCTCGAACGTGCCATCGGCGTAAGTTTTCCGCAGCAGGTTCCCGCGTTCATCGAACTCCTGCAAGGTGACAACGGCGGGCAACGGCGAGTCGCCTCCACCCCCGGCCGGCGCGACGATCCTGGTGGCCAGACCGACATCGTCACGCTCCCACGTCCACACATCCCGCGACGGAGAGTCCGGCACGGGCGGCCGGGCTTCAGCGGTAACCAGCGCGTGTGGGTCGGTTTGGTACCGCCATGTGGAACCGCGAGTATCGACGAACGTGGCCCACGGTTCGGCAAGTGCCCCGCCTGTTTCCCCATTCGGCATGATGCTTCCCGAGGGAGGCCGCCGCGGATGGCCATCCAATCCATCTTCCAGGTATGACTGCAAAGTCCAATGGTTGCCGTCCGGGTTGGTGACACCGGTGACTTGAGTGCCATTTCCACCGCGTTCAATCTGGCTGGAATTGCCGCGCGGATCCGTAACCTCGGCCAACAACGGGCGATCTTCATCGTATGCGAAGTCGTAAACGGGTTGCGGCATGTCATAACCGGGGTCGGGTAGCACGACTTGCCTAACGGCTCCTTCTTCAACGTGCCACTCGGTCTCTCGTCCGGCAAAATCAGTGATACAGGAGACGTATCCGTCCTCATAATCAATCGTCGTCTCCAGGCCACCTTGCCGTACGATGCGCGCCAGTTCGTCTTGGCGTGCATCGTGGTCGGTATCGACATAATGATATTGTGTACGGTTTCCATTTCGATCTCTCGCTTCTCGCAGTACCCCACTCTCCACGTCGAACCGATAAACCTTCCTGGTCTTGGTGGTCAATTCGGCCGTTCGACCAGCAACGGGCCATTGAAGTGTTGAAGCGGAACTGTTCGGATCCGTGAATTCCCAATGGTCGGCCAACATCACGGCTCCGGCCGACACGGGACCGTCCACGTACGTGTCATCCTCGATTTGCGTACTTAATCGAACCTCCAAATAATCCTGATCGGAGGGCAGAACGAAGAACCCGAGACTGCGCCACACTCGTCCATCCCACTCGAACTGGCCAGCCCCATAACGTTGATCCACGAGAATGGGCCCGGCTTGGCCAGTCACCGGATCCGCCGAAACGTGATAAGCCGCATTCGAGGCGAGCCCCGGATCCGGCTCCCACTCGGCAAAGACCTGCACCATTCTGCCAGGGGTTGGATCTCCCAACTTCCATGTCACATCCGCGACCTCATCCTGGAGCCCGGCGGCGCTGGCTCGGTAGTCATGGTTGTCGCGACCGGTGTATCCACTCCATTGATATGGCTCCGAAAACCGAACGGACGAATTGTCAAAAAACCGGTTTCTAGCGGGGTTCAGTTCCACGACTCGGGCCGGCCGAGGATTGTCCGCTCGAAACCAAGAGACCGAATTATCGCCGCGCACCAGTGAAATGCCGGACTCGGTTGTCGCGCCCAACGGCGCCAATCGGGATACAACCGTTCCCGTCCCCCCGGCCTGTACACCGTCGGCTGGAAACAGCCTGTCCAGTTCATCCAGCGTCCAACCGCTCCCCCACTCCGGCGTTCCGAGTATTGGGTCGACGCGGTTGACGACTTCGGTGCTTCCTCGGAGCGTTCGGGTGAAGATCTCGCCATCGATTTCAACCAGCAATTGAACATCGTGATCATGATGTCCGGTGGCTAACGACGCGGACAGCGTATCCGGCCCGGGAACGGTCAAGCGGAACTCACGATTCACGTTCGGTTCCAGATAGGGTTCCGCCCCGCTCAAATCAAACGACACTTTCGGGCCGGAGATCCCGCCCACGGTATAGATGGCGTGAAGCGAGGTCGCATTGACAATGTCCTCCGGCAGCCGAACAATGCTTTCCACGATCGGTCTCAGATTATCGTCTTCTCGATAGCGTGGCGCGAAAACCGGAAGTTCGTATTGGGCATGACCGCCGTGCACGTCGACTTGCAGCGAACCGTATTCAAGCCTTTTGGCGGTCGATCCCGTGGTTTCCTGGTCCGGCTGTTGATAGCTGTGATTGTCGGCGTGATCGTTGTCTAATATCGTTACCGTGGCAATGTTCTGACAGGGATTTCCTTCTTCGTCAACACGCGAACGATACGGCGATCGCATGGTGGACCACCACACACTGGAATCTTCAGGCAGCCCGTCATTTGGCGTTACCACTGACACTTCGTCGTGCAGATCACGATACTCATCCCAGGAAATCAACTCAATCGAAACCACCTCGTCCCATTCCACAACCCCGTCATCTCGCGGGACGATATCGATCGCGGCGCTGGACGCTCCTGG
>JBNJEM010000323.1:0-8657 GCA_051745935.1 Planctomycetota bacterium
CCGCGGGATCCGCTCAATCACATCCTGCTGCCGACGCTCGATAAAGCTGATGATCTTCATCGCGCCGCCACATTGGGGACATGTCAGCGGATCGACTTCCCAGACCGGCTGGATCAACCTGGCCCACGTGGACACGCTGCCGGCACGCGGACCGCCGTCGGACGAGCGCTGCGCGGTGAGTGCCGAGCGGTCGATGCGCATGGGTCCCGACGCGCATGAGTCGGCGGAACTTGTGGATGTCGCGTCCTGCTCCGCCATCAGCTTCTGGTTGCGTCTGATCCACCCCCTGGCCTCGCTCCGTGGCACGTCGATGGATCGGCCGGGTCGGTTAGTGGGATCAGACGCAGTCATAAAGGTCATCAAACGCCGGCCCTGAGATAAATCACGCCTTGTGATGCGTTTGATCTATTGACAGCTAACAATCAATGATATATGTTGATCATTGTGCGTGGCAGCCGAGTGCTGCCGGATGCCCTTTGGAACAGACGGTAAGGAATTGAGACAACATGCCTGAAGAGTCACGGAGCACGCCATCGGGACGGACCATTATCGTGCGGCTCGCGCCCCAAACCCACAAAGCCCTGCGGATCCGGGTGGCCGAGGAGGACACCTCCATTCAGAAGTGGGTGGAGGGGCTCATCGAGCGGACCCTGGGCGTGGAGAGGGCGGCGACCAAGGGCAGTTCCACGCGGAAGAGGTAGCCGGCCATGGGTGAACGAGTGACGATCATGCCCGACTCGCGATTTCCCCAGTGGGTGCCCCACGGGGCGCCGTGGCTGGTCGAGACCCCCAGCGACGGCAGCCTGCTGCTGCTGGTCCCCGGCGGGCGGTTCCTGGCGGGTGGGCCGGGAAGCGACGAGGGGGGCGGCGTGTTCGAGGTCGAGTTGCCGCCATATTACTTGGGGATGACGGCGGTAACGAACTCGCAGTACGCGAGGTTTCTAAGCCAGCGGCGGCCCGGCGATTTCGATCTCCAGAAGTGGATCCTGCTAGACGGGGATCTGCTAGACGAGGATTGTTTCGTACGAAAATCCGGCGGCGGTTACGAGGCGTACGGCGGGAAGCCGGACCATCCGGTGGTCCAGGTGACCTGGTACGGGGCTAAGGCGTATTGCCAGTGGGCCGGTTTGCGACTGCCGAGCGAGTTGGAGTGGGAGAAGGCCGCGCGAGGCCTGGACGGTCGAGCGTATCCTTGGGGCAACGAGTGGGACGCGGGCAAATGTCGCAACGACGACAACGAGCACGACGAGGGGACGTGCGGTGTGTGGCGTTACCCGGAGGGCTGTAGCGTGTGGGGGCATTACCAGATGGCGGGGAACGTGTGGGAGTGGTGCGCGGATTGGTACGACGAGGATGCATACGACCGTTATCGGCGTGGCGACTTGACGGCGCCTACGGGTGGTACGTCCGCGTCCCGTGTGTTGCGCGGGGGCTCGTGGGGCCGCCACGGCCCCGTCCTCTTCCGGTGTGCGTTTCGCCACCACTCCCACCCGGTCGGCCGCCGCAACGACCTTGGGTTTCGCGTGGCCAGGACTCTTATCCCTTGAACCTTTGTTCCTTTACCCCTTTCGCCCGAGCGGAGCGAGGGCGCGCGATTTTGAACAGGGCGATGCTTCGCTCCGCTCAGCATGACAGGATACGCTGAGCATGACGATCAAAGCCCAGCATGACCCGAGGTAAACATGAAAAACCCTACGCGGAAGCCGCCTGAAAGGACCGAGGAACTGGTCGCCATTACGAAGGCGTACGACCTGGTGCGCGAGATGACCCGGCGGGTGGGCAAATTCCCGCGGGACTTCCGTTTCCTGCTCGGCGACCGGATACTGCGAAACGCGTACGATGTGCTTGACCTGTTGGTGGAGGCAAAATACGCCAAGGGCAAGCTGGACCTCCTCAGCCGGGCCAACTTGCGGCTGGAGCAGACCCGGTTTCAGATGCGATTGGCCCACGATGAACAGCTCTTTAGCACGCGCCAGTACGAGGTGGCCGCCCGGCTGGTCGACGAGGTGGGGCGGCTGGTGGGCGGCTGGCGGCGGTCGCGAGGAGCTGCTGGGGAAAGGGTCGGACAATGAAGCATGATGGAAATTCAGCCCGCGCGGGGCTGGATGGGGCCCGGTCGAAGAAGCGTCCCGTGTGTTGCGCGGGGGCTCGTGGAACAACCACGAACCCGACAACTTCCGGTGTGCGTATCGCAACAACAACCACCCGGACAACCGCAACAACAACAATGGGTTTCGCGTGGCCAGTACTATCCCTTGCCGGAATCCGGTCCTTTACGGAGGGCGAGAGTGAGCAGGGAGAGTCCAGACCGGTTCCCGGCCGCAAGGCCGAATATCGAAGCGGCGCGGGGCGGCTGGTAGCCGCGGCGAAGGTCGCCCCGCGCCTTTGTACGTCAGGCTTTTCACAGTTGACAATGGTGGAGTGAAACGGCACGAATGGCAAGAATGTCGGCCTCGAAAGGCTGACCTAGGGATATGCGAGATGTAGCCATGAAAGCTTCAATCGACGACGGCAATGCTTCCCCGCCAACTCTCACGCCGGCCGATTTTCCCTTGCGCGAATGGCTCGGCGGGATCGAGCCTTTGGTGGAGAACGAAAAAGATGGCACGATTCTGCTGCTGGTCCCCGGCGGGCGGTTCCTGGCGGGTGGACCGGGAAGCGACGAGGGGGGCGGGGATCCCTTCCCCGTCGAGTTGCCGCCATATTACTTAGGCATCCATCCGGTGACGAACGCGCAGTACAGGCGGTTTGTGGATGCCACGGGGCACCGCCCTCCCGACGAGACGGATTATGGCGATCCGGTTTGGCAAGGCAAGAGCTTTCCGGCAGTGAAAGCGGATCATCCCGTGGTGTGCGTGAGCTGGGACGACGCTAAAGCGTATTGCCAGTGGGCCGGTCTTCGGCTACCGACCGAACTGGAGTGGGAGAAGGCGGCACGGGGTACGGATGGCCGGGAATACCCGTGGGGCGACCAGTGGGACGCGGGCAAATGTCGCAACGACGACAACGAGGGCGGCGAGGGGACGTGCGGTGTGTGGCGTTACCCGGAGGGCTGCAGCGCGTGGGGGCATTACCAGATGGCGAGAAACGTGGAAGAGTGGTGCGCGGATTGGTACGACGAGGATGCATACGACCGTTATCGGCGTGGCGACTTGACGGCGCCTACGCGTGGTACGTCCGCGTCCCGTGTGTTGCGCGGGGGCTCGTGGGACGACCACGTACCCGTCTCCTTCCGGTGTGCGTATCGCGACCGCTACCGCCCCCCGGACGACCGCGACGACCGCGATGGGTTTCGCGTGGCCAGGACTCTTACCCCTTGAACCTTTGTTCCTTTACCCCTTTCGCCCGAGCGGAGCGAGGGCGCGCGATTTTGAACAGGGCGATGCTTCGCTCCGCACAGCATGACAGACGGTAGGTACCCTCAGCGCGGTCCTCTCCCGCCGGGAAAGGAGAGCCAAGAACGCCGTGTCCAAAAAAGTGAGAGGGAGGAAGACATGAAACGCCACGGCAAGCTGTTTGAGCAGATCGCGTCGTTCGAGAACCTGCTGGCAGCCGAGAAGGCGGCGCTGCGGTGCAAGCGGCAGCGTCCGGCACCGGCCAGCTTTCATTACGACCTGGAGCCGAATCTGTTCGTGCTCCACGACGAGCTGCAGTCGGGCACCTACCAGCCGGGCGAGTACCGGTCATTCTGGATTCGCGATCCGAAGAAACGGCTCATCTCGGCGGCCCCGTATCGGGACCGCGTGGTGCATCATGCGGTGTGCCGCGTGGTGGAGCCGATCTTCGACCGGACGATGATCTTCGACAGCTACGCCAACCGGGTTGGCAAGGGGACGCACAAGGCGTTGGACCGGGCCACGCGGTTCTGTCGCCGTTGGCCGTACGTGCTCAGGTGCGACGTGGAGAAGTTTTTCCCCTCGATCGACCACGAGGTTTTGTTGGGACTGGTAGCTCGCAAGATCAAGTGCCCGCGAACGCTCGATCTCGTCGGCCGGATCGTGCGGGCCAGCAATCCGCAGGAGCCGGTGGCCGGCTACTTCCCGGGCGACGACCTGTTCACGCCGCACGAGCGCCGGCGGGGCATCCCGATCGGCAACTTGACCAGCCAGTTTCTGGCCAACGTGATGCTGGACCCGCTCGACCACTTTGTGAAGGAAGCGTGGGGCTGGCGGGGCTACCTACGTTTCGCCGACGACTTTTTGCTGTTTGGCGACGACAAACGGAAACTGGGAGAACGACTTTGCATGCTGAGGCGTTTTCTGCAACCATTACGATTGCGGCTGCATCGGCGCAAGTGCGTTGTTCTGCCTGTCCGTGCCGGCGTGCCGTTTCTCGGCTGGCGACTGTACCCGGACCATCGCCGCTTGCGGCGCGCCACGGGCGTGCGGTTCCAGCGGCGGTTGAAGGAGCTGACCGAGGCGTATTGGCGTGGAGAGGCCGAGTTGGGCGACGTGCGGGCGTCGGTGGCTAGCTGGCTTGGGCATCTGAAACATGGCGACACGACCGGGCTGCGAAGGAAACTGCTCCACGGAGCCGTGTTCCGCCGTGGCCCCCTACCTACCCGGGAGGAGCATTGCGGATGATCACACAAAAGCAGTTGAACAAATGGAAACACGCCCTGCGGTCCACGGTTCCCGTCATCGGGCCGATGCGGCAACGCGCCGCCATCAAGGCCTTGGAGGAGCATCGCGACCATCCCGAGACGATTCCTTTGCTGGCCGAGGCAGCCACCATATCGCAAAAGGATGTTTCGGAGCGTGCAGCCCAGGCATTGGCCAACCTGAAAGCGCAGCCGGCGATCGACGCGCTGTGTGCCTTGTGGGCGAAGGGGCGTCAAGAAAGGTTGGGCGCGATCGTCGCCGAGCAGGGATATATCGCGTCGAAGCCACTCCGGGTAAAGGTGCTTTCGATCTTGAAGTGTCGCAAACGTTTAGCAACCGACCGGGCCGACGTGGCTCGGTTCTTCGTGTCATTGCTGAGGGACAGGGACGAGGTACTTCGGACTGGTGCCGAGAAGTCCCTCAAGAACGCTTCGCCTGGGCCTGCTCAGGACGCGCTCTGCGAGGAGGCAATCCAAAACCCCAAGGGGCAAGCCGCGAAACTTTGCGTTGAACGCGGCTTCCGCCCTTCGGACCATGAGCGGCTGTGCCTGTTTCTGTTCGTCACGCGGCAGTTGGACGCCTACTTCAAGGAGGACTACGAGTTCCAGAGCCTGAAGCTCGAGTACGACCGGGCCGGCGCGACGGTGCAGGGGCACGTGATGGAGGTGGTCCGCTCGGGCGACCGGCGGTGCGCCGGGTTCTTCGGCACCAAGAGCAAGCCGCTGACCGAGTGCAGCGAGACGGAGATCAAGCTGGCCATGGACTCTTGGGCCCGCCACCGGGATTGGGTACGGCTGTTTCAGGCTTGCCTGGAGCTGCCCTTGAAGTACAGCTTCGCGGCGTTTCCGCTTTTCCGCGACTCCGGCTGGCAACCCGACTCGGAGGACCTCCGCAGCGCCTACCGGCAGATTCTGGCCGACACGGACGGGCAAGGCGTACCCGAGACCAGGGCGACGAAGGCTGAAAGCCCGTTGTTCGAGCAATGGCTGGGCGCGGGCGGCAGCGGCGAATGGGCCAGAATGAACGCGGCAGAGCTGCTCCAGCGGCTGAAGTCGGCCACGCCACCGGAGGGCGTGGGCCTGGTGGCAGCGCTAGCCGCCGCGACCAACCCGAGCGCAGGGGCTGTGGAAGCGGTTCGCGACAGCCCCCATTGGCCCATTCGGCTGGCCGGCTACACGACCGGCCTGTTACAGGACCTTACCAGCGATGCGGTCGAGGACCCCAACTACTGGGTCGGCGAACTGGCCTCCGCCTCGAGCGTGTTGGAGCTGTGGCCGGGCAAGGCAACCCCGGCCGACCTGGAGGCCCTCAAGGCTGCCCCGTTCGAGGCCTTCATCGGCAAACTGGGCGCCGCGCGCAAGGTGCTGCGAACCATCATGGGGCACCGCATCACCACCGGCACCTTCGAGGACATGGTGATCGAGGCCGGCGAGTTCGCCGGCGAGTTCGTCGACGCCGGGGGACCCGAGTTCGAGACCGAGCAGGAGAGCTAAGTATGAGCACGCGAAAACCGGGATATTTCGCGCGGCTGACCGCCGCTTTGTTGGACCGCGATCCGCCATCGGCCACGACGGCACTCGCCGATGAGTCGCCCCAAGCACTCGCGGCCCGGGTCGCCTCGCTGGAAATGGACCTCAAGGAGCGCGACGAGCGGATCGAGCACATGCGTACCGAGTATGAAACGCTCCAGCGTGCCAAGGACCGCGTTGCCGCCGAGGTGGGCCAGGACGGCGTGGAGAAGCTGCTCAAGCGGCTGAGCGGACCGCTGGCCACCCTGGCCGGTCTGACCAGCATGGCGGAGGCGGGCGACGAGGTCGAAACGGCGGACCTGGTGCAACTGATCCGCGACCTGGAGAAGACGCTCGCCCGGGCCGGCCTGGCGCGGATCGGCACCGTGGGCGAACAGGCCGACTTCGACGTGGCCGGCCACCAGCGCATGAGCGGCGGGGCCGTGAAGCCGGGCACCCGCGTCACGGTGCGGCTACCCGGATATCGACTGGGAGAGAAGGTACTGGTCAAGGCCATGGTCAGCGCCGAGGAGCAAGACGATGGGTAAAGTGGCTGTCGACTTCGGCACGGGCAACACCGTGCTGGCCCGCTTCAACGAGACGATCGAGCGGGCCGAGACCATCGAGCTTCCCGGCATCACCACCACCATGGAATACATGCCGAATCACAAGAAGCCGCACCAGAAGTTCATCGTGCCGGTCACGCCCTCGATGATCCACTACTCGGAAACGGAAACACTCATCGGCAACCAGGTCCTTTCCCGCGGGCTGGCCGAGCATGGCGACACCTTCCGCTGGATGAAGCGGGGCATTGCCCAGGGAGCGACGCGGCGGAAGCGGACCGCTCAAGGACACAAGAGCCCCGCCGACGCGGGCAAGGATTTTTTGACGCTCCTGCTCAACTACGCCTCCGACCAGATTTCGCCCCGGGACGACGAGTTCACCTTCACCGCGCCGACCGAGGCGTTCGAGGATTTCGAGGACTGGATTCGCCGGGTGTGCGAGGCCGTCGGTATCCGCCGGCTGCGGCTGATTGACGAACCGACGGCCTGCATTCTGGGTTACCACGGCGCGGCCCGTAAGGAAGACCGGTTCCTGGTATTCGACTTCGGCTGTGGAACGCTCGACGTGGCCGCGGTCCGGGTCGACATGGCCTCGGAGAAGAAGAAGGCCATTCAACTCGGCCGGGCCGGAGAAGACATCGGCGGCATGGACCTGGATTGCTGGCTGGCCGACGACTTTTGCCGGCGTCATGAACTTAACGGTCCGCGCCGTCGCCAGTGGGAGGCGCTCATCTTGCGCCAGGCCGAAACGGCCAAGATCACGCTCTCCGATCCGGCCGAGCAGGAAGCCGACATCTCCGTGATCGACGACGTGGGCCCGCGCAAACGGGTTATGCGAACCACGTACCGGTGGACTTGCGACCGCTGTCGGCAAGGCGAGGCGGGCGATCACCAACAGCCTGGTGAGTCCTGCCTGGGCTGCCTGCTGCTGAAGGAAAACTTTCTCGGCCAGGTCCGTCACACCATGGACAAAGCCTTGGAGAACGCGGCCGTCAAGGCGGGCGTGCGGCGGGACGACCTCGTCAAGGTCCTGGTCACCGGCGGCACCAGCTTGGTGCCCTGCGTACGGCGGCTTCTGGTGCAGACCTTCGACCACCGCGCGGTGCTGACCAACCCGTTCGACGCCGTCTCGCGCGGGGCCTGCCGAGGCATCGTGGCGCCCATCCTGCAGCACGACTACGCGATCGAAAGCTACAACGCCCAACGAAAGGATTACGAGTTCAAGCCGATGTTCCGCGGCGGCACCGAGTACCCTACCGGGCCCGACGCAGTCCGGCTTTGGGCGCGCGGCAGTTACGATGGGATGACGCGGATCGGACTGAAGATTTTCGAGGTCTCGCGGATGAAGACGCGGCGGCTCGATGTCGAAATGGTCGACGCCGACGGCGCGATCCAGGACGACAGCCGCGTGGCTACCCAGTTCGCCCACATCTGCCTCAACCGCGACAACCCCACGTTCATCGTCGCCGATCCGCCGGTGCACCTCGAGCGCGACAAGAAACGGTTTCTTTGCTCGTTCCAAGTCGACGGGCACCGGCGGTTGCTGGTCACCGTGCTGGACAATTTTTCGGGAAAGACCCTGTTGAAAGACCATCCCGTGGTGAGGCTGTGACAGTCGTTGCTGGACTTTGGAAAGGCGGACGCGATGCGTGATCGGAATATCGAAATTGACTGGCGGATGGTGGACGTTTGGGACCTGGTGAGCGATCGGTTTGTCACGGATTACCGGCACCGTTTCTTCGAGAATCCGACCGACGGCAGTCTGCTGCTGCTGGTTCCCGGCGGGACGTTCCTGGCCGGTGGACCGGCAGAGAAGGAGGGCGGCGGAAATCCCTTCCCCGTCGAGTTGCCGCCGTACTACTTGGGGATCCATCCGGTGACCAACTCGCAGTACAAGCGGTTTGTGGATGCCACGGGGCACCGCCCTCCCGACGAGACGGATTATGGCGATCCGGTTTGGCAAGGCAAGACCTTTCCGGCAGTGA
>JBNJEM010000324.1:0-8642 GCA_051745935.1 Planctomycetota bacterium
CCAACCCGTCAAGGCTGACACCACCACTCGCGATTCGGCGGCGGCTTCCAGCCAAGATATTCGTAAGTCAAAAGAAAACCTGGGACTAAAAATCCCCCAGCGGCTGACCATCATTGACCAACCCAAGCCGCTGGAATGTTCCCAGATTAACCATATTCAAACTGGTGACATCACTACAATCGACGGGATTGACGTTGGAGTTGTTGAAGTCAATATTTTCGGAGATGAAATGGACGGACCCGTCGCCCATGAGAAAGTTCGCGCCGCTGGGATGTCCGCTGCTGAACCCTTCCGCACACGAGTTGTTGCCGGTCCGGCCCAGACCCGCATAGTTCACCGGAATACTGACTCGCCCCAACACGTAGTTGATCCCTCGGGGGCCAGGCCCCATGCTGTTTCGAGTGCCGGCCCAAATACCCGACGAACACTTGAAATCGCGTTCCCCGGCGGCAAAGGTGTTACTGCTTCCATCCGACATATCACGGAATTTCAAGTCGCTGTTTCGAAAGAACAACCCCGCCTCCTGCCGACGAATCACCGAAAGGTACCAGAACCCGCCGTTGCCCACGTAACTGGTCGTCGCCCCATACCAGTTGTTGTTCACCGCGCCGGAGCCAGCGAAATCCATCCGCTGAGCACAATCTCCCGTTTTCCGCACATCAGGCGTCTGGTCGGTGGGGCACCGATACATTTCGATCGGCGTCTTCACCAGGTTTCTCTCGTCGGAAAGCAACAAAGCGTGCAGCGTCCGTTCGGACACGCCCAACTGATCGTACAAGGGCTGCTGTTCCATGAAGGGCAAAATGAACGCGAGCCACCCCCACGACTGTGGACGACCGCTACAGCCCTGCGTGTTGTTCGGTCGATCGGTAAGCACACCCGAAGGAAATGATTGATGCGTGTCGTGGTAGTTGTGCAACGCCAGCCCGAGTTGTTTCATGTTGTTGGTGCACTCAGCTCGGCGGGCCGCCTCTCGAGCGGCTTGTACGGCTGGGAGCAGCAGGGCCACCAGAATTCCGATAATGGCAATCACCACCAACAACTCGACCAGGGTGAAACCACCACCCCTGTCTCGCTTGAACCGATCCGAATTCGCTCTAGAACACAACATTATTATCATAGCCTCCGGAAAACCTGCTTCTTGGCAGCTGCGCGCGTGGGAACGCTAACGACTCCCCCGTCGCGAGTTCACCACGGCCTCCAAGCAAACAGTCACACTAAAAAAACAATAGAGAATAACAGCAACATCCTGTTTCACATCTCCGTTCCTACAATCGCCCCACCCTTCCACACACCGATCGCTACCATCTATCGCAACAAAACCGTTCCGCCCGCAAGTCCGACCAACGGGATGATCGGCTAGGCGGCCCCCTCTTCAAACGGAAGACTCGAACCCACAGCGGTACAGCATCTTGCCAAGATCTTGCCGCCCTTTTCGCCAATCTCGGGGATCGATCCGCCGCGGGAAACAAGGCAGGAAACCTCACTTGCCGGCAGGAATAGCTTGTACGGAACACACCACCCGACCCCGAACTCTCAGCACGCTGCCTATAATCCGTAAGTTTAGCACGGCCTGTCGGGCCAGTCAATTGAACGCGGTGGGGCGACGGAGCCACGGGGTGCGGGACACTTTTTTGCGCGTGCAGCACATTTCGCGTGCTTTCTCAACGCGAAAAACGCGCCGATACTGGCCGCGCCCCCCACTCGGGCCCAGGCAACGCCCGCTCAAAGCCATCACCAAACCATCAAAGGCTCCTGTCATCCGTGGCGCCATGAACGCGCAATGGCCGGTTTTGTTCCCGGTTGTCGTGCGGCCAATGCACTCGCCCGTCGCCCTCTCTCCCCTGGCCAAAGGCCGGACGCATCATGGCCCGCGGCGCAACCGCGTCCGAATGCTTTCCAAACGCCGGGCCAATTCCGCCTCGAACCCCCGATTGACGGGCCGGTAGTACTCGCGAGACACGCCCAGATAGTCCTGGGCAACCACGCCATCGGCGTCGTTGTGCGCGTATTGATACCCGTCACCGTGGCCTAATTGCTCGGCACCCTGGTAGTGTGCGTCCCGCAGGTGCACCGGAACGGGCAGGAGCCGGTTTTCACGCACGTCTCGGCGCGCCTCGCCGATGGCCAGCGTGGCCGCGTTCGACTTGGGCGCGCACGCCAGGTACGTGACAGCCTGCGAGAGGGTCAGCTGGCATTCGGGCAGCCCCACGAATTCACACGCCTGCATCGCGGCAACGGCCAATGGCAGTGCCTGGGGATCCGCATTCCCCACATCCTCGCTGGCCAGGATAATCAAGCGGCGGCAGAGAAACCGAACGTCTTCCCCTCCCTCCAACATGCGAGCCAACCAATACAGTGCCGCGTCGGGATCACTTCCACGGATGCTCTTGATCAACGCACTGGCTGAATCGTAGTGCGCGTCCCCATCGGCGTCATATGACATGGCCTTGCGTTGCACCGACTGCTCCGCCAGTTCACGGGTGAACTCGATCGGCCGCGTGTCACTTGACATGACCCCGATCTCCAACGCCGACAGGGCTCGCCGAGCATCCCCCTCCGAGACTTCCGCCAAGAACGCCAATGCTTCCTCGGTCATCCGAATATCATAACGTCCCAAACCGCGTTCCTTATCCTCCATGGCTCGCGACAGCACGCGGCGAATATCTTCCACCGAGAGCGGTTCAAACTGGAAGATTTGGCTGCGGCTGACCAGCGCGCTGATGACTGAAAAGAACGGGTTGGCCGTGGTCGCGCCCACCAAAGTCACGATCCCCTCCTCGACATCCGGGAGAAGCGCGTCTTGCTGTGCTTTGTTGAACCGATGAATCTCGTCGATAAACAACAATGTTCTGCCGGCCCCCGTCGCCAGGCGGTCGCGAGCCTCGACGAGCCTGGCGCGCAACTCCTTCACGCCACTGGTCACCGCGCTGAGTTGTCGGAACTGGCTGCTACTTTCTCGAGCGAGCAACCGGGCTAACGTGGTCTTTCCCGTCCCGGGCGGACCATAGAGTATGACGGAGCCAATCCGGTCCGCTTTGAGCAACCGGCGCAACAGCTTGCCGGGCCCCAAGAAGTGCTCTTGACCCACGAACTCGTCGAGCGATCGGGGGCGCATCCGCGCCGCCAATGGCTGTACGCGGCCAAGGTTCCTGGCTTCCAGGTCGTCAAACAAAGATTCGTTCACCGTTTCCTCGCTGGGCGACCACCGCCGCCATACTCATAGGACCGACAAGAACAACGCGATGCCCACGCCGGGCTCAACCCCGGACCGAACGCGCGATAGGGGTTGTCGGCACCGGGGCAAAACTGAACCTGTAACGCGTCAGGAATGGGGAACCGTTCACGGGCAAGAGGCTGATGTACCGGTCGCGGGTGACGTTCTCCGCGGCGAGTCCGACCAACGGGAGGACGGCTTGCGTCAGGCGGCTTTCCACCCGGAAAAATCCAACCGCCCGAAATATATCAGCGGACGCTCGCACTTCCCCCCGCACATCTTGAAGGAAGGCTTTTCAAAATGCAACTGCCACGGGCTTGTCCCGCCGTCCGTTACGTTCCACGCCACCGACGGGTCAAGAGCGGTGTATCTGGCCCATTTGTAGCGACGAGCGGGATCCACCACGATACCAGGCCGGGGCATCCATGCGGGCTCCCGTGTCCAGGCCCCGTGGCGTCCCCGGTGAACGGCCACGATAAGGGGAAAGCGCCGAATCTCCGATGCCCCTTATATTTCTTGATCCGTGGGTCCGCTAAAACAATCGCAACTGCCCTCCCTCATCGCGAGGAGGACGAAATCGGTCCTGGTTCAGAGGGGCCGGAGGGGTGTCCAAGCCGAATTTTCGAGCGAACAGGCGGAAGGATGAAGCGATCCCCGTCGCGTAGCCTGCTTGACCATGAAGCCGGAAGCCGTACCGGCTGTCATCCAAACCGCCGCCGCGAGTGGACCGAATCAGCGATTCCACGCGCTGCCGAGCGGACGGACGATGCGTTTGCAGCCAGTCAAGAAACACGGTATCGGTGGGTGGCGGCAAACGGAGCAAGGCAAAGGCGGCCGACCGGGCCCCCGCCTCCGCCGCTGCTTGCAGCACCGCAGCCATCTCATGATCGGTCAGTCCCGCAATCACGGGAGCCACCAATACACTGACCGGCACCCCCGATTCCCGCAACTCCCGGACCGCGCGCAGTCGGGCCGCCGGCGTCGAGGCGCGCGGCTCCAACACACGCGCCAGCTTCGGATCGAGCGTCGTTATACTGAACGTCACCCGGACCAGATCCCAGCGAGCCAGCTCGACCAAAACCTCTAAATCGCGCAGCACTAACGCATTCTTCGTGCAAATCATCACCGGCTGGCTCGCTTCGCGCATCACTTCCAATATGCTACGCGTGACTCTCTGTTGCCGTTCGAGCGGCTGATAACAGTCCGTCACGCCCGAAAGCGCAATCGGCTCTCCCCGCCAACTCGAATCACACAGCTTGCGCCGCAATAACTGACCCGCTTCGGATTTCACCAGGATTTTGGCTTCGAAATCCAATCCCGCGCTCATCCCCAACCGTTCATGAGTGGGGCGCGCGTAGCAGTAGGCACAGCCGTGCTCGCAACCTCGGTAGGGATTGATGCTATATGAAAAGGGGATGTCAGGGCTATTGTTGCTGGCAATGATGGATCGGCTCTCGTCCGGCAATACCTGCGTGCGCGCCTCGCCCGGCTCGTCGCCGGCGTCCCCCCACCACGCCGCATGTTCCTCGCACGACGCCACACGCAGCGTCTCATACCGGTTGGACGGATTCGTCAGCGAACCACGCCCCCCCGCATTCCGCTCACTTGGTTCCCGTTGCATGCCCCCATCCCGCCCCGATGAAAAACTCTAACAGCCCGTAACAAAACCGAGATCCCGCTTCCAAACCCCCTGGATTATGGCACGTCTGCGTGGTCTTGTCATGCCTTTACGCTACCCGCAGCGTGACTATTTACGGGCTATACTCACTCCGAGAATCCTGCAGGCTTGCAATGCTCGCAGTTCCCGTCCAGACTGCTCTCGTCTTCCTCGCTGAATATCTCATATTCTGATTGAAGGGCCGCCCGAGTTTCGTCGTCTAGCGAGTCAACGGGCAGCCTCTTAGCTACACCAACTATCATCCTTAGAAAGTTATAAAGCGCCTCCTTACAGATAAAGTCCGATACACCCTCAGCAATATCCTCGTCCTGGTGTGCCAGTTCGCACAGGTTGTCCATTGCTCTCTTAATCAGGAACGCATGTTGCTTGATCTGGTCTACATATGTAGGGGCGTGCGGTGAGATTATTAGTCTCATGTGAAGCCCAAACGCGTCAAGATAGTCCCCTAAATCACCAAGGCGAAGATCATCATCAATCCCGTTTTCCATCTTTGACACTTTGGTCTGACTACACCCCATCCTATCCGCCACGTCAGATTGCGACAGTCCGGATCGCATCCTTTCGATCGTCAATCGCCGCATAAGCTGCCGACCAGCAATTTTCTTCTTCGTCTTTTCAATCAGTTCCTCATTGTCGGTAGCACGACGCAGCAAGTCCACAGCGGTTGTCTTCGGCATTGTTCTCCCTTCCGGCATGTGTGTTTGTTCGCATTCAGCAGTTTCGCATTCAGCAGTCGCCCTACGCAGAGCCCCTTCAGGCTGACTCTTTCCTATGTTTCTCCACAAACTTGTGACACTCCCTTACATCGCCTTGCTGCTGATTCTTAAGCCCAATCGTCAGCAGGTGCAATTTAGATCCACTCACATCGGCATACACGTAGAGACGCATCTCAGCATATCCTTTGCGCTTAGGCGATTGGTCAATGGCATAGACGTCCTTTCCCTCATTGTGCACGAATCTGCATTGCTGAACTAACTGCAACGGCTGCAGCCCGCTTTCCAAAGCATCCATGTACGTTTGGAGGTTGTCGTACACGGCTGAGATTTCTTCGGAGTAACGCTTCTCAAGCTTCTTAACTCGACGGCTAACTTCGTCACGTGTCTCAAAGGTCCACTCCACAATTATGCTCCAGTGGAATAGTTTCGTCCAGCAATCCAGCCAAGGCCCACGATTCTATGCCGTTTTCGCATACTTGTCGACCGTCGAGCCTTAGGATTTCCGCAGAAAGCCCACTAGCGGGTGGTTTGTCAAGAAATCACGCAAAATGGCCTCAAAACGCAAAAACGGCGGACCCTTCTTAGAGTCTTGGGCTGTAAGATGCGCGCACGGTGCGGGCATGCTTGGCGTGAGCGACCAACGGGAGCGGACCATTTCTGTGCCGCTTTCCTATTTGGTTGGCGGCCCTGCCGCGTTGGGAGCCCGTATAATGAACAAATACGCCTCCTCTGGTCTCCCGCGGGCCAAATTATGACCAAGGCCGGAAAATGCCCCCCCATCCTCCCCTAGTCTACGCAACCCCCCCACCTAATCTGGGTCTATATGGCCAATCCGCATACAATTCGCGCGACTTGGGCGTTCAGCCAAGGAGCCTATTCGGCGCTTTCTCTCGGAATGTCCGCGAATCGTCAATTCGGGAGCGGGCTTTGTCGGATTCACGGGGATCGGTCAGGCCAGGACGTCCGAGGTCGGCAATCGGCCAGGAAGTTGAAGTTACTGTCGTGACAGCTTGGCTGGCCGGACGCCGGCCTTGGATTCAACCGAGCGAGTGATTGGCGATCCGCGCGGTGAGTCCGATTCGAACGACTAGCATGGTTGCCAATTCGCTTCACTCGAAACCTCTGGATTCTCGGCGGTAGCACGTGTAGTGGCACGTGGCGGCGGCGGGATCGGAGCAAGGAACCAGTTCATGTTGCTGCGCATTATACAATTGGGCAGAATCCGCCTCTGGGGGCGGTCGATTATCGTGGCCGGCTTGTTGCTGGCCGGCATGATTCTGGGTTGGTGCCTACCGGCGGTCCTCGGCAGCCAACTGGTATGGCCTCACGTCGTCTCGCGTCTGACCTCGGATCTTGAAGCCAGGGTCACGACGGAGAGCGTGGCTCTAGGGTGGTTCGCGCCGGTCGTCGTGCGCAAAGTACGGGTTGAAAACGTCTCGGGCGAATCGGTGGCCACCGTGGAGGCCATCCGCAGCGAGGCAACGCTGCTGTCGTTGCTGTTGGGTGGCGGCGATTTTGGAACGGTTTTCGTCGAGGGACCGGAGGTGGAGCTTCGTCTTCGCCCCGACGGCAGCAACCTAGAGGACGTGTTGGCCGGCTACTTGGAGCGTTCCGGATCGGCGGCGGACATTCAGGGAACGATTCGCGTCACGGATGGGGGGTTAACTGTCGAAGTTCCGCATGAACAAAGACTGGGAGCCGCGCGTTTCGACTCCATCGGCGCTGTGATCCAGGTTGCTGGAGGCGAGGAGAACGGGGGGGCCATCGACATTCAATCCTGTCGCGTGGTGAGAAGCGACTCGGAAGGGTCGGTCGAATCCACGGTTTCCTGGCGGAGGAGTGGTGACTCAACGGACTGGTCGTTGGCGGCCAAGGCCCGCGGACTTGATCTATCGGTGCTGCAGCTGTTCGCCCAGCGTCTTGATCCGACGATTGGACTCGAGGGTCGCGGTACGTTCGAGGGCAATGCCACCTGGAACAGTGATACTGGCCGCGCCGTGATTGCGTTGCGGCAGGCCAACTTACAAGGTTTGCGACTCAGTGCCTCCGATTATTTAGGCGAGGATGAGTTGGAGTTCGAACAGGTACGGGCGCGTGGCACGTGTCGCGTCACGGACAACACGTGGACATTCGCGGCGAGCGAGCTTGAATGTGACGCGGGAGACATTGCCGTGGACGGCACCTTCGCGTGGCCGGTTGCGGAGTCTGACTGGCTCGGTAGGCTGGCCGCCACGGCCCAAGCGGCGGAGTTGGAGGTGACGGGGCAACTCAACCTGGCCCGGCTGGCGGCCATCTTGCCGCACACTTTGCGCATTCGGCAAGGCGCCGTCGTTGAATCGGGAACGCTGACGTTTCGGCTGGCGGGCCAAAAGCAAGGGGGTGAACGGGATTGGATGGCACGAGTCGAAACCTCCCAATTGGCGGCTCGGCGCGACGGAGAGCAGTACACCTGGAATAGCCCGCTGCGAATCGTGGCGAAAGCGGGCCAGAAGTCCGACCAATGGCACATTGAGCAGTTGGCCTGTACGTCATCTTTTCTGTCGCTTACGGGAAAGGCCACTGCCGCAACGGGCTCATTTGATCTGGAATGCGATTTGAAACAGTTGTCGGATGAATTGCGGGAATTCGTGGATCTTGGTTCCTTGCGGGCGGCTGGAACGATGTCGGGCCGGTTGACGTGGGAACGCGACGCCACCCAAGGCTTGACGATCCATGGCACTGGCTTGCTGGAAGAACTTGAGCTTAACAGCGGCGTGACCGGTCACTGGCACGAACCGCGTTTGAGCGTGACACTGGGCGTCAAAGGTGAACAAAGTGAGCAGGAGACGACTATTTTGCGCGCCGCGAGACTCGCGCTGACCAGTGACGGTGACCGGTTGGAGATGCAGTTGCTCGAACCGGTGAAGCTTCCGAATCCCGGCGAGGCGTTGGTCTTTGGCTGTTATGTCAGCGGTCAATGGGCGACATGGTTTCCGCGACTGCGTCCTCTGTTGCCATCCGCCGTTTCCGAAACCGCGTGGGACGTGGCGGG
>JBNJEM010000325.1:0-8636 GCA_051745935.1 Planctomycetota bacterium
GCCTGATCCTTGGCCGCGTTCTCGCCCTGGTCGGCTTCCTTGTCCTTGTCTTCGTCCTTGTCCTTGTCCTTGTCCTTGTCCTTGTCCTTGTCCTTGTCCTTGTCCTTGTCCTTGTCCTTGTCCTTGTCCTTGTCTTCGGATTCCGTGTTTCCTTCATCCGTCCCGTTGCCGTCTTCCTGCTTGGCGGCTTCGTCTTTGGAGGCATCCTTGGCCTGTGCTTCATCTTGGCCGGAAGTCTTGGACTCGGCCGGTTTGTCCGCCTTCTTCTCTTGTTTGGATTTCTTGGGTTTGGAGTCCTCGGGCCGCGCTTTCTTTTCTTTCTCCTTTTCTTTCGCCTTGGCTTCGTCCTGTTCGCCTTTCTCCCCGCCGTCCTGCTTTGCATCCTGTTTGGGGGATTGCTTTTTCTTGGGGGGCTTGGGCGCGTGGACGGGGAAGTTCGTGCCGGTGGACAGGCCGCGGTCGATCACCCACAAGTTTCGGAAGCGGACGGGATCGCCGTGGTCTTGCAACTGGATCGGCAAGAGCGTGGGCGATTCTTCCGTCCCCGAACCGGTTTTCGATTCGAGTTCCACGTTGTCGTGGACCTTGGCGCCGTTAAACCAAACCGTAATCCGTGCGTTTCGGATTTTCTTGTTGTCGGCGCCCCAGCGTGGCGCGGTGAACATGATGTCGTACGTCTGCCATTGAAGCGGCGGCAAGCACGCGTTCACATCCGGTTTCCGGTACTTGTAAAGCGCGCTGCAACCGTTGTTCGTGGGCGGTTCGGCGAACGAGTCGAGCACCTGGACTTCGTAGCGGCTCTGCAAGTAGAATCCGCTGTTGGCACGACCCTGGTTGCGTTCCCGCGGCATGAGGGGCAAACGGAACTCACAGTGCAGGTTGAAATCCTGGAACATGGGCTTGACGGTCGCGCCCTCGATCAACAGGCCGTCCTCGGTCATCTTGGCCTTGGTGAACTGTTCGACGTCGCTGCCGTCGAACAGCACCGTGGCGTCTTTGGGCGGCTTCGCGCCCAGGGTCGGGCTTTTCCGCGCCATTCGTTTCAACCGGCCAATACGATCGCCCTTCTCGTTGATCACGAGGCAGTGGTCGGGATGGACGACGAGCGCCCAAGGTCCGCCGGAGAGCACGAGAAAGCCACCTGATCGGCGGCCGATGAGTGACGCGAGTTGCTTCTGATAGCTTTTTTCGCCCGGCAATCCGCCGAGATACTGCAACGCCTCGAAGCGGCCATCGCCCACGGTACGAACTTGAACGGCGATACGTTGGTATTCGGACTCGCCTTTCTCGACGGGACCGACGAATTCCCCCATGATTGCGAAGTCGGGACTCTTTCTCGCCGCCTCGAGACTCTGCATGGGGTCGTCCCCGGTTGCCGTTGCAACTGGAACCACGAGTGCGAACAGAAGGACGATTTGAATCAGACTTTGGGGTCGCGGACCACGTTGTGGAATGTTGGTAAGCATCGGTCTCCTCGCAAAACATCAGGGGGTGAATGGATGCATCGTACGACATGTTGCAACTATAGCATTCAGATTTGCTCAATGCTACAACGGGCCGACGATTGTAACCAACGCGCTATGCGGACCGTGCCACTTTGGCTGGACCGACGAACGCAAAGCGTTATGATGGTGAGTGTTAGACGCGCCGGCACAGGGCCAGTGGGCAGGTATCGAGGAGGCGCTCTACAACGAGCCGTTCGGGAAACCTCGGAATGACGATGAGACTTCCGCCCCGAATGTCCTGGTCAATGCTTCTTGTTTCCGTGATGCCATGGCCGCACGCGGCGGATTGCCTGGGAAGCGAGAGCGGGGAGACAGGCGAGCCGGCGGATCTGGTGGGCTGGTCGGGTGTTACCGGCGGCTTGGTCGCCCATGTGGGGTGCGGGGACGCGGAGCGGACGCTCCAGTCGCGGGTCAATGACCGTTACATTGTGCAGGGGCTGGCAACGGATGCCGCGGCCGTGGCGGGGCCTCGTTGGGCGAGAAGTCATGACCACATCGCGGGCCCTGGCGTTTGGGATCCTCCATTTGCTATAGTTAAATAAGTTCAGTTTGCTATAGTTGAATACTCAAAGTGTAAGCGTTTCGCGCCCTTCGAACGGCCCAGACGCTGGAAAAGCCCTGGTTTCAGGTCGTGTCCAGGTGGATCGAATTTGAACCCGTGACGGGTGCGGTCATGGCCGAAAAGGCGCCGAAAGCCGGGCTTTACCAGCTAGTCGAGACGCGAGGCTTACAGTTTGAGTTAAATAGGTTCGGTTTGCCCTGGTTGAATAGGTTCCGTGGTGGCGTTAATGGGTACGGTCGCGGCAGAAGCACGGCGGCTATTGGATGAGTGAAGCAACATTATCGGTTACTGACCCCCGTCTAGTTCTTTCTCTCTTTGGAGCTCGCGACCAGCATGTCCGCGCGATTCGCCAGGCCCTGGGCGTTTCCATCACGCATCGTGAGGGCGAGATCCGGATATCGGGCGAGGATGACGCCGTGGCTCAAGCGACAACCGTGCTTGAGGAACTCAAGCACTTGGTCGAGCGTCATGGCACGGTATCTTTAGAGGATGTGGACCGCATTCTGGGGCGTTCGACGGGCGCCGTGCATCCTGTTTCGGGCGAGGCCATCGACGTTCCGGTTGTTTCCCATCAAATTCGTCCGCGGACGGCTGGGCAGAGCCGGTATGTGGAGGCGATTCGACGCAGCGAGTTGGTCTTCGCGATTGGGCCTGCGGGGACGGGAAAAACCTATTTGGCGGTGGCCATGGCGGTGGAAGCGCTCAAGCGACGGGAAATCCGCCGGATTGTGTTGGTACGACCGGCGGTGGAGGCGGGCGAGAGCCTGGGGTTTCTTCCTGGTGACATGCAGGCCAAGATCAATCCCTACTTGCGCCCCTTGTTGGACGCGCTGCAGGAGATGATGGATTACGAGCTGATTAAGAGTCACATGGAGCGCGACGTGGTGGAAGTCGTGCCATTGGCGTATATGCGAGGCCGCACGATGAACGGGGCCTTTGTCATACTGGATGAAGCGCAAAACACCAGTGTCTCGCAAATGAAAATGTTTCTGACTCGCATGGGCGAAGGTTCGAAGTTGGTGGTATCGGGGGATATCACGCAGGTGGATTTGCCAACGAGTACTCGTAGTGGCCTGGTTGACGCCGTGACCCGTTTGAAAAAGATCTCCGGAATATCGGTCGTGGAACTTCGGGAGTCGGACATTGTGCGGCATCCATTGGTGCAGGACATCGTGGAGGCTTACGAGGAACAAGGGGAAGGCGCGGGCAAGCGGCGTCGACGCAGGCAAAGGTAAGGCAAAAGGGAACCGGGGAACGAGAACAGGGTAAGCGATCGCCGAGATGATTGACATCGACTTCACGAATCAACAGGCCACGATGCCGGTGGACGAACACCGACTCGCGCGGGCAGCTCGCTTAATCTTGGCCGACCATGGACCAGAGACGGTTGAATTGAGCGTGGCCGTGGTGAACAATTGCACGATTCATGAGTTGAATCGCCGGTTTCTAGGGCATGATTATCCCACCGACGTACTCGGTTTTGTTCTTGAAGAGCGGGCGGGACGGCTGGAAGGGGAAGTGATTGTCAGCGCGGACATGGCCGCGGCCGAGGCCGGGACGCATGGCATGCAGCCAGAAGACGAACTACTGCTTTACCTGGTCCACGGGGTGCTCCACCTGGTGGGCTTTGACGACAAGAGCCCGGATCAATGTGAGCAAATGCGTGCCGCTGAACGGTACTACTTGGGAGAATTCGCCGTGGCGGGTCGCCAGCAGGATCCGGGCAAGTGGGAGGCGTTTTGACGTGATGTTTGATCTCTTGCCGGGGCTCGCCATGCTGGGCCTGGCGATCACCACTTTGTCGGCGATGGGAACGAAAGTGCTCCATGAGTTTTCTCGCCACGATCTCGAACTGTATTGTCGACGACGCAATACGCAACACCTGTTTGATGAAATCCTGGATCGCCACGAGAATGTCGCGATTGCCGCGGAGACGCTTCAATTAGGTGGCGGTGTCTTGGCCATCTTGTGCCTGGGAGAGTGGCTTCTGCTCGGCAAGGGCAGCCCGCATCTTTATGCCGCCCATTTGCTGGGCGCGGCGGCGGTGGTCGCCGCGATTTTTCTGCTGCTCACCACCTGGATTCCGTGGGCGGTGGTTCGCGTCTGGTCAGCGCCGTTCCTCTACCACACCTGGCCATTCTGGACCGCGGTTGCCTGGGCGATGTGGCCGCTGACGATGGGGGGAAACCTGGTTGTCACGGCTGCTCATCGCCTGGCTGGCCGCGAGGATACGGAGGAAGCCGAGGAAGAAGCTTTCGAGGACGAGATCCGAACCATTGTCACGGCTGGGTTGCGCGATGGTTTGTTGGAAGCGGACGCACGGGAGATGATCGAGGGGATCATCGAGCTGGACGAGGTCGACGTGGGCGACATCATGACGCCTCGGAGCGAAGTGGACGCGTTGAACGTGGAAGCCAGCTGGCCCGAAATGCTCAAGATCGTCGCCGACAGTGGACGCACGCGGATGCCCGTGTACGAGGAATCCCTCGACAACGTGCTGGGCATCCTGATCGTCAAGGATCTGTTGGCCGAACTCTCGAAGGTCCCGGACATGCCCCGCAGCCACGTCCGAAATCTGCTCCGGCCCCCCTGGTTCATACCCGCGTCGAAACGGGTCGACGAATTGCTGCGTGAATTCCGCCGAACCCGCGGCCACATGGCCATCGTGGTTGATGAGTATCGAGCCGTGGCTGGCGTGGTAACCATTGAGGACGCTTTGGAGGAGATCGTGGGCGAAATCGCCGATGAATCAGACACTGAAGAGGAACTGGAACTGATCCGGACCGGGGAAAAGGCCTTCGAACTGGACGGCCGCGTCCATATCGACGAGGTCAACGAACAATATGGCCTCAATCTGCCCGAGCCGGAGGAATTTGGCACGATCGCCGGATTCGTGGTCAATGCGGTGGGCCGAATTCCAAACGTCGGGGAAGTCGTTTACGAGAATGGCATGCGATTCACGGTCCTCAAGGCGACGCCGCGTCGGGTGGAACGCCTACGCCTGGAAATACTTGAAGAACCGGAAGCGGTATGAGTTGCTCATGTCAAGTGAAAAGACGCAGGCCATCGTGGTGCGGGTGGTTGACTTTAGCGAGACCAGTTGTGTCGTGACGCTCTTTACACGCGAGTTTGGTAAAATAGGCGCCTTGGCGAAAGGGGCGAGACGTCCGAAAAGTCCGTTCGAGTCTGCTCTTGACCTCTTGGCCGTTTGTCGCATAGTGTTCCTGCACAAATCATCGGAATCGCTCGATGTACTAACGGAAGCCAAGCTGGAACGTCGCTTTCGAGGGGCGACACGCGACCTGTCTCGACTCTACGCGGGGTATTACATCGCGGAACTCCTGCGCGACTTGACTCACGCGGGAGATCCACTACCGGCGTTGTACGACGCGGCGGAGGCGGGGTTGCAGGAATTGGAAGGGAATTTGCCCGTTCATCGCATCGTGCTCCGATTCGAAATGCTCGCGCTTCACCTATTAGGACACTTGCCGGCGCTTTTTGGGTGCGCGGCGTGTGGCCAATCGATCGAGGTGTCGGGGCGTATGTTGTTTGGGCAGCAGGCTGGCGGCCTTTTGTGCTCGCGTTGTCGCGTGGGGCAGCGTCAAGTGGTCGGCACCACGGCGCGAACGATCGAGGTATTACGGCGGTTTGCGACTTTCGGAACCTCTTCGTGGCGGGAAACGCCGATGGAGGCGCGGACTCGGGGGGAAATCCGTGGAATTGTTGGGCAGTATATGTGCAATGTGTTGGACCATCGCCCTCGGATGCACGACTATCTGGGCTCATTGTCTGGCAACGTGGCGCCGCGAGCGGGCCACCGGGATACGAGCCGCGAAAGAACATATACCGGTCGCGGATGACTTTGTCCGCCGCGAGTCCGACCAACGGGAGGACGGCTTGCGTCGGGCAGCGTTCCACCCGGACAAATCCGACCGCCTGTTATACCGGTCGCGGATGACTTCGTCCGCCGCGAGTCCGACCAACGGGAGGACGGCTTGCGTCGGGCAGCGTTCCATTCGGACAAATCCGACCGCCTGTTATACCGGTCGCGGATGACTTTGTCCGCCGCGAGTCCGATCAACGGGAGGACGGCTGTGTTACCGGCTGTACAAAGCGTTGCAGGGATACGTGCCCGGGCCACGCGTTGGAGTTTACTCGCGGTCGTGGATTTCGGCATTGTCGAGGTGTGCATGCACGAACACGTGGCCCTGTGAGTCACTGCTGATGGTGGACAAGGACGTCTGATATGCGAAGGCTACATCGAGTGCTCGTGCTGCCAGTCACTGTCATCTGCAGCGCAACGATGTTGGGGTGTGCCAACTTCGATGGTCATGCTCCATCCGATTCCTCCTCTTTGCTCGGCGCCTCGGAGAGGTCACCGGCTGACACGGCGCTGGCTGCGCGCCCGTCGTCCGCGATGGACCGAGATCCGGATGAGGGCTCGGATACCTCGTTGGGGTTTTCGGATTTTTCCCCTTCTAACATTGGCGCCACCATCAAGGAATTGGCGGGCCAGGGTCCCGACCAACAAGTGGCTCAAGAATTGTACGAGGAGGCGGAAGACATCTACAACAAAGCGATTGCCGCGCGCGGCGAACGTGTCGAACGCGTCGATGACGACACTCGCGATATGTTCGTGCAAGCCAGCAACAAATATGCGGCGGCCGCCGGTCGGTGGCCTAATTCCGCGTTGGAGGAAAATGCGTTATTCCGAGCGGGCGAGAGCATGTTCTTTGCCGATCGATACGTGCAAGCCAATGAGCATTTCGAAGAGTTGCTGGAGAACTATCCAAATTCACGTTATTTGGATTGGGTAGGGGCGCGCCGTTTCGAAATTGCCCAGTATTGGATCGACTTGGACACGGCCGATGGCTCGCCGTTAATCTCGCTCAAGTTGGAGAACAAAGAGCGGCCATGGTCGGACACGTTTGGTCACGCCATTCGGGTTTACGACCGCATGCGTCTGGACGATCCCACGGGCAAACTAGCGGATGACGCCACGATTGCGGCGGCCAATGCCTACTTCATTCGAGGGAATTACGTGGACGCGGACCAGTACTATACCGATTTGCGCCGTAATTTTCCCAGCAGCGAGCATCAGTTCATGGCCCACTACCTCGGCATCCAGGCGAAACTCCGCGGCTACCGCGGCCCAGAGTATACCGGCGAAGTGTTGGACGAAGCCGAGAAACTGGTCAAGCAGATTCGCCGGCAGTTTCCCACGGAGTACCGTAGGCGTGAAGCGGAAGTGGAGAAGGCGTACCGTGAGATACGCTACCGCCAGGCGGAGCGTGAATGGAACCTGGTGGAGTACTATCATTTTCGCCGCCAGTACGGGGCCGCCCGTTTCTACTGCGATTTGATTGTCAAGGAATTTCCTGACACCCCCTTCGCGGAAAAAGCACGGCTGAAGATGGTGGAGTGTGCCGGGAAGCCCCGAACCCCGCCTCAACGGCTAGCATGGCTCGTCGAGCTCTTTCCGGACGGTAAGCCCCCGGAGCCGGAAATGTCCACGCCGGGAAGCGATACCAAACGACGTTAGTTCTCCAATCGGAACCGGCTGACCGCATTGGTCTCACGGGTGGCCGCGTGGAATCAAAAGGAGCTTTGGAACTTGGTCCGGCCATGTCCAGAAACGCCGTGGAAACCCATTGACCCGTTGAGCGTCCTCGTACCCATGTGAAAGTGACCGAACATGGATCCATTTCCACGCCGCCGATCCTCGGTGCCCTTCCCTCCAGATGGCCGTTCACGGCGGCACCGCTTCGCCGTACGTTTGGCGACCCGTGTCCCGCTTCTTGCCGTTATGTTCGCCGTGGGCTGCGCGGGATACCAATTCGGTAATCAATCCCTGTATCGCACGGATCTCGCAACCATCCATGTCCCACTATTCAAGTCGGAGACGCTGCGACTCGATCTCGGCGAATGGCTAACCGAGGCGGTGGTCAAGGAAATTGAAATGCGGACGCCGTACAAAGTTGTTAACACCCCGTTGGCGGACAGTGTTCTGACTGGAACCATTCGCTCGGGGGACGACAAACACGTCGTATCGGAAAACGTGAACGACGAGCCGCGTAACTTAACCTATCAAACGGCGGTTCATGTCACCTGGATTGACAGCGCGGGACGGATTCTGATGCAGAGCATTGTCGGCCTGGAAACGGACTTTGTACCGGAAGCGGGACAGTCAATTACCACGGCTCAACAGAAGGTGATCCGACGGACCGCCCAACAAATCGTCTCGCAGATGGAGGCCCGGAATTGGTAGCTGGCGGGCACACGTGGTATGCCGGTCGCGCATGACTTGGTCCGCCGCGAGTCCGACCAACGGGAGGACGGCCTGCGCCGGGCCGCTTTCCACTCCGGAGGAATGCGACCGCCTGAAAGATGCCGGTCGCGCATGACTTGGTCCGCCGCGAGTCCGACCAACGGGAGGACGGCCTGCGCCGGGCCGCTTTCCACTCCGGAGGAATGCGACCGCCTGAAAGATGCCGGTCGCGCATGACTTGGTCCGCCGCGAGTCCGACCAACGGGAGGACGGCCTGCGCCGGGCCGCTTTCCACTCCGGA
>JBNJEM010000326.1:0-8610 GCA_051745935.1 Planctomycetota bacterium
TGTGTCCACGGACCTCGGTCAAGTTGAAGAGCGATGATCTGCTGCCGATGCTGGTTGTGGCTGGTGCCAAAGACCAGCGTGGCATCGCAGTGGCCGCGTGGCCCGAAGAAGCGTGGCACGTCGTGGCGCGGATGGGCACCAGCGGCGATGTGCGGGTCAGCTGGTACGCCGATCAGAGCGAGGCGACAGAATCGCCACTGTGGTCCGAGCGCTACGCCGGGCCATGGGCCGAGGGTTGGATAGCGACCGAGGATCTGCTTGCGAATGACAGTCGCTTTGAAGCGTTGCAGCGACAAGTGAACGCCATCTCGCCCAATCCCCCGACGTCGTTGGGATTACGTTCCATGGTCCAGCTCGACTGGCAACAGCAGGACGCGATCGACGGTTCAGCAAAGTCGTTTTCACGGGCCGCGCGAAACCAATGGGAACAAACAGAACAACTACTAGCTGCTTTGCGAGCGAATCAACCGGCGGGGGTCTTGGCTGACGAGTCCCGGGAGTTGGCCTCTCTAGCCAAAAGCGTGGAACGATCCGATGACGATATTGAGTCCAGTCGCGCGACCTGGCTGCGTGTCCGGCGTTTGAAACGACATATCGCCCTGCAAAACCCGCTTCTGGATTTCGGCCCCCTCCTGGCGTGCAAGCGGGTGCCTCCTTCATGGAGCCACTTGGTGGCTCAGTATTTTGGATGGCGGCAGCGACCGGGCGGCGGCCTGTACGTGATTGAGAATCCCGGCCGCTCGCTTGAAGGTCGCGACATTCTCCAGAACCAGTTGCCCGCCGGCAGTGTATTGGAGCCGCGACTTTCCTACGACGGTCGCCGCATCTTGTTCGCGTTCGTGGCGTGTGACCAGGACGTACCGGACCCAGCCTCCTTGCCGGTCAACGAGAAAGGTTCGACGGAGCGCTACTTCAATCTGTACGAAGTCAATATCGATGGAACCGGGCTGCGGCAGTTGACCGGCGGCCCCTACGACGACATGATGGGCGAGTATTTACCGAACGGTGACATCGTCTTCTGCTCCACGCGTCGCAAAGGGTACTCGCGATGTTTCGGGCCCGAGTACTCCCGCCGTTGGCATTCCTATACGCTGCACCGGATGGACGCCGACGGCGGTCATATCCGTGCCTTGTCGTACAACGACGTCTCCGAGTGGTTTCCGGCCGTGTCTAATTCCGGGCACGTGTTACACGCCCGCTGGGACTACATCGACCGGGACGCGGTCACTCATCAGAACCTGTGGGCGATACGGCCCGACGGAACCAACCCGGTCGCCGTGTGGGGCAATGCCAGCCCCAAACCGCACTGTATGTTTCAGGCAAAGCCCATTCCCCGCTCGAACAAAATCGTGTTCATCGCCTCGGCGCACCACGCGATCACGGCGGGGCCAGTTTGTGTCGTGGATCCCGCGGTCGATGCCAATAGCCTGGATGCCGTAACGCGTATCACCCCCTTGCCTTTCCCTGAAGCTGAAGGCAATTTGGATGAATGGTACGCGGCCCCCTGGCCCCTTTCAGAGGACTACTATCTGGTTGCTTATAGCCCTCACCGGTTACGTTTCCAAGGCGAGCACGCTTCGAATCCCAATCCGGATCACGCGCTGGGAGTTTATCTGCTGGATGCCAACGGAAATCGCGAATTGCTCTATCGCGACCCGAGCATTGGCACGACGAACCCAACCCCCCTGAGGACACGTCCGCGGCCGCCCCTGGTGCCCGATACGCGGCGGGTGTCCGAACAAGAAACAGGCACGATGGTCGTGACCGATGTTTCCGAGGGACTCGGCGACATACCCAAGGGAACCATAAAAGAGCTTCGTCTCGTGCAGCTCTTTCCCAAAACCACCTGGTTGGCCAACCAACCGCCGATGGGCGTGGCCGGTGAGGAAAACGGTCGGGCCATTCTGGGTACCGTGCCCATCGAGGCGGATGGTTCCGCCCACTTCAAGATACCCGCCGGCACGCCGATTCTGTTTCAAGCGCTCGATGAGCAAGGGATGGCTCGTCAGACCATGCGTTCGCTAACCTTCGTCCAGCCGGGCGAGCGAACCGCTTGCGTGGGATGTCACGAACATCGCATGTCCTCCCCTCCCGCCAACGCCGACCTTCCGCTCGCTCTCCGCCGCCCCCCCTCCACCATTGAGCCGGGTGAATTGGGTGGTCGGCCGTTCGGGTTCGTCGAAGTCGTGCAGCCTGTCCTCGACCGGCACTGCGTGCATTGCCACGGCGACGGGGCGGAACTGGATTTAACGGCCCAGCCTCAAGAGGCCTTTACACGCTCTTACCTGTCGCTGTGCCGGTTACCATACGATTGGCGGCAACTGCGCGGTCATCCGGAGCGGCTTGCCAACTCGCTGGTGCCCCGTTTCGCGCAGCGGAATCAGATTCAACTCACTCCGCCCGGCGGCCGCTATGGCGCTCGCGGAAGCAAACTCGTGAAAATGCTGCTCGAAGGCCACGAAGATGTCAAGCTCTCCAGAAACGAACTCCACCGTTTGGCCACCTGGATCGACATGAATGCCATCTTCTACGGCGTTTACGACGCCGAAGGCCGAACGCGGCAACTCGCGGGTGAAAAGGTCGACATGCCCGACGTTCAATGAACCTGGAGCCCCGGCGTTTTCCGTGGCGTGTGAATCGGTAAAAGACACTCGGATCTTCTCTTCCTTGCACGATACGGAACGACAGGAAGATTTTAAGACAGAAAGATTCGAGGTTCGAGGACAGAAAGATTCGAGGTTCGAGGACAGGAAGATTCGAGGTTCGAGGACAGGAAGATTCGAGGACAAGAAGGTTTTTGTAACACTTCAGCCCGTCCGAACTAATGGCCTCGGAAGCGGTCACTGGTTTTCAAAGGGGGGAGACGGGGGGGGCTGGACATGGTAGTCGCCGACAAGTCTTGTACCCCCATGAGACAATCTCATCATGGGGGGGGCCGGCAATTCTTGACCTGCATACGGCTAAACCGATACAAATGCTCTTGATTTCCGTCGGCAAACCAAGACCCCATAACAACGCCATGCGGATGCCCCGTAATCCAAGGGGTTTTGGAAGCGACCGCTCGGTTTTGTTACGGGCTGTAAGAACACTTTTTGCAATGCTGCGGTCCACTCTTCATCGTTCGAGAATCTCGAGGGCTTCAAGGAGCGCTCGGCCGTTGTGATAGGCGCTCTTCCAGAGATTCGCCTTATCGCCGCTGACGGACCCGTCGGGCTTGACGGTCGCATACCAACCACCATGTTCGTGGTCGGTCATTTTTTCGTCGACGAACCGCCAGGTCTCTTCGAAAATCTCCGCGTATCGCGGGTTTCCCGTGAGTTCGTGCATGCGGAGGGCGGAAACAAGAACCTCGGCCTGCACCCACCAGGATTTATCGCGGTCGGTCGCTGCCGCGTGAAAGGGACCGGTGTAGTAGAGCCCCCCGTTGTCGCGATCCAGCCCGTACTCGATCGAATAATCCCAAAGCGTGTGATAGAGATCGACCAGCGGGGCCTGCGGCAGATCCAGGGCGCGGCGGGCATCCATCAGCAGCCAGACGTTCTCGATGTCGTGACCGTAAGAGACCACGTTGTGGGGCGGGTCGAGCATCGGGGTCCAATCCGTTCGATACTTGTCGGTACAGAACCCGTCGGCCTTGCGCACGACGGTGTTTGATTGGATCTCCATGAGTTCGGCCAGACGCGTGCCGACGCCAGAGTGCTCGCAAGCCAGAAAGTACGTGGTCATCGCCTCCAGCAGGTGCAGATGGGTGTTCATGAGCTTCACGCCCGCGAGGCCCATGTAGACCGGCTCGTCCGGCGGAACCGGCTTCCAATCGGGCGTGAAGTACTCATGGTATCCCCCATGCCGCCGGTCGTGCGCGCGCCGCTCCAACGTCGCGAACAATTGGTGAGCGAGCTCGAGCGCTTGCTTGTTCCCGGTCGCCAGATGGTATTCCGATAACGCGTACAGTGCGAATGCCTGCCCGTACAGATGTTTGTTCGGGCGAAGCGGTTCCACGCCGCGCTGGTCCACTTCCCAGAAATACCCACCATGCTCGGCGTCGCGTAGACGGCGGTGCAGGAAGCGGTAGCCGTGCTTCGCCGCCGCCAGGTAGTCCGGCCGTTTGAACTTTGGCCCATCCGCGCCGGCACGGGCCATGTGAGACCAGAACCAGAGCATGCGTGCCTGCGTGACCAGTCCCTTCGTGGTTTTACCGTTGGGATCACCGTGGATGTCGAAGTTAATCTGATACCCACCGTGCTCCTCGTCGATCGAACGCGGCAGCCAAAAGGCCACCACGGATTCATGAAGGTTACGCTCCAGTGCGGCGGCATACTGCTTCAGTTCACCCGGGGCAGCGCCCTCTGCTGACATTGATATTGGAACGGCCACGAACATGGCTACGCAAAACACACATCGGCCAGTAATGGACATGGCGATCTCCGATTGAATTCACGGTTCCCAGCAACACTTCCAGGCCTCGAAAACATAAAACTCAAACTGTAAGCTTCGCGTCTCGACTAGCTGGTAAAGCCCGGCTTTCGGCGCCTTTTCGGCCATGACTGCACCCGTCACGGGTTCAAATTCGATCCACCTGGACACGACCTGAAACCAGGGCTTTTCCAGCGTCTGGGTCGTTCGAAGGGCGCGAAACGCTTACACTTTGAGATAAAACATTTGAAACACAAACACGCCGCTTCATTTTCTCCGCTGCAGACGCGACTTGTATTCCGGACGCTTTTCCCAATCACTGAAATACGGACGATACGCATCAACCTCCATCCAGAACCGAGGCTCCGGGTCGCCCGGCAGCACTTTGCCAGCAGGGTAATCCTTGCCCGCTATACTCGCGTTCATCGATTTCACCCACGCTTCCATTTCCGTTCGCAGACGTTCGGCCAGCTCGGGCTCTTCCCGGTACAGGTCGTTCTGCTCCTTGGGATCGCTTGCCAAATTGTAGAGTTCATACTCTGGAGTATCTCGCTTTCTTGCAAGCCGGATCAGCTTGTACTCGTTGTCCAGCCAGGCCGTGTCGTTGAAGCAACAAAACGGAATCGGTTTGTCTCTCCGTGCCATTTGCTCGGTGAACAGCTTCAGCAAACTGATCCCGTCTTGCGGTTCCAGCGTCGCGGAATCAGGCAGATCGACAATATCAGCGATAGTCGGAAAAATATCCATGGTCACCGCCGGAAAATGCGTGGCACGCGGCTCCTTGATATGAGCCGGCCACTCCACGATCCCAGGCACTCGCAGCCCGCCTTCATATAGACTGCCCTTGAAGCCACGGAGACCGCCGACGGTTTCCGGCGAGATTCGTGGCAAACCGCCATTGTCGCTGCAGAACCAAACAAGCGTGTCATCGGCGATGTTGAGTTTTCGCAGTCCCTCGCGGAGCGCGCCGACGCTGCGATCCATCGCCACCAGCTCGCCATAATGCTTCCGTGATCGCTCGTCCAGATTGTCAAACGGTTCCATGTCCTTGTCAGCCGCTCGAAACGGACTATGTGGCGTTCCGTACCAAATAACCGCCAGGAACGGCGTGGCACTCGCTGCCTGGTCGCCGATGAACTTCAGCGCCTCGCCAACGATAATCTCCGAGGAATCTCCCTTGAATTCCACGAACTCCCCGTTGCGACTCATGATCGGATCGCGATCGAAGAAATTGGTGACCGAAAGCCATTCATCAAAACCAAACGCCCCGGGATTGTGCGTATCGTCGGCGAGGATCGGAACGCCCGGGCCGCGCATGCCATTCAAATGCCACTTGCCAAAATGCCCGGTGGCATACCCGACCTTTTTCAGCGCCCCAGCCAGCGTCCTCTCCTGCCGGCGCAGCGCGTAACCATGACTGTTCACCCCCGTCCGCATGTTCGATCGACCGGTCAATACGCTGGCGCGAGTGGGGGAGCAAACCGGAGCCCCGGCGTAAAACCGATCGAATCGAAGCCCTCCGGCGGCCATCGCGTCCAAATTGGGCGTTTCCAGCACGGGATGGTCGTAATAGCCGGTCTGACCCCAACCTTGATCATCCGTCATCACGAGCACAATATTCGGTGGGCTTGTCTCCCGAGCCAGGATGGACCTTTCCAAGGAAATCGGTAGTGCAAGGAAAAGTGTTATCGACGCCACACATGAAACATATTTCATGGCTCTCTTCATGATGTTCGTGCTCCCAAATGGAATACCCGTGAATCGCAGTGGTGCAATGGGCATTGAACGCGCTTGTAAACCCATTTCGCCGGATCTAAAGCCAGTGTTGCACAGGCCATGCCCGTAGAAAACGACAAGTCCCATTGTAGTGGATGTCACCGCTCATTTACCAGTAAACCAAGCTGCTGGCTGGAAAGGAACAGGCGATTGGGATGCCCAGGGAGTTCCCGAAAGTCCCACTGACGGTAGACAGATTTGGCCCGCTCGTCGACGCAATCCACAATGACCGATCACCGCTGATTCGTTCGCGAAAAGCTGAGGGCATGAATTGCGCAAACGTCTCGATAAGTTGAACGGGACCGCATGGAGGAAAAAACTGTAGGCCGGTTCAAATCGGTTCTTCCGTGGTACCAGCATCTCCTGGCAAGCAGTTTCAGGTGCCCAAGTGCCGCAGAAGGTCCAGACAATCCCTGGGGCCAAGGACCGTTGGCCCCAGGCACGCCTTCTTTGGGAAGTGGCGGAGGTTCCCGGTCACCAGAACGGATCCGTTCGTGGCGGCTACCTCCAGAAAGGGCAGATCCCCAGGGTCGGGGAGCGATGCCTGGAGCGGTATGGCCGCGACCCGATCGGTGGCTGCACGCCAGCCATGGACACTCGGCAGCCGATCGGCACTGCGAGATTGCGGTTAAACGCGCTAGCCAGAGTCCGCTCAGAACGGCAAGCCGAGCGACAAGGTCGTCGGCTACCTGGCACGCCATGCCAACCGGGTCATGAACGCCAACAACCGGCTGACCAAGATCGAGGGCGATGAGGTGTTCTTCAATTACATCGCGACGAAAATCTCTGGGTGGCTGAGTGAGCGATGTATTCCTGAAACGGGATGGAAGAGTGAAAGGGTGTGCGACATCAGTCACGCATTAACTGCCGTGAGACTGAGCGAACGGAGCCAGTGTGGGGATAGGGCCTGTACACAGTGACCGCGTCATGTCATCACGCGAGGGAAATGGAAACCGTGCACTGGCTCCGCTCGCGTTTAGCGCTGTCAGAAATGGAAGCCTGTCCCGCGCTCGCTCAGCCAGTGCCACCCGACGCTCTGGCCCACATCCCCCCGTTTGGACTCGCTACATGGGGATCGGAGGCTCGTTTACTTTTTCCCTTTAAGTAATGAGTCACCCCGCTCCGGACGTCCTCCGCGACTCCCTGACGTTGTTTCCACGTGCGCCGTCACCGTCACGCGGGACCGTTATTCTGCTATTCCCGAAAGAAGAGACCATAATCGGTGGAAGACGTCGGGTGGCACTGGCTGAGTGAGCGATGTATTCCTGAAACGGGATGGAAGAGTGAAAGGGTGTGCGACATCAGTCACGTATTAACTGCCTTGAGACTGAGCGAACGGAGCCAGTGTGGGGATAGGGCCTGTACACAGTGACCGAAACATGTCACCACGCAATGGAAGTGGCAACCGTGCACTGGCTCCGCTCGCGTTTAGCGTTGTCAGAAATGGCAGCCTGTCCCGCGCTCGCTCAGCCAGTGCCACCCGACCCGCGCGCCCGATCGTCTCAACACCGGAGACGCTCATGGATGTTTTTAAACGCCCCGAGACATCACACGGAAGACGTCTGGCCGCATGGATAGGGAAAACCGCACAAATGACCGCGTTCCGTCCCCCGTTTCGGCCATTATCCTCTCACGTCGCCTGGATCCCGTCCCGGCACGCCGCTCCGGCCCACATCCCCCCGCCTGGACCCCGTAGACGGGGATCGGAGGCTCGTTTAGTTTTTCCCTTTAAGTAATGAGTCACCCCGCTCCGGACGTTCTCCCCTACTCCCCAACGCTGCTTCCACGCGCGCTGTCATCGCCACGTGGACTGGCTATTCCGCTAATCCCGAAGAAGGAAAGGCTGCATCAATCACTGGAATACCGGACGCCCGAGCAGGTATACCACGCAAATGTCTAAAGCTGGAATTGGACAAAATCCGAAATCAAAATCAACTCGCGCGACTCCATGGAGGGGGGACGTTTTCAGGTACCGTAATACGGGGGAGACGCTTCAGCGGCCGCGCGCTAGGCCCATGAAGGGCCCGCGGGCCGCTAAGCTCCGTCTACTACATCTTAATCAACGGTCATACCCGTCCAATGAACGGGGTTCAGGTCCACGCTCGCGAACATACGGCGCCAGGAGTTTCTCGCGGTCGTGTTTTCTAGCTTCCGCAACAGTGAAGAATCTGGAGAGAAGGTTGAATGGTACGCTGTTCGACAAGAACCACACTTGCCTATCCGCGAATATTACGTGAAAGCCGTCGTGCGCACCAGATATCCCTTGACCGTCCGCTCCGTCGATTGTCTCGGGCATTGTACGGATATCTAGATCGCCGGGTACTGGCCAGGGGATACCGGATGAGCGGACCTCTGCGATGAGGATCGTTTGCGGAGGAAGTTCCTTCAGTTTCATCGGCGGTTCGTTGCCGTCTCCAAAAG
>JBNJEM010000327.1:0-8597 GCA_051745935.1 Planctomycetota bacterium
CGCGAAATCTTCCACTCTTCAATCAAGCACGCGCGACAAACTCGGGACAACCCACTTGTTCTATTTTGTCCGATTTTCGGGTTTTTCATCAGCCCACCAACAGCCTGGCAGGGCCGGGACACGGACGCCGATCCCTTCGTCGGTGCGGTGCATTGCGATCTTGTACTTCATGGCGATCTCCTTTTTCAGTATACTCGGAGGCCAAGATCAGGCACCGCGTCTTCAGACTCGAAAGGCGAGGCATCCTTTACCCCGGTCATCCGCGCCGCGCGGCTTGCCGGTTGTCATTTCCCCGGGCAAGCCGACTGGACGCAAAGGACGTTGGTATAAACTGAAACTGTAAGCTTCATGTCTCGACTAGCTGGTAAAGCCCGGGTTTCGGGGCCTTCGCGGCCAGGACGGCACCCGTCACGGGTTCCAATTCGATCCACCTCGACACGACCTGAAACCAGGGCTTTTCCAGCGTCTGGGCCGTTCGAAGGACGTGAAACGTTTACACTTTGAGTATAAAGTCATGACCCGTGAGGCCTGGACTACTCGCGTTCCACCGTAACGCTGAGTCCGGCATCGATATACTGTCCGCCGCGGGTTTGGTGGCAATGGATGGCCATCACATTGCTACCGACTTTTAGGGCTTCGACCTCATCGGATCCGAGCGGCAGGTTGACATAACTGGTCGTGTGGCCCTCCAGGGACTTAACGAGTTGGCCGTTGATGAAGACTTCGGCGTCCTCGTCGTGATGGATGGTCAAGCTGACCTGGCCTTCCGTCGGGATCGCATCCAACTGAAACTCGCGCCGAATCCAGATATCGGAACTGTTCCATTCGGTACGGACCGTGGAACCGGGCGTTCCGTCCGTGCCGAACCCGCCGGGGCCGGATTTCCAATTCGCGTCATCGAAGTCGGTCTCGTTCCAATCATCCCCGGGTTTTTGGGTCGTGTATTGCCACTGCCGGGCTTCGGTTTCGGAGGTGGGGACGAGCGTCTTGACCAGGGGCGGGGGGAGGTAGAGTTTTTCGGCGGCCGCGGCGCCGCGAGCGACGTTTACCTTGGCCACGGCACGGTCGTAGGTCATCAACCCATTGACTTCAATTTCGACGTCCGAGGTTTGGGTGTAGACCGCGGCGGCGAGTCCCCGACCGATCAACGGCCGCACGCGCCCCAGCAGCTCGACGTAAGCATCGCTGAGCGCTTCGCGGGTCTCGAACGAACGGTAGCCCCAGTTTTCCTCGGCTTGCCACGTATGATCGGCAACGGGCAGTCCCAGCCCGCCGAACTCACCGAGCACCACCGCCCGGTCCTCTTCCACGTCGCGCATGGCCGGTCCGGGGTAACTGTGCCCGTCAGAGATCGATCCATGCCCTTTATCGGTCCACCCGCTGGCCTCGTTCACCGGACGGGTCGGGTCGTAATCTTGGATCAACTTGACAATCTCACCGGTATCGTGCTGGCCCCAACCTTCATTGAACGGAATCCACATCACGACGCTGGGGAAATGCCGCAGCGCGTCGAGCATCGCTCGCAGTTCCCGGCGGAAGTTGGCTTTGGACTCCGCGCTCTGCCCCGCATTACCCGAGGGCATATCCTGCCAGACCAGCAGGCCGAGCCGGTCGCACCAGTAGTACCAGCGAGCGGGTTCATACTTGACATGTTTGCGAGCCATGTTCATGCCATACTTCTTGGTCATGACGATGTCGTATTTCATGGCCTCATCCGTGGCGGGCGTGTAGAGTCCGTCCGGCCACCACCCTTGATCCAATGGCCCATACTGGAAAAGCACTTCGTTGTTCAAAAAGAGGCGATTGATCCCCTCGTCATCCCTGCGGACTTCAATTTTCCGCATGCCGAAGTAACTGGACACTGAATCCAGGACCGTGTGTCCTTGGAGCAACGTAATGTTCAAATCGTAAAGATGTGGCGTGTCCGGCGACCACAACTTGGGGTTGGTCAGACTCAGCGTGATCGCCTCTTGCGTGGTTCCCGTCGCGGTGGCATGCTTTTCGCCATCGTCGAGGGCGACCGCCGCGACTTCAAGGCCGGCGGGCGCGTCGACGGTAACGGAAACGGTGCCGTCATCGACATCCGGAACCACCTTGATCGATTCAATGTATTGGCGTGGCACCTGTTCCAGCCACACCGTTTGCCAGATTCCCGTAACGGCGGTGTACCAGATACCGTCGGGCTTCAAAACCTGTTTGCCTCGCGGCTGGTAGCCCTCGTTGGTCGGGTCCCACACGGAGAGGAGCACTTCGTTGGTGCCGGGGTTCACCTCATCGGTGATGTCAATCGTGAATGGATCATAGCCTCCCACGTGTTGCCCCACTTCCTGGCCGTTGACCCTCACGGTTGTTTTCCAATCCACCGCGCCGAAGTGGAGCAACCAACGGCGCGCCTCATCGGTCGAGGGGATTTCAATCTCGCGGCGATACCACAGCCGCTGATCCGGTTCCACGCGTCCCTTGACACCACTGAGAGCGGATTCGACTGGGTACGGTACGAGTATTTCCCCGTCCCAGTCATCCGGCGTCGATGCCTCTTTCGAGGTGATCGCGTACTGCCAAAGCCCATTCAGGTTGGTCCAATCGTCCCGGACCATCTGCGGTCGTGGATACTCCGGCCAGGCGTTGTCGGGAGCCACGTCCCTGGCCCATTGAGTCATGAGCGGGCCGTCCGCCGGTTTCCACTCCGACGATAGGGCGGCACGCGCCGAAATTACCAATACTGCCAGAAAGGCAACCGAGAACATACGCGATTTCATCGAGCTCATCCTCCATTTTCAAGTCGCAAAGCACAAGTCGCACGGCAATTCTCAACCGCAAGGCCAGAGTCCGCTCGGCCACGGGTTCGATGCATGACGGAACGCTCCGGCGGGCGGCGGCCCGCACGGGGCCGCTCCGAGTTTTCGGAACGTTTTCCACACGTCAGACGGCTAAGAAGCCCTGACAAAACCCGTCAGGTTTCCTTTCATCTAGGGCGTTTCGGGAGCGGGAACCACGTATTGTTGCGGGCTGTAAAACGTTGCGAGGATCCCCGTGCCCCGAACCGACGACGGTCGCCGCCGCCGTCACCCGTGCCCGTGCAGCGAGGTGACGTGGGCGGGACTGTAGACCCTAACGTTGCAAAAAGTATATGTAGGACGGCTCTCCAGGCTCGTCTTTTCAAGTACGAAATCGTACTTGATCTGGTGTCCGCAGATCTCACGAAATGTGAGATCTTCAAACAACCGCAAAAAGACATTTATGCGCTGTAAAAGACGGGCCTGGAGACCCGTCCTACGCCGTCTTTATGCAACAATAGGGTAGACTACCATGGACGTGCCCGGTTGAACAGACGGCCCGTTGAACAGACGGTGTAGCTCGCCGCCACGCCCCGCTCATGCGACTATGCGCGGGCATGAATCCCCCCCCGCTTGCAGCCTCTTTGCCAGAACCCGCCCCGCGCCACGGAGGTTCTCTTGATGGCGCGCGGCAAGGCGACCGTCCCGTTTCCCAGCGTGTGCCAAGAATCCATAACCGTTCACCCGTAACGTAACGACCGAAGCGCTCACCAGGTGACCAGGTAGTTGGGAAGATGGTTCACGCAGGCATATTCCTCCAGGGCCAAAGTGCCGCCACGAATGGAGACGGAGCTCAAAGACGCGTTCCAGGCCACGTTGAGCGGGGCGGGGTGGAAGCAGCCGAGGAGCAGTAACAGAAAGTCGCCGTGCATGACATACGCAATTCGCTCATCGGAGTCGCCGAATTCCTGGCACGCCGCGTGCAACACCGAGTTGGCTCGCTTCACCGCCTCGTCTGACGTTTCCATCGGTTTGCCGCCCCACCACCCTTCCCCGTTGATCTCCGGTGGGATGCGATAGCCTGGGAACTGTTTACTGATTTGTGGGCGTGTCATGCCGGGGGCCCCCACGTATTCGCGCGTGCTGGTGCCAGCGATGCAACCTCCTTTTTCGTGGAGCGGTACGCGGACCTGGGGCGCGAGGCCGGTGGCGTGCTGCAGGTGCCTGGCGGTTTGTAGGGTTCTCAAAAACGGGCTGGTGTAAATCCGGGTCAGGCGCAGTTCGGTGGCCCGCCGCGCCAAACGCTTTGCTTGTTCATGGCCAATACGTGTCAACGCTGGATCGTCGATTCTCTGGGATTGCGATCGCGCGTTGTTTTCCGATTGAGCATGGCGGATCAGAAAAAGTTGCATGGCAGGGCCCTTCGAAGATGCGCATTCGTGCTGAGATTCACACCGCCGTCCGTTCAAATCCAAGGGGTTGGACGGGCCTACTTGCTCAAAAGCGATATATTTCAGGCGGCTGGATTTTTCCGGGTGGAAAGCTGCCCGACGCAAGCCGTCCTCCCGTTGGTCGGACTCGCGGCGGAGAACGTCATCCGCGACCGGTATAACGCAATCACTCGGATTTCACGCCACCCAACAAGTGATTCGAGGCGTCCCCCAAATGACCCGTTCCCCCGGGGTTCGTGACGGGGTGTTATGCGCGAGGCGATTACAAACGACACCAACGTAAACGACACCAACGTAATCAAGCATTTCCAATCCAACGGCCGGGAGGCGGTGGGTTGTGTTCGGTGGCGGCTTGTGCGACGGTTGCCAAACGCCGGCATCAACCAAGGCGGGCAGCGTTGGCCGTTTACAGGGGCGAACAACCGGGCGGAGCCTTCCCGCAACGCCGCTCTGGTGGCCGGATGGAACAAGAGTGTAGCGATTCCTGGCTCGATTTTAACCGTGGGGTGGGGTTCGATGGTGGTCGGGCATGGGCGGCGAGCCGGGACGCCGCCGGTTCGTGGCGATTGTCTCGGCGGATTGGTTGTCCGGGCGGCGCGCTTTCCGGGGCGCGGCGGTGGAACAATCCTCGCGTGCGGCTTGCAGGGGCTTTCGAGCGGGGGTAGGATGGGCGAATAGAGTGATGGGGATTGGAGGCCAGCGAGCTTGCAAACCATTTCTTATACGCTCTGCCAGAGACGCGCTATTGGTTCAACCTCACCAACTTAGCGGAGGCCACCACCAACGGGCTGCCACGGTTTGGGGCGAACGGCGGGACTTTCAATCTCAAAGTGTAAGCGTTTCGCGCCCTTCGAACGGTCCAGACACTGGAAAATCGCTGGTTTCAGGTCGTGTCCAGGTGGATGGAATTTGAACTCGTGACGGGTACAGTCATGGCCGAAAAGGCCTCGAAAGCCGGGCTTTACCAGCTAGTCGAGCGGCGAAGTTTACAGTTTGACTTTCAATTAGAGGATAGTGGGTCGTGAACACGAAGCAGATTGTGAAATTTCTCCAGACCGTGCAGCTTTTCCACGAACTGGACCAAGAACAGTTGACTCGTTTGGCCAAGGCGACCCGGGAAGTACGTTTTTCCAGCGGCGAGCTGATTTGTGAATCGAGCAGTGGGGATCCGGCGCTCTACGTGTTGCTTGAGGGAGAATGCGTGGAGTACGTGGAGCAACCCGAGCTGGGTATGGATACCCAGTCACAATGGCTCTATGCGGGTAATTTTTTTGGTTTGGAGTCGGTGTTGCTGCAGCGAACGGCGGCTTTTCGGGTTGCGGCGGTTGAAGCCGGGCGAGCGATCAGGATCGGTCGAGAGGTGATTGCGGATCTGTTTGAGTCCTCGCCGGCGTTCACGCGGGCCGTATGCCGCGCCTTGGCGGCTCGCTTACACCGGATTCAGGACATGGTCAAGGGCATTCGGTTCGTGCAACTTCAAAGTTTCCCGCATATCGAGTCGGTGATGCATTTGTTGCCGCAGCGAGTAGCCAGTGTGACTCGCAGCCTCGTGGTGGACGAGGAGGGGGACCGGGTGACGGTGGCCATGGTCAATCCATCGGACATTCGCGCGCGCTCGTTTATCGAGGACGTGTTGCGGGATTACCATGTACAGTTTGTTGCCGTGAGTGAAGAGGATTTCGAGGAGCGGGGACGCAGCTTGCTGGGGGAACGACTCGATTCGGTGGCCGAGCACACGCCCTTTGAAGACATGTCGTATCAGGATAGCAACGGGGTGCTTAGACCGTTGGCCGGCAGTCGAGAAGATGATTTTCTGTCCCGCCTGTTAACCGTGGCGTTGCGCCGTGGTGCCAGTGACGTTCACTTTGAACCGTATCAAGGACGGGCACGCGTGCGGCTGCGAGTTGATGGGCGGATGGTCCTGTTGAATGAAGACATACCGGCCATCGTTCACCGGCAACTCATCGTGCGCATCAAGATTCTTTCCGAGCTCGATACCACTCGCATACGGCGACCTCTGGATGGACGGTTTTTGATTCAAGCGGATGATCATCCCATTGAGTTTCGCGTTTCCGCCAGTCCATGCCATGGTGGGGAAAAAATCGTATTGCGCATTGTGGCGCCAAGCAAACAGTACGGCAATTTGTCCCGGTTGATCCTTTACCCTTGGTTCGAGAAACTGGCTCGTGAGCTCTTTAGTAGCCCTAGCGGGCTGGTGTTGGTTACCGGCCCCTCGGGGGCTGGCAAGACAACAACACTCTATGCGGCCCTGCAATCGGTGGTTGCCAAGGATACGACGAAGAATATCGTGACCATTGAGGACCCCGTGGAATATGATCTTCCCTTTGCGACCCAAATCCAGGTGAATCACGAATCGGGCATGGACTTCGCCAAGGTTCTGAAGTCGGTCTTGCGACAGGATCCCGATGTCATTTTGGTCGGGGAAATTCGTGATCCTGAATCGGCGGCCATGGCGGCGGAGGCGGCGACCACGGGCCATCTTGTCCTCTCCTCACTTCATACCTATTCCGCGCTAGAGGCCATTGTTCGCTTGCGGGACTTGAAAGTCCCCCCTTATGTCATTACAGCCGGGCTTCAGGGCGTGATTACCCAGCAGCTTCTGCCGCGGCTCGAGCCGGGTTGGACGAAGGAGGTCCCGAAGGACGATCCGATCATGGCTCAGCTCTCGGAACTCGGAGTCCTCGACGGTGAATGGGATCAGCCCTTGCTGCGCGGTCGGTCCGCCGCCGGCGGGCCCGCCGGTGGGGAATCGGGCAGAGTGGCCATTTACGAGGCGCTGGCCGTGACACCAACGCTCAACGCCGCCATTGATCGGTCGGCTCCCATCTCCGAGTTGCGGGAATGCCTCGATCCCACCTGCTCCGGCTCGTTCCCGGATTACGCCCGATTTCTGCTCAAGGAAGGCATTGTGGCTCCAGAGCGAATTGTGGATATGTTGCCCCGAGTCCACGGCCGAATGCGATATGATCGGCCACACGGGGTGAGGGCGTCACTGTACGAGCCGAGTCGTGTAGCGCGTAACACCGCACCCTCCTCCGAATAGCACCCTCTTGCCAATGGTCGCGTGGAGCCTCGTTGGACAGGGCCACTTCGGTTCGAGCGATGGACGCAACGAATGTTCCAGCTCTATTCTAGCGTAAGTTGCTTGCTTCCAATCGGTTAGCGTGTTTTAGGGGCGGAAACGCAGCCACTGAATACTTTGGATAAAATGCGATATTCTTTTGTCTTGCATGTTGTCTTGCAATGACAGTTGGACAAAAAGATGAGCGACAAAAAAATGTCCGCCGCGATGCAGTCACAATCACATGACAATTACATGAGAATGAATATAATCAAAAACTGCCCGACGCAAGCCGTCCTGCCGTTGGTGGGGCTCGCGGCGGACAAGGTCATTCGCGACCGGTATGGATGGAGCAAGGAGTCTTGGAGGAGCAGGCAGATTGCGTTACCGGCCGTAAAAGGCCGCGCCCTCTTTCGATGGCTCGGGTGTCACCGATTTGTGAAGAGTTTAACGCCATGGACAATGGAGACGTCATAAGTGATCTGGACCTGCTGCGCCGTGCCCGCCAGGGCGAATGGGAAGCGTTCGAAGCCCTCGTGAATCGCTTGGAACCCCGTGTCTTTGCCGCGGCCATGCGGTTGTTGCGCCAGCGGCAGGACGCAGAAGACGCCACACAGCAGACCTTCTTGAAAGTGATGGAAAAGCTTGATAGTTTTCGGGAAGAAGCGAGCGTCGCCACCTGGGTGCTGCGAATCGCGACCAACCACGCCCTGACCATGTTGCAGAAACGTCGGCGCACTCGGCACGTGCCCCTGGAGGTGGATTCACCTGGAAACGATACGGAAGGTCCGCTGCCCCATCCAGAGTTTATCGCGTACTGGAAGAACGATCCCGCCGACCTCGCCGAACGTTCCGAAGTCAAGCGGATGCTCGAATCGGCACTCGACGAACTGGCGGAGAACTATCGGATCGTGTTCACCTTGCGGGATGTTGAACAGTTTTCAACGCGGGAGACGGCGGAGCTGCTGGGGATTAGCGAGAGCAACGTAAAAGTAAGACTCTTGCGCGCGCGGCTCCAGTTGCGGGAACGGCTCACACGGTCCCTGGGAGATGAACGGACGCGAGTGCGGCCCGCCGAGCACCACCACTGAATCGATGGGCGCCGCCACGGTCGAGGACGACGGGCCGTCAACCACCGTCCCGTCCCCCACTGGCGCGACCGTTGACGGATGTTCGTGTTTCGGCTTTTGAAGGTATCGTGTAACGAATCCGGTGGATTGCGAGTCTAGTAGAATATATTTCAGGCGGTTGGATTGTTCCGGGTGGAAAGCTGCCCGACGCAAGCCG
>JBNJEM010000328.1:0-8583 GCA_051745935.1 Planctomycetota bacterium
GCGAAATCTTCCACTCTTCAATCAAGCACGCGCGACAAACTCGGGACAACCCACTTGTTCTATTTTGTCCGATTTTCGGGTTTTTCATCAGCCCAGCCTCACCCATGCCCTCCCGGTCCATCCTCTCGCTCGCTGTCCCCCCGCGTTGCCCCTTCGTCCCCTAACATCGCGTCTTCCGCCGGCCATCACGCTTTACAAATGCTTGGCCAAGCTCGCAAACCCACGGCGAAAATCAGAAAAACCAGCGAGAAAACCAGCGTGTCTGCTTTTGTTATAACTCGCGATAGTAGATATCCTTGAACTGCACCAGCATGGGCGGACCCACGTGGACCTGAAGCGCCAGTACGCCACGTTCCAACCGGCGCGGGTCGCGATCGTCGAGTTCGCACATGGTGACACCGTTGATCGTTAGCACGATCCGGCCCCCTTCGGCCACCACCGTGTAGTCGTTCCAGGCCTTTTCTTCGACCACTTTGAGCAATTCGGCTGGATCGCCGGTCGAGCCGACAACACGCCGCGTGCCGTCTTTTTCAATCACCACCTGCTCGCCGCGTTCCGCGAGCACGCCTCGCAGCAGGTATTCCATGATGACACCGGCCCAGCGCCCTGAGCTGTCGAAATCGGCCTGCATGCCCACCACCGGGTCGCGCAGGTCCTCGCCCTCGGCACGCCGATGGGCGCGGAAATAAATCCCCGAGTTGCCGCCGTCCAGCCGGAACTTCAACCGCAACTCGAAGTCCTCAACCTCGTTTTTCCAGATCAGGAACTGGTTTTCTTTAAGGTTTGTCTCCGGGGTCGTCTGGCCGGTGATCGCACCGTCCTTTACCGACCAGAGGCTCGGGTCGCCCTCCCAGCCATCGAGAGTCTCGCCGTCGAAAAGCGACATGAACCCCTCGGGCGCGCCGCCGCTTGCTTCGGCAGCATCCGCCGCCGGGCGAGGATCAGTAGGGGCGTCGAGGTCCCCGCAGGCGAACTGGATGGCATCGAGATAGAACTGGAGGACGGTCGGGTTGCGGTACAATTGGGCCCGGTGGCCAAAGCCGGTATAGAAGACGCGTCCCTTCCCATAGGGCCGGACCCAGGCCTGAGGAAACTCCTCCAGATTCGGGTTAATCCACTGGGCGTCCATGTTGGTGTTGGCCTTGTCGATCGACAGGAGGACACGAACCTTCGACCAGTCCCGTGGCTTTCTACGATCCGAAGGGTCGCTGAACTGGTAGATCTCGTCGGCGATGCGGAAGTCCTTGCCATCGAAGGCGGCCACCAGCGGATGGTCCGGTTCGTGAACCCGGATGCCCACCTCTTCGTTCCAAGGGTGTCCGGCGAATCGGGCGCCGAGCAGCTCCAGGAACTCGGGCCAGTGATAGTTCGCCCCCGTGGCGAAGTGGATGCCCACGATTCCCCCGCCGTTGGAAACGTAGTCGAACAGGCTCTTGCGCAACACCTCTTCCACGGCCTTTTTGTCCTCGCCGTGTTCGCGGAACTCCGGCCGCTGCATATCAGCGTCCGACGGCGTGATCCAAGGGCCCGCCGTGTTGTTCAGCACGATGGCGTCGAACCGCCCGATGTTCTCCGGCAGGAACATGGCCAGATCGCCCGTGACCACCGGCTCGTAGACGCCGCTCTTTTCGCCCAGGGCCCGCATCGCGTAGCTGCCATAGGGCACGCAGTACCCGGCGTGAGGGTCCTTCTCCGGATAGAGGTGGTCGGGCGTGTTGAAGACCAGTACGGTCCGAGCCTGTTGCGGCTCCACGCGCGGTTCTTCGGGCACCGCCTCCCAGATTTCCTTCTGGCGGTGTTCGGGCAATTCCTCCACTTGGGCCGTCACGGCGCTCGGTACCGCCACAAGCACGGCCAACAGCGCGGCCAATCTGGTTGATGTACTCGTCATGGCTGAAGTCTCCTTTGAACTGGCGTTGGGAAAAAGCACGTCTGTAGCATGATGTTTGTCGTGGGCTAGGTAAGTGACTGCCATGTGGTCATTGGGATCCGGACGCAAGTTTTACCCCCTCAAGCGGGCCATTGTAATTCATGGCCTATCATGATGTCTTCGGGACGTCGGGATGGAGTTCAAACGCTCGGGCGGCCCTCTCCTGATTCACATCGCACAGGGCAGCAATGCGGCCACCTATCTCCGCCTGCACCGAGGACCATCCCTCCTTACCAACAAATCCCATCCCCCGTCCGCCAACGCCGATCACGGCAATTTGCAGTTGCTCGTTGGCAGGATAGCCGCATGCCGAGCGGCTGTTCTTCAAAACGATCAGGCCCAGTCCGCCCACGGCCGAGTTCCGCAAGAACGTGCGGCGGCTGGTTCGCGTCGTTGTCGTGTCCTTTGTCATGTGTTTTTCCCCAAGTCGTTATGGTACACTCGTGGCCGCTCTCGCGACTTGCGCCTCACGATTCACTCGCCGCCCGAATCCCACCGCGGCGCCGTATCTTCGCCGCTCGGCGTCGTATCACCAGGCAGATCCCCAACCGCGAACTGAGTCCCTGCGAGTAAATAGCGCAGAAAAACCGGATTGAAGTAATCCCGAGGGTTGTAGCCCAGTGCCACGTAGAACACCCGTCCTTTTCCGTGCGGGCGAACCCAACTGATTGCAAAGTCACCTTCCACCCGCTCCACATTCGATTTCAGCCATTCCTGCCCCTCCAGCTCGGCCGGGTTCGGCGTCTTTGTCATGTCCAGACTGAGAAGGACCCGAAGTCTATCACGCGAGAACGGCTCCCCGGGCAAGTACCCGAAAGAGCTGATCTCAAGAGGCTTTCCGTTAAAGCAGGCGACTAGGGGATGATCAGGGTCCTCGAGCTGGATCACCATGTCAGTATGATAATGACCTCCGTAATACGCTCCCATCATCTCACGGTACGGCGGCCAGTCATGGAAAGCGGCAAGGGAGCCCACGACGCCCACAATGCCCTTGCCGTCCGCCGCAACGAACTTCAAGATACTCTCTTTCACCGCCGCGTCGAGCCGCTTGGCCTCCGCCAACTCGTCCGGCGGCAGCTCTTTCCAGTTCTGCGGCAAGAAAGGACGCGCCGTGTGGAGACTGTTCCAGAAGATGGCATCGAAGCCCTGGAGCGACTCAGGAAGAAGGGCGCGGGGATCGTCGGTGCCCACCACGTCGAAGGCCCCCGACTCTCTGCCAATAATCTTCACGGCCTCCTGGCAATAGGCGTTTCCCCGGTGCGCCCACAGCCGCCCCCATACAAGCACCCTGCGGGAGTCGGCAGGCGCCACCACCGGCTTCTGAGGCGCCAACTCTGCGATCCTTTCGAGATCTCGCTCGCTGGGCCAAGGACCTTTCATCAGCGCATCTCGAGCCTCTGGAGGAGTAGGCCCAGGCCACCAACCCCAATCCACCTCGGTTCCCCCTGTCCGATCGTCCCTGTCCTGTGCCTCGGCGGTCCCGAAGAGCCCCAAACTGGCAATTCCCAAAAGCATTCCAACCAATACCTTAGAGGCTCTTTTCATGGCATGCACTCCTTATCCAGCGATCATGTTCCCCAACCGCCGCGCGCTCTCGGCGAACGACTGCCCTCTTCCGCCCAAACGAGCAGTATAGGGCTGGCGAACGTCAATGACCATACCCACGTTTCGGACGCAATGGCGGTTGAGATGCTAACCAGAGGGTCGATCGCCAGAAACACTTCGGCTGGCAGGAACTCCTTGCGAAGGAAGTCTTCAGCATGGTGCGAGGGCCAGGTATCCGCTTCCGCCTGGTGAGACGTGATCTTGTCACCGTCCCGTGGCGAAGAAACCGTGTAAGGGAGGCACGCGTAAAGAAACAAGGTGAAGAAGCCGATCAGGATCACGACCTGCACTAGCCGCCGCATCGGTGAATAACCTCCGATGAGTGCGGCCCGGTGGATCAACCGTTGCGGCGTGTCCGGGTGGTTCCTGACATGCTGTTCGAGGAAGTTCCGGCTTTTATCGAGGAAGACCAGATCCACCTCCTCGAGGTCAAAGTTGGGGGCTACCACGCCAGGGCGACAGTCGAGGGTATAGGGTGGATGCTTGGGCAGCTTGTCCCTATCCAAGGGCTTTTCCGGCGGAACGGGGACACGGTCGCCGTCGATGTAGGCATGGAACCAGTCCGTGGTCGGACAGCTCACGGTGCCGTAGAACCGGTCAAAACCGCGATGGATCGGAGCGTCGGGGATCGGGCGCGAGTAGTCGATTCTCTTTATCCCCTCCAACTTGGAGTCTTTGATGCGGTGGCCGTCTTTGTCCAGGAAGGTCATGCCGATATGCCACTTGCCGAACAGCGCCGTGGCGTAGCCCTCCTCACGAAGCATCCGCGGCAGTGTCAGGCGTCCCTCTTCGATCAGGCATGGCCCGCCAATACCAACGAAGACACGTTTCATGCCCGTGACGTTCGCTGACCACAGCCAATCGAAGGTCAATTGGGAAAGCGATGGGATCTCCCGGTTCTCGGGGTTGGAATGTTGTGGCATGCTCAGGTTCCCGGACTCCGCCGCGTCCGCGAGCGTCTCGCCGGTAGCGACGCCCGCGATGTGGCCTTCCCCCTGTCAGGACAAGGTCGGCACGCGAGAGTGGTGATTTCGGAGCTCACGAGCTGGCCTGCTCGACCTTCCGCACGGACGCTCAAGACGACATTGTTACCGCAGTCGCCCCTCCGCTGGAGGCCTATCGTCAAATGACGCCCGGTCAGCGGCTGCAAATGACCTGCGAAATGATCCGCGAAAATACACCGCATCTGTTTTTCGGGACGCCCGATGAGGTGCAGCGCAAGTTTGATTTGCTGCGCCGCGAGAACGACGAACGCAATCGCCGGATTCTCGAAGGCATTGCCCGCATCAAGGAGCCGCTATGAACGACATGGTCGGCGCGCTTCGAGACCTGGTTTGGATCATGGAACAGCTCGGATTGTCGTACGCCGTCATTGGTGGTATCGCTGTTCGAGCGGCGGTCGCGCCGCCTGACGTCGCCCGGCGTGCGCGTTCACCGTGGCCTGTTGGGTGTCGCGGCGCAATCGGCGGACGTGGAGAGGGTGAGTCGCACCGGGCATGGCGGGCCGGCGTTCACGCGATCCAGCGTGGCTTCGTCGTTCCAGGGCATCCATTCCTCGGGGCGCTCGGCTCGTTCCTCCGCGTGCAGCTCCAGTTCGGTGAGATAGTCGAACGCACTAATGCCGTTCACTTCGCGCGCGTGGATGAGACTCGTATAGAGATCCGCGACGCGAGCACCGTTGTGGGTGACAAAGAAGTAACTGTTCTGTCGATGAAGAATGATCTTCTTCGGGGCACGTTCTCGGATGTTGTTATCAAGTGGGGCGCCGGCTTCGCGCGGAAAGAGCATCAGTTTCCGCCAGTGGTTGAGCACGCGGACAAGCAGACACGTATCACCCTAAAACCATCCTTGGTCGGACAGAGTACTCAGCGGATTCAAAGGAGGGAAAACATCGAAATGGTTGTCGGTTACGGAAGACTACGGATTACCTTGTCGGCCCGTCCTTGTGTAACTCACCATGTCGCTGGCCCGCGCGGTCGCGTCCAACGGATGGCTGCCACGGCCTCCAAAGAAACAGTGCTGCTTGTCCGATATCGTCCGACCAAGAGTGCGAGCAGCCATGGGACACGGCAGGCAGTTGACAATCTGACAACGGTTGGGGGTAGCCGTTCACGGGCGCTGCCCCACGGCCTGGACACGCAAGGCCCGCATGGATGCCACGGGCTTGTCCCGTGGTGGTTCACGCTTGCCGCTACACACCGGTCAGACACACCACTGCTGGCGGTCGTAACGGACCACGGGACAAGCCCGTGGCATTTGCACCCGGCAAAGCCCTTTTTCAAGATGTGCAACGGAAGTACGAACGTCCGTGGATATTGGTCTCTTGGCCGTGAACGGTTACTCTTTTTTCACAAAAAACCCCAATATTGTCGGTGATCCACATTCCAGGCTGTGTCACAACACTTTTACGAAAAACTTAACGATAAAATGTAAAAACCCCACAGTCATTGAAATAAGCAACGGAGCCGAAACGGCGACAGCGATACGGTTCCCACGCAGTGATGTGATTAGCTTATACAACACGATGGGGGTTATCATTCCCGACAGTATCCAGCCGATGTCAATAATCGTATACGTGTAGCCCGGGTCTGTTATGGCAGAGATCAACGCAAACCAGACGTACCAAACCGAGGCAACACTGACCGTCAGCAGGGGCCACGCTGCGCGCTGTTGACGTCTGATGGTCACTTGGAATAGACATACAGTAATGGGAATGGACCAAACTAACCAAAATTCCACGGGGGCGAATCGCCTAAGGAAAAACCATGCACCGAAGAGAGCTAGAATGAGAATGAGCAAGCTGCCGAGGAATATAGCAGGCTGTATTGAAAGGCATCTACTCTTATAGGTCTTTGCACACATTGTCCCACTCCGCATCGCCGTGATTCACAACACTGATCAAGCATCAGTCTTATCGCCAACTTCTTGTGCGTCAAAAAAATAAGAGGGGCGCAAATGCCAATAGAGCTTGTCCATGGGCGCGAAGACGCAGTTTTCCGGCGTCGCTGAAAACACGCGCATGGCGGGAAAAGGGCCGGCATCACGGGGCCACACGAAACGACACGTTGACTTGTATCGAATAAGATGCGACAGGTCGACACAAGAACCGGGCATCATCAAAAGAAAGTAGCTTCCCGCATATAGATATGCTAGCAGTAATCCGGTTGCAACCGTCCACTTCACATAATGCATAGTTTTGCTAATCATCGAAGAAACTCCCAACGTCCAAGTGAGATCCCATTCCCAAATACATATGAACGTGCGTGAAACTGATGCACTGACACTCCACTTATGGGGACAGGTAGGAGTCCCCACTCAAGAACGACATGTGCTAAAGAAATTCCGGATATTCAGTATGCTACCATTGGCAGTTGCCGTGTAATGGGGCATTAGTCAGGAGTGTCCTTTCCAGCGTTTGCCCGGCTTTTTCTCTTTTTGGCCGCTTGCCAAACCGTACCGGGATCTTCAGAACTAAGGCCCTCGAGGAACCCACCATCGTCAACCCTTTGGCCATTTACAAGCACTAGCCTATCGAACATGTGCCAATCAGAATCAATGCACCCGACAGGAAACTGAACCCTCTCGCCTGGGCAATAGGCATCCGAACAAGCAGATCCTGACCGACAAGGGGATATTCGTGAAGTCCTGAATTACCGTCGCGCCATGCGCGAAGCCATTGATTACATGACGCAACGTCCTTTGTGCCTGGACCTGATTCTTAACATCCAGGCTACGTTGTTGGAAGGGGTGCGGGGCCTGGACCTAGCTCGCGGTCAGTTGCGAAAAGTGCAAAACTGGATCGGATCCGCTGATAGCTCAATCGAATCGGCTAAGTTCGTCCCACCGGATCCCATGATACTGCCGGAATACGTGAGCAATTGGGAACGATATATTCATCAGGAGGAACAAGACCGGTTGGTGCAGCTAGCGACCATTCACGCCCAGTTCGAGATTCTCCACCCCTTTAACGATGGGAATGGCCGGGTTGGCCGTATAATCCTTCCGCTTGTTTTATACCAGTACAACATGCTCTCGAGCCCAATGTTCTACCTTAGTGCCTATTTGGAGCGGAATCGGGACGCATATTACAAGCGGCTGTATCGAATCACTGAGTTTGGCGAATGGGATGAATGGGTGCTGTTCTTCCTGACAGCCATCGCTGAACAAGCCCGCGAGAATACCAAAAGAGCGCGGGCAATTCTCGAGCTATATGACCAGATGAAAACACGGGTACCGGAGGTCATCGCCACGCAATTTACTGTCCAAACGATCGATGCTCTTTTCGACCGTCCTATCTTTCGTACAACAGACTTCGTCGGTCGTTCGGGCATTCCCAAAGCCAGTGCCATGCGGATTCTTCGCTCTTTACAAGATGAGCACATGTTAATTCCCCTCCGCGAGGCCAGTGGAAGCCGACCAGCCGTTTTGATGTTTAGAGAATTGATTGCCCTGGCTGAGGGTCGGGTGAAGCTATGATACACTGTTTAGGCTTGGAAGCTTTGTGTCTCATAAATCCGCAATCTTGAGACACAAGAATTTTTGATGCGTATGCATGAGACACAATAGCCCTTCCCCTCGCATGCGCCCCCCTGGCCAGAGCACGCGAGCCACTGCGAGTTGTGTGTTCTTGGGATTACCGGCATTGCTACTGCCTAGCCCCTCAATCAGCGTCAGGCGGCCTCCTGCAGCGGGGTAAGGCGACCGTATTAGCCAGCCAGCAACAAGGGAATTCGAGTGTCTACGCCCGGGGGGGCTAGTCAGGCAGCACTTTCTTGGGCCAAAAACAGAACGTAAACATCCAGCCGTTACTGGTTTTTCAATTTGTGTCTCAAAATTCGGGTTTTGTGATACACAATCCAGTTTGCGTCTCATCGATGAGTCACAACCGGTTTTGGGCTGGTTTCCAGACCAAGCTTTTCCCAATACGCCGCCCTTTCCCCCACCAAAGAGGGCCTGAAGAAGTCAATAGACCCTAACGTTGCAAACAGTATATGTAGGACGGGTCTCCAGGCCCGTCAGTATATGTAGGACGGGTCTCCAGGCCCGTC
>JBNJEM010000329.1:0-8568 GCA_051745935.1 Planctomycetota bacterium
GGCTCCGCTCGCGTTTAGCGCTGTCAGGGGTGGACGCCTCTCCCCCGCTCGCTCAGCCAGTGCCACCCTGCCAGGCCCTCCGAATCGTCCGGAACACGGTCTCCGCTCGCGTTTAGCGCTGTCAGGGGTGGACGCCTCTCCCGCGCTCGCTCAGCCAGTGCCACCCTGCCACCCGCCAGTGCCACCCGCCGAAACGCCCCAACGGGACACTGAAAAACAACTTCCGAAATTCAACGGGCCTCCGAATCGTCCGGAACACTGGCTCCGCTCGCGTTTAGCGCTGTCAGGGGTGGACGCCTCTCCCCCGCTCGCTCAGCCAGTGCCACCCTGCCACCCGCCAGTGCCACCCTGCCGCTCAGCCAGTGCTACCCTGCCGCCCGCCGTCATGGCTCTCAAGAAGCTCCCTGCACGGTCCCCATGGCGATCGCCACTTTTTCAAAAAAGCCGTGGGCTTGATCCGTCTCGAGAGAAGCTCGCCACCCGATCAACACATGGTAATTCGAGGCACTGACGAGGTAGAGGTCGAATTGTCCCTCTGTTTTTGTCGTCCCAAATTCCTGTGGCCCGACCACTCTCAATCGTTTGAACTGCTTGGTACCGCCAGAGAAACCTTCCACGGCCGCCTCTTCCCAAGCCGCGTCGGAAAACGTCTGGCCCACCGTCGTTTGCACGTCCCGCGCCAGTTCATCGGCGGTTTCCACATCCGCCGCCTCGACCGCTGCCAAATAGACGTAAGCGGGCGTTTCATCCAAGGGAATTTCGTAGGCATACGCGAAACCGGGCAAATCAACGAAGGGGGGTTGAGCGTTTGGTTCTCCAGCCACAAGCGATTTGGCGTTATCATCCACGAAGACGGGCATGCGGAGCGAAATCCCGGTCGATGTTCCCGAGGCGTCCACCACCTCGGAAGCCTGGCCGAACACGGCCTGGGCTCTCCGCGTCTTCTCCTCGACATGCTCCATTGTTTCCTTCATCCGGCGGGTGTACTCGCCGCTGAAACAGCCGCTCATGACAACTGCCACCAACCCGAGCAACAGGGTGCAACGCGATCGACCATTATATTTCAGGCGGTTGGATTTTTCCGGGTGGAACGCTGCCCGACGCAAGCCGTCCTCCCGTTGGTCGAACTCGCGGCGGAGAAAGTCATCCGCGACCGGTATAACAGGACCATTCATAAGGTCACGCCTCTTTCTTGACGGGCCAAGGAAGCCATAACAAAACCACCGAGGTTTCCTTTCCCCTCGGGCGTTTTGGGAGCGGAAACCACCTTTTGTTACCCACTGAAAAACACTTCACGCGATCGGAAACGCCCGAGTCATCTCCAGCAGCAACGTCAAACACGGGCGCTGGCGGCGGCGGACGCATGACATCCAGTTTAGCTGGCGGGCATGGCCTCTCACCCCACGCTCGCCTACATGGAGTGGCAACCACCTGTTATTTTGTCCCGCGGACCGGCGCATTGTCAATCAGCTCAATCAGCCGCGCCCCCGATTTTCCGTGTGGAACCGTGATTCCCCGGCTCCACAATCCAGTTCGAACCATCGAGCCATGGCTGAGACTGGGAGCGGGAGATGGAACAAAAAGCCGGGGGATCCACGCGCCCTGATTTACACGCGGTGCCTTACGGTTTAAGCTCATGCAAGCAGGGACACCCGGTTTCCCTCCCGCGGTTCGCTGATTAGCCATGCTCGCGTGGACCATGCCGGGATCGGCATGAATGAAACACGGGCGGTTTTTCGATTGTATTTCAGGCGGTTGGATTCTTCCGGATGGAACGCTGCCCGACGCAAGCCGTCCTCCCGTTGGTCGGACTCGCGGCGGAGAACGTCATTGGCGACCGGCTATATTCAGGCGGTTGGATTCTTCCGGATGGAACGCTGCCCGACGCAAGCCGTCCTCCCGTTGGTCGGACTCGCGGCGGAGAACGTCGTCCGCGACCGGCTATATTCAGGCGGTTGGATTCTTCCGGATGGAACGCTGCCCGACGCAAGCCGTCCTCCCGTTGGTCGGACTCGCGGCGGAGAACGTCATTGGCGACCGGCTATATTCAGGCGGTTGGATTCTTCCGGATGGAACGCTGCCCGACGCAAGCCGTCCTCCCGTTGGTCGGACTCGCGGCGGAGAACGTCGTCCGCGACCGGCTATATTCAGGCGGTTGGATTCTTCCGGATGGAACGCTGCCCGACGCAAGCCGTCCTCCCGTTGGTCGGACTCGCGACGGAGAACGTCATTGGCGACCGGTATAGGATTCTACTTCAGACGGCTGAAGTGTTACAAGTATTGTTGGAATATTGTTGGAAGTTGAGCCATGTCTACCTATCAATTGCCGAGAATTGCCAAACCTAACAAAGCCCGCAAGAATGAGGTCTACGTGGTCGCCAACGGTGACCTGCGATTGTCCGCCAATCAGAATTGCTGGGCCGCTCAAGAAGGGATGGAAGCTGCTTTATCGGATGCGGTCGCTGATGCCGGGTATCGAGTCGTCCGAGCTCACAAATACGATCCCGCCGCCAAACACGGGTTTATCAGCACGCAGTGCGAGGGAATGAACGTGTTTTCCCAGCTCGACCCGGACGCCCCGTTGATCGTGGCGGAAGCCGTTTGGCAATACTCACATCATATCTTGCCGGGTCTAATCAGCCATCGGGGCCCAATCCTGACGGTGGCGAACTGGTCGGGAACATGGCCCGGTTTAGTCGGCATGCTGAATCTCAACGGGTCTCTCACCAAAGCTGGCAGAAAGTACTCCACGCTATGGGGCGAAGATTTCGCGGCTCCGGAATTTCGCCGGAAACTGAAACAATGGCTGGAGAAAGGTCGGGTCCAGCATCGCACCAGCCATGTCACGCCGCTGTCCAAAGTCACGTTGGGCGCGGACGAGCGCGAACTAGGTGAAGCGCTCGCCGAGCAACTGCGCCAAGAGAAAGCCATTATGGGTGTTTTCGACGAAGGGTGCATGGGGATGTTCAACGCAATCCTCCCTGACGGATTATTGAATCCAACCGGCGTGTACAAGGAACGGCTGAGCCAATCGGCCTTGTACCATGAAACGATGCAAGTGAAAAACAGCGAAGCGAAAGAGGTGCGGCAGTGGATGGAAAAGAAAGGCATGACATTCGAGACGGGCACCAACCACAAGAAGCACCTGACCGGCGAACAGATCCTGTTGCAATGCAAGATGTATATCGCCGCGCTCCGCATCGCCGATGATTTCGGCTGTGATCTGATTGGCATCCAGTACCAGCAGGGACTGAAGGACTTGCTGCCAGCCAGCGACTTGGTGGAGGGAACACTCAACAACGCCCAGCGCCCCCCAGTCAAAAGCCGCGATGGAAAACGCGTGCTTTATCGAGGCCAGCCGCTCCCCCATTTCAACGAAGTTGACGAATGCGCGGGTCTCGACGCGCTCATGACCGGACGAATTCATCGCGCCATGCGGCAACCCGTGGAAACCACTTTGCATGACGTACGGTGGGGAGATTGGGATGAATCGGGTTCCACCGACCAATACGTGTGGGTGTTCTTGATCAGCGGCTCGGTGCCGCCAGCCCATCTCGCCGGAGGCTGGAAGGGGGCATCCAGCCAGCGGCAACCGGCCATGTACTTCCCCAACGGCGGCGGCACGATTAAAGGCATCTCGAAACCGGGCGAAATTGTCTGGTCACGGATCTTCGTGGAAAACAACCGCCTCAAGATGGACGTGGGACGAGGTGGTGTCGTTAAACTGCCACCAGCAGAAACAGAACGGCGATGGGCGGCGACCACGCCTCAATGGCCCATCATGCACGCCGTGACGTACGGCGTCTCACGTGACCAATTCATGGCTCGCCACAAAGCCAACCACGTCCAAGTGGCCTATGCCAAATCGGCCGACGAAGCGGACCGGGTGGTGGATGCCAAAGCCGCCATGGCCGCCGCCATGGGCATGGACGTGGCACTCTGCGGGACCAAGAAAGACGATACCAGCTGGAATTGACCTTGACGCGCGCGAGGCGAATCGAGGCTTCCCAAAAGCCCATGAAAGACCGGACGCCATGAAAATAGCCCCCGTGCCGTGTCCAGCTCCCGGGGGCCATGTGCGGATTTCACGCCAAGGGCCACGGCCCTCAAGCCGTACCCTCCGCTATTGCACGCGAACTACTCACAACCGCAAGTCGGCTCGGCGCCGCAGGTCGGTTCGCAGCCTACCGGCTCGCAACAGCTACCGCACGCGCGCCGGGCCGCGATCCGGGCTCGGATGCGCTGCAACAGGCCAACACGCGGCGCGCCGCAGGGGTCACAGCACTCTGGCTCGCAGCACTCTGGCTCGCAGCTCACCGGCTCGCAGCACACTGGCTCGCAGCTCACCGGCTCGCAGCAGCTACCGCACGCACGCCGAGCCGCAATCCGGGCTCGAATGCGCTGCAACAGGCCAACACGCGGCTCGCCGCAGGGATCGCAGCACGTCACTTCATGACCACAGGTGGGCTCATAACCACAACTCGGTTCACAGCCTTTGTCACCACCAAAAATCCCAGCCTGTGCGTTTGAGGTGCTCGCCAAACATAACAAGCTGGCCGCCAACAGGGCAGAAAGAATCATACGGCTCTTCATTGGGAGGGCTCCTAGGTCCTACAAACAAACGGATGTCTTGAAACGATTTATCGTTCCGTCTTCACCGAGCCGCCGGCCCCGCTTTTTTTCTGTTGGTCGGCGGCCCGACGCTGGCTTGGTAAAGCTGTCAACAAGTCCAACTTGCTGACTTCATGCGTACGTATCGTCGATCTCCCTTACCGGGCTTCACCAAACATCACATTTCGCGAAATTTAACCACTTGGCTTGATCCGAATGTTCTCGGTCGGCGGACTTTAACGATTATAGCACCGGGTTTCCCAATTCATCAAGCCTGCAAGCCTCCCGTTGCCGGCAGCGCCGCGGCCCCCCCCACACACGCGTCTGGTCGCCTCCAAAGTTGCCCTGGGATGAACGGTTTAGCCCACTGCGCACGCGAGGCGCTCCAGCCCGACGGGCGTGAACTTGGCGAGACGCGGCAAAATCCCCGGTCGCCAAAACCCCCGGTCAACCGCCGCCAACCTGGAAAGGCTGGCGGACATGGCCGCCAATCGCCTGAAGTGCCACGCCCCAAGAAACGACATGGCCCCCCGGCGGGTCCGTCTACCCCGCTCGCACGGAAAGGCGATCCAGGCAAGCCACTGCTGCCCACCCTTGTAGACGCATCGCGCTGTTTCGTCGATTCAGTCCCCTAACTGGGCCCCGGCGAGCGATCGGAATACCGATTCCTTCAATATTCACGATTTTGCCGCCGATGATTTTTCTATCGGCACTGGTCGCGTCCGCGCCGGGCTCTCCTGCAACCGGTGAATTGGATGGTTGATCGACGTGCCCGCCGCCGACCACGCTGACCTCGACCCAGACATTGCAGCAGAAGGATCAAATCCGATGAAACACACGTTGCTCCTCCTGGCCATCATGAGCATGGGAGCCGTTGGGTGCCAGACCCACGGCCAGTTCTCAGACCCAAGCTGCCAGAGCGGCCAACCATCTGGCTACGGCCAATATGCTGGACGCTCCGGCGGAGCGACTCTCGGAGGCGGCGGGGCCGCTTGCCTTCCCCGCAACAGCCCCGATTACGTGCCCCGAATTCCACAAGGCTCGCCACAAGGCTCGGCACAAGGCTCGCCACAAGTTGCCCAACCGGCAGGCCCAGCCGCCGCCACCGTCAATTACCCCTACTACACGAACCGCGCCCCACGCGACTTTTTGCTCGATGAACCCTCCACCATCGGGTACTAATCCTACAGCGTTCGATACATCCCCACCGACGCAAGCCGTCCTCCCGTTGGTCGGACTCGCGGCGGACAAAGTCATCCGCGACCGGTATAAAAGGCCATGACTGTATCCGTCACGGGTGCCGCTACACGGCCTGGACCCGGGAGCCCGCATGGATGCCACGGGCTTGTCCCGTGGTGGTTCACGCTCGCCGCTACACACCGGCCAGACACACCACGCCTGCCCGTCGGTAGCGTGGAATGTAACGGACCACGGGACAAGCCCGTGGCATTTGCACCTCGAAAAGCCTTTCCTCACTATGCGCAACGGACGTGCGAACGCCCGCGGATATCAGTCTTTTGCCCGTGAACGGTTACTTTTCCTCTAACGCGCTGCTTGAATCATCGCTTGGACATTCTCCGAAGGCGTCGTCGCGGGAAGCGCGCAGCCGGCATTGAGAATGAAGCGGGGCGTGTCGGCAAACAACCTTAGCAACTCTCGCGTCGTTCGCTCAACCTCCGCCACGGAACCTCGAGCCAACACGCCACTGGGATCGATGTTGCCGATAAAGGTCGCCCTTTCCGCGAGCGTCCGGCGCGCAACTCGCGCGTCGGTTTTATAATCCAGCTCCAGGCCATCCGCTCCCGAGCGAAGCAGGTCGGCAAGAATCGGTTCCGTGTCGCCGCAGACGTGCAGGATGTAAGGCAATCCACGATCATGCGCGGCGGCGGCGACCCGCTGCTCGTAAGGCAGCGCGAAGGTGCGATACATCTCCGGGGATATCATCGCCGGCCCCGCTGGACTATCGCCGTTGGACGTCACGTGTGCGCCCGCCTCCGCCATCAACCGAACGAATTGGCAGGTCGCTTCCGTGCAGTACTCCAACAACCGAGACACCCAGGTCCGATTCCGTTCATCCAGAAGGTCCATCATCCAGCTGGCTGGAGTTCGCATCATGCTGGCCAGCGAAAAAGGAGCTTGGTCCGCGTTGCCGCGCACGAGGATCTCGTCGCCAAAGTAGACGCGAAGATTCCGGACCGCCTCCATCCATATCTGGACACGCGGGTGGCTGGCGATATTGGGAGGCGGCAGCTCGGACACTTCTCGCGGGTCGCGGAGACATCCGGTACGGCATCGCGCCGGCTCGTCCTCCGGAAAATCCACCGGCACCCCAACCGCTTCCGCTAAAGTAGCCGTATCCACGTCCACGACGATACCGTCATATTCGTACGTTTCGACGGCTTGAATGAACGTCTTGGCGATGGCCGCGGCACTGGTTCGATAAGCACGCATCGAGTACCCCGCCTCCCGGGCCGCCGGCATGAAATTGTGAAGCATGATGGGAACGGCGTCCGGCTGGCGCCCATGCAGCGCCGCCATAATGCGTTGGTATCCGTTCATGGCATCCCCTCGCCTGAATTCTTGTCCTCGGTGATCTCTCTGCGTCTCGAAACGCCCCACGAAACGTGGTACGATGATGTCACGGAAAAGTCCACTCCAAAGCGTTAACGTCGTCCAAGTTTGGTAAAATGACACTTCCACGATAGCAGCATTTCGCCGAGCTGGGGGCTGACGGCGGGTAACAAAACCTGATTTCCGATTCCAAAACGTCCTCGGGATTGGACAATCCCCCCGCGGTTTTGTTGCGGAACGAAAAACAAGTTCTGCAGCTCGGTCCCGGCTGGAGTACAATGGGGGATGCGAGTGGGGTGTCGCCGTTGACCTTACCATCACTTGAAAATGTCGTACTTGACAACTTTGTCACGCCTTACAGGAGAACCAACATGACAAGAGTCCTTCGAGCTATTTTCGCGCCGGCCCTGGTTTTGATGATGACGATCATGGGTACGGAGCTTCTTTTCGCGCAGCAGGAGACCGGCGAGGGGTGGACCCCTCTGTTCAATGGGAAGGACTTCGACGGCTGGAAATTTCAACTGGGCGGGGAAGGCACCGAAAACAAGGGCACCTTTACGATTGAAGACGGACTGTTGATCTGCAAGGGACGTCCGGCCGGCTACATGTATACGGAGAAAAGCTACGACGACTACACCTTGCGGTTCGAGTTCGCTTTCAAGAGGCCCGAGGGGTTGGAAGATGATTCGAAGTTTGGCGGCAATAGCGGCTGCCTGATCCATGTCGGTGAAAAAAACGCGCTCGGTATCTGGCCGCGTTCGATTGAAGTGCAAGGCATGCACAGGCAGCTTGGTCTCATCCTTCCAATCCCGCGCGACTTGAAATGCGAACTGACCTTCGACAAGGAAGCGCGCGACCGGGTCATCAAGCCGGTTGGCGAGTTCAATGCCATGGAGATCGAGGTCAAGGGGGGCGACATGGTCATCTCGCTCAACGGCGCCATCGTTTCCACGGTGAGCGACTGTGAATTGACCGAAGGGCCGATCGGCCTCCAAAGCGAAGGCGCGGAGACCCACTGGAAAAACCTCCGAATCAAGAAAAGGTAGCCGTTCACGGCCGGCGGCCGTGAATGGCTAAGTATGATCTGTCTGATCAGTCCGGAGCGAGGAGCGAATATCGAATATCGAGCAAGGAATTTCGAATGATGAAGTTCGGCGGAATGCGGATCAATACCGGTGAACTATCAACTCTCTGAAGGTTGTCTGCTTGCGGTTACCGGCGTTGATTAGCGGGTTGTTTCACTCCCGACCCGTGAACGGTTACAAGAAAAGTAAGTGAATTGACCCCATGGTTGCATAAAGACGGCGTAGGACGGGTCTCCAGGCCCGTCTTTTACAGCGCATAAATGTCTTTTTGCGGTTGTTTGAAGATCTCACATTTCGTGAG
>JBNJEM010000330.1:0-8558 GCA_051745935.1 Planctomycetota bacterium
GGGTACTGGGTACTGGGTACTGGGTACTGGGTACTGGGTACTGGGTACTGGGTACTGGGTAGAATGACACTGATGTTTTGCTAACGTGTTTGAGATTCTTGCTTACGAGGTTTGGTCATCAGTTTGTAGGGCTGCGGTCTGCGTTTGCGTTGTCTCGGTTCTAATCGGTCAGGCCGGTTCCCGATTTCATGAGAGGCGACAGCAGAAAGCAGATATTCGTAAAGGTCGGGGAGTTGGTTTCTTCGTGCGCGAGCCAGCGTGGAGCGAAAAGCCTCCAAAGTTCGCATGGCACGTGTAAAACTGATTTTGCGCGGGTCCTTCCGATGCTTGACCGCCGCCTGAATGATCGCCTCACCCAAAGTATTTACCGGCCAATTCAGTCGTCACCACTCCGGGCACGTTCAGAACGAGTCGTGATCACGCTCCGACCTCCGACCTCTGTCCTCTTCAACCGACATACGAAAACCGTCGCATTATTTTCTTAGCAGAGACGCGGTACTAGCCACTAAAAGGGGGCCGGATCATGATGAGATTGCCTGTTTGTTCACGTATTGCCCTGGGATTGGCAGTCGGCTTCACGGTGATATGGTTTGCTTTCGCTCGGGGCGTTCAAGCCGATAGCGATGCGGTTGTGGAGCTACAAGGGCCGAACGGAATCTGTGTGGTCTTGGGCCTTCTCGAATCCGAGCAGCCGGAATCGATCGTGGAGATGGCCGCGAACGGCGAATTCCAGATCTACTTTCAAACGCCCGAGGCGGCGCATGTGAGGGCGGTGCGCCGCGAAGCAGCGGACCAGGGGCTGTTAGGGACTCGCTTGTTTGCCGGGCGTGGCGCGTATCGCTCCATTCAGCTGGCCAGCAACCTGGCGGACCGGATGCGCGTGGCCGCCGCTGTAGAGGGACGCGTGCCGAACGCGGAGATTCTTCGCGTGCTCAAACCAGGAGGCGTGGCGAATGTCGGAAGCGAGCGGTTGGTGAAGCCCAAATCGGCCCGGTTCGATGATTGGTCGCATGTTTACCACGGCCCGGACAACAATCCGAAGTCCGTGGACCGAGTCGCCCGAGCGCCGTTCCGCACCCAATTTCTCGGCACGCCACTTTTTTCACCGATGCCCGAGGTGACGGTGGCGTCGGGTGGTCGCATCTTCAAAGCCTTTGGACACTTGGCCCACAAAAAGAATCAAAATGCCGTTCTCAATACACTTTTCTGCATCAATGCCTACAACGGGACGATCCTCTGGAAACGCCCTCTTCATCGCGGGTTCATGATCCACCGCAACACGATGATCGCAACCCCCGATGTCTTCTATTTGGCTGACGATATCTCCTGCAAAATGATCGATCCAGCCAGTGGGGCGGTGCGTGACGAAATCGTGGTTCCGGAAGGGCTTGCCGACGGACCGGTCTGGAAGTGGATGGCCCTGGAGGACGATATCCTGTACGCGTTGGTTGGCGCGCCAGAGGTTCGGGTCGATACGATGACTTCGGACACTCGGGGGATCGGCCACTGGCCGTGGGGCATGTGGAAGGGACACGATTACGCGGACCCGCGTACCAATTTCGGGTTTGGACGCACGTTTCTTGCCATCGATCCAAGTACCAACAAGATCCTGTGGAGCTATCGTGATTCCGACTATATCGACGCCCGGGGCGTCTGCATGAGTGACGGGAGAATCTACTTTTACAGTCCCGAAAAATTCCTCGCTTGCCTTGATGCCGAATGCGGGGACGTCGCTTGGAAGAACTCGAATGATGCTCTGCTGCAGGCTATCGGACCCAACGGCCGAGCCCAGCACTATGTCACTGGATTCGCCACCACATGCTATTTGAAGTGCAAGGACCGCAAGTTGTTTTTCGCCGGTCCCCAGCGAGAACGATTCGTGGTTGCGTCGGCGGAGGACGGGCATGTGCTGTGGCAGAAGCGGCAGGGCAACGTGCAGGTCGTGCTGCGCGACAACGGAATTTATTGCGCGGGGCCTCAACGGAATGACGACACGGCCGGGGCGGTATACTCGTACGACGGAGAACGTCTGGCCTCGCTGCCAATTCGTCGGGCGTGCACTCGGGCCACCGGCAGTATCGACAGCGTTTTTTATAGAACGAGCGGAGGCACGGTTCGCGTCAATACGGCGGACAACTCGGCCGAGCACATCGCGCCGGTGCGGCCGCCCTGCCAGGACGGCGTCATCATCTCCGACGGACTGCTGTTCTGGGGGCCCTGGATGTGCGGCTGCCAACTCTCGCTATACGGTCATGTTGCGTTAGGGCCGGCGGAGGGATCGGCCGCGGAGGCTCCAGCGGAACCACGGCTCCGGTCGGCGGACGGTGGCGACCCGGATCAAGTTCAAGCGTTTTCGGTCAAGGCTAACGACTGGCCCGCTTACAAACACGATCACTCGCGGAGCAGTTTCACCCCGAATACCGTACCCGCCTCGATCAAACTGGCTTGGCAGCGCCAGGTGGTCGAAAACCAATTGCCGACCGCGCCCATCGTGGCCGGAAACACCACGTTCGTTGCCGACCGCAGCGGCGTGGTTCAAGCGATTGATCGCGATGGCCAACCCATCTGGAAGGTTTACACGGGAGGTCCAATCTACTATCCGCCGACCCTCGAAGACGGCCGCCTGTTCCTTGGATCGGCGGATGGGCGGGTGTATGCGTTGGAAGCGGCCTCTGGGCGCAGGCTGTGGTCATACCGGCTGGCCCCTCGCACGCGACGAATTCCCGTTTACGGACATCTCATATCGACCTGGCCGGTTGCCGGTGGCGTGGTTGTCAAGGATGGCGTGGTGTACGCGGCCGCCGGCATCGCCCACTACGACGGGACATACGTAGCCGCACTCGACGCGGCGAGCGGCGCGCTAGTCTGGAAAAACGATACGTCCGGCGCGTTGGCAAAGGATGTCAATTGTGGCATCAGCCTGCAAGGGGAACTTTGCATACGGGACGGGGAGTTGCAGTTCCTGGGAGGTGGCCCGTATCAGCGTGCCCGATACGATCTGGAAACGGGCGAGTGTCTGAACGAACCGCGTCACGAGGTAACCTCGCTGTTCCATACGGCCTTCTATCCCTATTATCCGCGGTACGCCAAGTACTCGGCGTTGAATCACACGTTTCGGGATGGAACCACGGTTCAATACAACCCCAGCTATGATGGCAGGCAGCCCACGCGGCTCGCCGTACTGGCTCCAGCCGGGACACAACCCAAGGGGGACTCGCGCGCGGCCGGTGACGAGGTTAAACAAGCGCCGCGGCGGAAACGCCAGGGAAAAGGATCGCAACGGCGGCGCATCTGGAATACGGATAAGGCGCGACTCTACACCGCTTTTGTTGTCACCCCTCACACTCTGATCGTCGGCGGCCCAGCCGAGAGGAGCGGCGAGAATCCCCAATTATCGGCCCTCTCACTCAACGATGGCACAATCCCGTGGCAACGTCCACTTGAATCGCCGCCGGTGAAATCCGGGATTGCCATGGACGGTCAACAGCGAATCGTCGTCGCCATGGAAAACGGAAACGTGCTGTGCTTCACGCCCGGGCGGTGATCAAGCGGGGACGGCGGTTTGAAGAGAGGGCATTCGTTTGGTCGGCGACGTGTTCATTGGCTGCTAGTTTGCCGCATTTTATCAATGAAGATCTTGAAAAAGCGAGTGCCGTAGTCGTGCCAGGTCGAGGCGCTGACGAGGTTGCCGTCGACCACGCAAGGTTGGTTGACATAAGTGCCACCAGCTTGCGTGATATCGAGCTCGCACTTTCCAACCGTCGTGGCTCGACGACCGCCCTTCAGGCCCCCGGCCGCCGCCATGATTTCAATACCATGGCAGACGACGGCAATCGGTTTTTCCGCCGTGACGAAGTGCCGCGTGATTCGCATCAGGTCCTTGTCGTAGCGAATGTATTCCGGGGCCCGCCCGCCGGACAAAAACAGCCCGGCGTATTCCTCCGGGTTCACGTCACGGAAAGCGACCTGGGCTTTGATGTGGTAACCGGGCTTTTCTTGAGTGAGGTCCCACGGCACGTCACTGTTCGGCGGTACCTCATGCAGCACCATATGGTAAAGCCGGGCTTCCGGGCCGGCCACGACCACCTCGTATCCAGCCTCCTGGAGCCGAAAGAATGGGTAGAGCGTATCCATTGCCTCGGTCGCATCGCCCAACGGCATCAGTACCTTGCCGGCCTTCTTGGTTTCTGCCTCGTCGTCCGCGTGGACCACGGAAGACAGAAGGGCGAGGAGAATTGAGCAGCCGATCGATAGATGACACAAGTTGGTTTTCATGTTGAGAATCCTTAGGGTTTTGGCAAGCGGAAACAGCATTCGTGGTCGACTTGATTCGCGCGGTTTTTCTCTCCTGTCCGATGTCCGTGTTCCGCGCTAACAACTCAAATTGAAAACTTTACATGATGACCAGCTGGTAAAGCCCGGCTCCGAAGGTCCTTTCGCAAAAGTTGTTATACCGGTCGCGGATGACTTTGTCCGCCGCGAGTCCGACCAACGGGAGGACGGCTTGCGTCGGGCAGCTTTCCACCCGGAAAAATCCAACCGCCTGAAATATATCATCCGCGTCCTACGGTCCCAAAATCAGCGCGCCGACCGTGCAGTCGCCGCGCCGAGGCCGGTTCCGTAAATCGCGCCGCGTTGCATACGCCTGATCGCCGCCACCGAGCAAGGGGCTTCCGGGGGCAGGTGCCGCGTTTCGTTTGTGGGCGTCCCAGCTCACCGACTGGAAGTCGCCCAGCCCGTTTCCTTCGATAGTTCCGGAGCGGACGCCTTGTACCGCCCCATGCACAACGTTGCCGCTCACGGTGACGCCAGCCGCGCCGTTGGGGAATCGCACTGCCGGACCGTCGGCCGTGTAAAGCGCATTGTTGGCGAAGATCATGCCCTCGCGACCGTCCCAACTAGAGAGATTCGCGCCCCGCCCGCTCGTGATGATCGTATTGTGCAGCACCCGCAAATTGCGGGTTTTCCCTTGGTGATCGGTGCTCGCGAACCCGGCCGCCTTGGCCGCCATGACCAGATTATTGCGCACGATCGCCTCGCCTTGAACCTGCATGGCGTTATCGTTGCTGCGGTAACAAGTATTGCGTTCGATCATGTTCACGCCCTGGCCGCCGGTCCCGTAGGCAATCAAACAGGGATACTGCGTGTCGTGAACATGGTTCTCGACGATCCAATTATTGTAGGATCCTTGTTTGAGCTCGATTCCGTCGCCTTGGCGGCCACCGCAATGGTGAACATGGTTGCCGGCCACCACCGAGTTCCGCATGACCACCTTGCCATGATTCGCACCCAGATACATTCCCTCGCCGGTTCCTCCCATGAAGTGGTGCATGTGGTTCCGGGTGATGTGGATGTGGTTTGTGTCGCGCGAGTTCACGGTAATACCACCGTGCTCGCCATGGTGTAGTTCGCACCGATCGAGCCAGACCTGGGCGCAGTCGTAAAAGCGAATCACAACGCTGCCTCCGGTGAGTTCAAGATGGCGCAACGCCACGTACCGGGAGGGGCCATGTTCCCCCACATTCATTAGGTTTTGCCGCGCATCGGGCCGGGAGATGGTGGGCGGGTCTTCTGGATCGGCGGCCATGATCCAAATCGGCGCTTCAGGCGTCCCTTGCAGATCCAGGGTGAGTTTGGGAGCGATGACGAACCGGCCGGCGGCGATCTTCAGCTGGTCGCCCGGCTCGAGCGAGTTGAGAGCGTCCAAGAGCACGGCGCCGTTTCGCACATCCGACTTCCCGGGATCGTGATCCACTCGCTTTGTGCGTCGCGGCTGGGTCCGGGCCCAGGCGGGGTCGAACGTGTCGCGCTGCCACGGCATTGATTCCCCCATGGCATTGGTCGCGACTAGAAAAAACGCCACCGCCGTCAAAACATTCAGATACCGGCGCGGGAACAGTGTTTCAGAGCCCTTCATGACGAATCTCTCCTATTTGGTGTATATACCGCGCGGATGACTTTCTCCGCCGCGAGTCCGACCAACGGGAGGACGGTGTGCGTCGGGCACCTTTCCACCCGGAAGAATCCAACCGCCTGAAATATACAACAATTCCAGTTTAGCAGATTGCGGATGCCGAATGGAACTCGCCGCCTCATTTCACCCCGCCCACTTGACGGACCGTCCTCGGTGGGGCCAATATGGAACTTCCGCACCCAAGGTGCGAAGTGTACGTGGAAAGTATCGCTAACAGCTGGGAGGAAGCTAATGGGAGGGTTTTGCGGTGTTGCGGCCAAAGAGGACTGTATCCCCGACCTTTTCTACGGTACGGACTATCACTCGCACTTGGGAACGGTGCGGGGCGGGATGGCCGTCCATAACGGCACGGGGTTCAAACGTTTGATCAAAGACATTACCAACGCCCAATTCCGCAGCAAATTCGAGGACGACTTACACGAGTTGGGCGGCTCTCTCGGAATCGGGGTCATTAGTGACTATGACGATCAACCGCTCATCATTCGGTCCCATTTGGGCACGTATGCCGTGGTGACAGTGGGGCGCGTCGATAACCTTGAACAGCTAGCGCGAAAAACGCTCGAGAACCGTTCCTCGCATTTTTCCGAGATGAGCGGGGATGTGGTGAATCCCACCGAACTCATCGCCACCCTGATCAATGAGGGCAACAGTTTCGAGGACGGGATTCACCACGCGCAGGAGGTGATATCCGGTTCGTGTTCCTTGTTGCTGATGACCAGCAACGCCATCTACGCCGCTCGCGATCGCTATGGCCGGACGCCCGTCGCGTTGGGACGGAAGGCAGGGGCTCACTCCGTCGTCATGGAAACATGTGCGTTTCCCAATTTGAACTACGAGACACAGCGGCACTTGGGACCCGGTGAAATCCTGCGGATCACGGCGGACACCACCGAGACCGTTCAACCGCCGGGGGAGCAACTGCGGATCTGTGCGTTCTTGTGGGTTTATTACGGCTACCCCGCGTCCGACTTCGAGGGCATTAACACGGAGGTGGTGCGATATCGTTCCGGCGCGCTGTTGGGCCGGGGAGACGACGTGGAGGTCGACCTGGTTGCCGGAATTCCTGATTCCGGGACCGGGCACGCGATCGGGTATGCCAACGAGCGAAGCTTGCCCTACGGACGTCCGTTCATCAAGTACACGCCGACCTGGCCCCGAAGCTTCATGCCTCCGGATCAACGCGTCCGCAACTTGGTTGCTCGCATGAAATTGATCCCCATTAAGGAACTCATTGCCGGCAAACGCTTGCTTTTCTGTGAAGATTCAATCGTGCGCGGCACCCAGCTTCAGGACACGATACAACGATTGGTGAGCGCGGGGGCCCGGGAAATTCACATGCGACCAGCATGCCCGCCACTGATCCACGGGTGCAAGTTCTTGAACTTTTCCCGCTCTCGTTCCGTGCTGGATCTGGCCGCGCGGCGGGCCATCAAGGAACTGGGAGACGATGATCGACTGGCGGAGTACTCGGACGCCACCTCGCGGCGATATCACGATATGGTGGAACAAATTCGAAAAAGGCTCGGCTTGACCACACTAAAGTACCAGACCCTGGATAATCTCGTCTCCGCCATTGGTTTGCCAAAAGAAAAACTCTGCACCTACTGCTGGGACGGGGCTGAATCGCGTTGCGGTTGTCAAGTCAACACGCCGTCCGCCTCGCGGGTGCCGTTGGATACGGCTTGAGCGATCCGGGACGTGTATAGAGCCGTTCAGCGCCCCCCTGTTCTCTTTTTTTGTAACCGTTCACGGGCAAAAGACTGATATCCACAGGCGTTCGCGCGTCCGTTGCACAGATTGAGGAAAGACTTTTCTAGGTGCAAATGCCACGGGCTTGTCCCGTGGTTCGTTACGTTCCACGCTACCGTCAGGCGTGATGGGTCTGGCCGGTGTGTAGCGGCGAGCGTGAACCACCACGGGACAAGCCCGCGGCATCCATGCGGGCCTTGCGTGTCCAGGCCGTGTAGCGGTCCCCGTGAACGGCTACCCTTTTTTTTTGGTTTCGGTGTAACCTTGCGCCGCCCCACGCGTCAGTGTTAAGTAGAGAAGGGATCGGAAACAGTTGTTCAGCGGGCCTACTTTTTTTGCGAGAAGGTTGGAACCATGAGAGTGAAGAGAGGAAGCATTGGATGGCAACCGGTGGTCATTGTCGCCACGGTGGCCGCGGCGGCGATCGGCGTAAAGGCCACGTTTGAAAAGCCGTCTTCATCGGAAACCCGGCATCAACAGGTTCGTGCGGATGGCGTGCACGAATCCGCGTCTGATGTTAAACGAGAAACTAAAAAAGGAGAAAATGCAATGTCAAGTTCGTCGAACCCGCAAGTGGCCGGTGGCTCGGTTATCCATGCTGCCGAGAAGGATTTCGAGGAGAAGGTTTTGGACGCGGAAGGTCGCGTGCTGGTCGATTTTTACGCCGATTGGTGTGGACCGTGCCGAATGCTCGCGCCCGTACTCGAGGAACTGGCACGTGATGCCCCGGAGGCGCGGATTGTCAAAGTCGACGTTGACCAGAACGCCAAGCTGGCTGCTCAGTATCGCATCCAGTCCATACCAGCCATTATCGTCTTCGAAAATGGTCGTCCGG